>CAURWB010000010.1:0-45995 GCA_963528245.1 uncultured Campylobacter sp. | reverse complement strand
CGCCTCGTCAAGCCCGACGTAGTCGTCTCCCGCGTCAAAAAACTCCCGCGCACGCTCGATAAGATAAAAAAGATAGCGCGAATTTTCAGCCTCAAACATCGTTTTATTTATCTCTTTTGCGTTTGCGACGAGTCCCAGCCCGACCTTGCCCATTTCAAAATTTACGTCGTCTTTTAGCCAGATATCGACCGCATTTACGACGTCGCTAAAGTGATTTAGGCTAGCATCGACCCCGTAAATTTTAGCGAAAAAATCATGCGTGATCTTAGTCGCGCACCTTGAGCTATCTAAAAAATACCAACTAAATTTGCTCGCGCACTCGGCTCCGCTTTGGTGGTGATCTAGGAGTAAAATTTTAGCGTTTTTATTTACGAGTGCTTTTTCGTAGGCTTCGCACTGCTCCACGGTCAAATTTAGATCCGTTATCAGGATAAGAGCTTTTTCGTCATTTTTAATCGCTTCGCCCTCGCCGCGATTTTCGGACGCGTTTTGCGAGTTACCATTTTGCTCGCCGCTTAAATTTGACTGCGCCTTAGCTACGCTTTTATCTGAAATTTGAGCCAAAATTTGATCAAATTTCTCGTCGATCTCCTTGCCGTAGTTTGAGTTATAAAATTTAACGTTTTTAAAATAGTGATTCGTTATTACCTGCGCGCCGTATCCGTCCAGATCGGTGTGCGAAAGGTGGTGGATGGTCATTTTATTCCTTACAAATTTGATATTTCTATCGTGCCTAGCGTCTCAAACGGCGTATTTGCCGCAACTTCGGCAAAGCTAAGCACCGTGATATCTATGGCGAAATTCGCGCAGATATCGGCGATAAATTTACGCAAGCTAGGCTCCACGCAAAGTATCATCGAGCCGTACTCCGAGATCGGCCGCTTCGCTCTCGCCTCACGCAGAGCCTGCACGATCGCCGACGTTTGCGAGACGTTTATCATCAGGTGATACGCGCCGTCTTTATACTGCACGGCGTCGATCAGCTTTTGCTGCGCGGCGGGCTCCATCACGTAGAAATTTAGCCGCCCGCTCTCATCGACGTAAAGCGAAGTGATAGCGCGAGCAAGCGCGGTGCGGACGTGCTCGACGATCATATCGAGATTTTTACTGACCTCGGCGATGTCACTTAGTGCCTCTAGGATACTTAGCATATCTTTTATCGGGATATGGTCTTTTAGCAGCGCTTTTAGCACCTTTTGGATCACTCCGATAGGCGCGATGCGCAGCGTATCCTCGACGATGACCGGGTATTCAGATTTTAGCTTATCCAGCAAATTTTGCGTCTCTTGGCGGGTTAGGAGCTCGGCGGCGTTTTGTTTTATCAGCTCGCTCATGTGCGTAGAGATGACGCTCGCGGGATCTACGATCGTGTAGCCGCTTAGTATCGCGTCCTCTTTTACGCTCGCATCGATCCATAGCGCATCAAGGCCAAACGCCGGCTCTTTAGTCGGGATACCTTCGATATTGTCGCTAACTAGCCCGCTATCCATCGCGAGGAATTTATCCGCGTAAATTTCGCCCTGCCCGATCACGACGCCTTTTAGCTTGAAGCGGTATTCGTTGGGCGGTAGTTGGAGGTTGTCGCGGATGCGGATCTTTGGCATCAAAAAACCAAGCTGTGCCGCGATATTTCGGCGCATCGCTCGTATGCGCTCGATGAGATCTGTTTCGGCGATCTTTAGCAGGCCGTAACCTAGATCAAGCTCTAAAATTTCAAGCTTTAAGATATCGTTTATCTTGGCTTCCTCTTCTCGAGCGATCTCTTCTTCGCTTTTTTTAGGAGGCTTGGGTGCGGCTTGCCCTTCTTCTTCGCCTTGGGTAGAGCTTGCGCTTTGAGCCTTGGCGGTCAAATTTATCTTACCTTCTTTTACCTCTTTCATTATATAGCCCATACTTAAAAATAGAAGCGAGATAAAGCCCAGAGATAACGTCGGTAGCCCCGGAACTAGAGCAAAGATAAATAGTATAAAGCCAACTATTAGAAGCGTTTTATATTCGCCTAGCAGCTGCGTTAGCGAGCCTTCGGCGAAATTTTCATCGTCCTTGCTAGCTCGAGTGATGATGATCGCCGTGGCCGTCGACGTGATGAGGCCAGGTATCTGGCTTACTAGACCGTCGCCGATCGTTAGGATCGTGTAGTTTTGCGCCGAGGTAGCCATATCTAGGCCGTACTGAAACGAACCGATGAGAAAGCCGCCGACGATGTTTATGATCGTGATGATGATGCCAGCGACTGCGTCGCCTTTTATAAATTTAGACGAGCCGTCCATCGCACCGTAGAAATTCGCCTCGCCGATGATGGCTTCGCGGCGCTCTCTAGCTGTCTTTTCATCGATTAGACCGGCGTTTAGGTCGGCGTCTATCGCCATTTGCTTGCCCGGCATAGCATCTAGCGTAAATCTCGCCTGCACCTCGCTCACGCGCGTCGAGCCCTTGGTGACGACCATAAAATTTATAAGAACTAGGATCGTAAAAACTATCACGCCGATGACGTAGTTGCCGCCTACGACGAACTGTCCGAAGCTTGAGATTATCTCGCTCACGGCATCGGGACCGTTGTGTCCTTCGCTCAAAATCATACGCGTGGTGGCTATGTTTAGCGAGAGTCTAAAAAGCGTAATGATGAGAATGAGTGTCGGAAAGGTGCTAAGGTCGGTCGGCTTTGGCACATAAACGGCGATCAGGATGATAAGCACCGAGATAGAGATGGAAAGCGCAAGAAAAAAGTCCAAAACCGCGCTAGGAAGCGGCACGATGATGATCGCTAGGATGGCGATTATGACGCCGACGATCGTGAGCCCCTTAAACCTTACTATAGGCTCTAGAAACGGTGCGACCAAGGTTAGGATATTGCGCTTTTGTTTTGCCAAAATTTACTTCTTGATTATATTTGCTAACGTAATTGTATCTAAAAAATCGTCGATTTTAGACTGAAGCGCGCTAAACATCGGCCAAATTTGGCATATTCCGCCCTTACTAGAGGAGCAACTATCGGCCGAGATCGAGCACTCAAATACCGCCATTTTACGTTTTTCGGCGCTTTCGATTATTCTTTTTATACTGATTTCTTCAGGCTTTTGCGCGAGCATAAATCCGCCGTTTGCGCCCTTAAACGAAACCAAAATGCCCTCTCTGGCCAAATTTTGCAAAATTTTAGCCAAAAAGCTTTTTGATATCTCAAGCTCGCCCGACATCGTATCGACGTCTGACGGAGCGTCTTTTTGCGCTATGTAAATCAGTGAAAGCAGCGCGTATTCGCTTGCTTTTGTCAAAAGCATAAATTCCCCTTAAATTTTTGCGGATATTTTATTAAATTTTATCTGCAAATTTGATTAAATCAATATTTTTTAAAGCAGGCGCCGCATTTTTTGATTTTTATGATATAATCGCCTTTTTTAATCTCACCAATCAGGAGGTCATTATGGCTTTGGATTCGGCTAAAAAAGCAGAAATTGTTGCGAAATTCGCTAGAAAAGAAAAAGATACCGGTTCTCCGGAAGTTCAAATCGCATTGCTAACAGCAAGAGTCGAGGAGTTAACCGAGCACCTAAAAATCTACAAAAAAGATCACTCGTCTCGCCTCGGACTACTTAAAATAGTCGGTCGCAGAAAACGCTTGATGAAATATCTAAAAGCTAAAGATTACGCAGCTTACACAAAAGTTATCGCTGAGCTAAACCTCAGAGATAAATAATCCTAAGCCCCGAATTTGGGGCTTTTCTTTCAAATTTTACTTCTTATTATTTTCAAAATTTAGATTCCTAAAATTTAGCGATAAAACCAAATTTAACCTACTCTTACGTTAAATTTATTCAAATTTTCCGGCACGCTGCCAGTCATCCCCAAAATTTACCCTTATAAACTTGAGCTAACTACGCTAAAGTTATCTAAATAAATTTTTTTAACTCTACCCCTTGACAATTATCCGCTCAATGTTGTATAATGCGCCTAGCAATTTAAAGGAGAGAGTGCTAATATGATAAAGATGAGCAAGCGAGATCTGATACTTGATTCTATCATTCAAGCTTATCTTAGCGACAACACTCCAATCGGCTCTAGCGAGCTTGGTTCTCGTATGGCGATGTCGATTCCGGCCTCTACGATCAGGGTTTATTTTAAAAAGCTCTCCGACGAGGGCGCGATTACGCAGTTTCACGTTAGCGGCGGCAGGATACCGACGGCTGCGACGATGAGAGATTATTGGCGATCTAGGTTAAATTTTGACGAGGCGCTAGATATCGCAAATCCTAACCTACTAAAGTTGCTAAGCGATAAATTTGAAATTTATGCGATGGTTTTTGAAAGCAAAACCCAAACGCTAAACGAGATCTTAAATTTAAACAATAGATTTTTGATTTTGAGCTTTAGCGAGGACGAGATAGCACTCAAATTTAACTTGAAAGTCGAGAAGTTTTTGAGCAATCTCATCGGCATAGACCTGGGTAGACTCGAACTTACCTGTATGCAGGTGGGTCTAAACGAGCTAAGAAACAAGATAGCCGAGCTAAAGCGCACTAAAATTCGCTTTTTAGAAAACGAAAGGGTTGCGCTTGAAATTTTCGGAGAGAGTTTTAAAAACGCGCTAAGCCCTAGCTTTGAGATGGTTTTTGATTCGAATTTAGTCTTTTTCAGCGAGAACTATCTAGGCATGAAACTAGACGTAAATTTTGAGGGTAAAGAGGCCAAAATGCTTTGCGCGGGCAGTATTTATAATGATTATGAAAGATTTTTAAACAACCTAAAGGAGGCGGCATGAACGAGAATGAAAATGTAGAGCTTGAGCAACAAATCCCGTCAAATTTCGACGAGAGCATCAGCTTTGAGGGTCTAGACGCGAAGTCGGCCCAGCTTCAAAAGCAGCTCGAGGAGCTAACGGATAAGTACTATAGAGCCAACGCAGACTTTGAAAACATCAAAAAGCGTTTTGAAAAGGAAAAAACGGACATCGCGACGTATGCAAACGAAAAATTCGCGCGAGATCTGCTTCCAGTGATAGACGCGCTTGAGATGGCGGTAAATTTTGAAACCGAAGGCGACGAATATGCGGCAAAAATCAAAGAAGGAATTTATATAACGATAGATCAGTTTAAAAAGTGTTTTGAAAAAAACGGTATCACGCCGATCGAAACCGAGGGCGAATTTGATCCGAATTTCCACAATGCCGTACTGCAAATCGATAGCGAGGACGTGGAAAAAGGAAAAATCGTGCAAGTGATACAAAAAGGCTATCTAATCAACGGCAGAGTTTTACGACCTGCGATGGTATCGATAGCAAAGTAAAATTTAAAATAAAAATTTAGTAAAAAGGATCAACAATGGCAAAAGTAATAGGCATAGACCTAGGAACGACGAATTCATGCGTGAGCGTGTATGAGAGAGGCGAAAGCAAGGTAATCCCAAACAAAGAAGGCAAAAACACGACTCCTTCGGTCGTAGCGTTTACCGATAAGGGCGAAATTTTAGTAGGCGATAGCGCAAAACGCCAAGCAGTAACCAACCCTGAAAAAACCATCTACTCTATCAAAAGAATAATGGGTCTAATGAGCAACGAGAAAAACGCACAGGAAGCTAAAGCTAGGTTGCCGTACCACGTCGTGGATAGAAACGGCGCGTGCGCTATAGAGATCGCGGGCAAGGTCTACACTCCGCAAGAAATCTCGGCCAAAGTGCTAATGAAGCTAAAAGAGGATGCGGAAAGCTACCTGGGCGAAACGGTCGTAGATGCCGTCATCACGGTGCCTGCGTACTTTAACGACAGCCAAAGAAAAGCGACTAAAGAAGCGGGAACGATCGCGGGACTAAACGTGCTTCGTATCATAACGAGCCTACAGCGGCGGCTCTAGCCTACGGCCTAGATAAAAAAGAGTCCGAAAAGATCATGGTTTACGACCTAGGCGGCGGTACGTTTGACGTTACGGTACTAGAAACCGGCGATAATGTGGTCGAGGTTCTAGCTACCGGCGGTAATGCGTTTCTAGGCGGCGATGATTTCGATAACCGCCTAATCGACTGGCTAACGAGCGAATTTAAAAGCGACGCAGGCATCGATCTAAAAACCGATGTAATGGCTATGCAGCGCCTAAAAGAGGCGGCCGAAACGGCTAAAAAAGAGCTAAGCTCGGCTCAAGAAACGACGATAAATTTACCGTTTATCACAGCTGACGCTACGGGTCCTAAACACCTCACAAAGACGCTAACTAGGGCTAAATTTGAAGGCATGATCGAGGATCTGGTCGCTCAAACGATCACCAAGATAAACGAGGTCGTAAAAGATGCCGGACTTGACAAAAAAGATATAAAAGAAATCGTCATGGTGGGCGGCTCGACGCGCGTGCCTTTAGTTCAAGAAGAGGTCAAAAAGGCGTTTGGCAAAGAGCTAAATAAAAGCGTAAATCCGGACGAGGTCGTAGCTATCGGCGCGGCGATCCAAGGCGCCGTCATCAAAGGCGACGTGAAGGACGTATTGCTCCTAGACGTCACTCCACTAAGCCTAGGTATCGAGACTTTAGGCGGCGTGATGACGAAAATCATCGAAAAAGGCACGACTATCCCGGTTAAGAAAAATCAGGTATTTTCAACTGCCGAGGATAACCAAAGCGCCGTCACGATCCACGTACTACAAGGCGAGCGCGAATTTGCCCGCGACAACAAGTCTTTGGGTCAATTTAACCTAGAGGGCATCCCTGCCGCTCCTCGCGGAGTGCCGCAGATCGAGGTCGAGTTTGACATCGACGCCAACGGTATCCTAACGGTCTCTGCTAAAGACAAGGCTACCGACAAAGCCCAAAATATCACGATCTCAGGCTCAAGCGGTCTAAGCGAGGACGAGATCAACAACATGGTAAAAGACGCCGAGCTACACAAAGAGGACGACAAAAAGCGCAAAGACACAGTCGAGGCTCGCAACCAAGCCGACGCACTCGCGCACCAGACGCAAAAGAGCCTTGACGAGCTAGGCGAAAAGATCCCGGCCGAGGACAGAGAGCGCATCCAAAAGGCGCTGGACGAGCTAAAAGAGACTCTAAAAGACGAAAACGCGAGCAAAGAGCAGATCGACGCGAAGGTCAAAACTCTAAGCGAAGCCAGCCATAAGCTAGCTGAAGCGATGTATAAAAAAGACGGCGCTGCGGGCGAGCAAGCAAACGGCGGCAAGAAAAAAGACGACGACGTCATAGACGCCGAAGTCGAGTAAAAATTAGCCCTTGTTTCGGCGAGGGCTTTAAACATAAATTTAAGTTTAGCGTTGTCGCGCCCTTAAATTTGCCCCGCCCGTTAAATTTGACGGGCGGTTTTTTATAAATCTCTAAATTCATTAACTCAATTTTACCCAATCCAAATTTGACTTCATGTAGTTTTTGAACCGCTTGTTTTTGCAAATTTACCGCTTCGCCCGTAGATTAAATTTGACTCTCTTTCGACAATCCTTAATCAAAATCATCCATTTGGACGACTGATTTAAATATAATCAAACAAAAAAGGTCCTAAATGTATCTATTTTTCCTAATCATTCATATTTTGAGCGCCATCGCCTTCGTCGGCTACGTATTTTTCGACGTTTGTATATTTCCGTTTGCCAAAAAACACGTAGACGAGAGTACGCTCGCTCGCGTCAAAAAAGCCTACACCAAAGGCAGCGCGAAGGTGTTTGGCACGGCATTTTTACTCCTGATCATCAGTGGCATTTATATGGCAAAGGATTATTTTGGCGGCGAGAACGGATGGCTCGGTAGCTCGTTTCAAATTTTACTTGCGACCAAGATCGGCGTGCTAGGGCTAATGTGCCTAATCACGGCAATATCGCTCTTTTACGTCTATAAGCTTAAAAAGCCCGACCCCTTTGGCAAATACTCGCACGTTATCGCCCTTGTTTTGTGTGTCATAATGATAATCCTTGCGAAGGTAATGTGGAGGGTTTAGATAAATTTGACCGATTGATTTAAGGCGCGATTAGATCGCAAAAGTCGGAGTAAAAACAAAAGCATTTTAGCCGCCAAGGAGCGTAGCGGCTAAAAGATAAAAGCAGTTAAATTTAGCCCAAAAGCCTGTTAAACTGGCTTTGCAGGCTTGCGGTATTGTGCGCTTGAGCTAGGATTGCGGCGTTTGCTTGTAGGTCGTTTTGTTTAAAAGCGCTTAGATTTTTAGCGATGTCGTTATTTTGCAGCTGTGACTCATTTTGCCTTAGCGCGACGTTTTTGGTTAGGCTTGCATTTATGCCAGAGATTATGCCGTTTTGCGCAGCGCCGATCTCGCCTCGCAGAGCGTTTACGCTACCGATAAATTTACTCACGCTATCGCCGTTACTCACGTCTATACCGCTAAAATCGGGCGCGCTTAAATTTACGCTCGCCGTGCCGTTGCCGGTTAGGAAGCTCATCTGCCCGCCAAATACGTTCTTACCGTTAAAACTCGCCTGTTGCGTGCTCTCTCTCATCGCGCCCACGAGCGCGTCCGCCTCGCCTTTTATCATCTTTTGCTGATCGGCGTTTAGGATGCCGCCGCTATATCTCACCGAGAGCTCGCCGATGCGGTCGGCGCTTTGCGTGATATTTGCTAGCGTGGAGTCTGCGATCTGCAGGATGCCGATAGCGTCGTTTGCATTTGCGACGCCCTGCTCTAGTGTGGAGCTTTGAGAGCGAAGCGAGTCTGCGATAGCTAGATTTGCGCTGTCGATGCCGCTTAGAGCGCGCTGTGCGGAGACGTTGTTTAGGGCTTTTGCGCTGTTGTTTTGAGCTTGTTCTAGGTACTGATTGCTTAGGCTTGAGTTTGCGGAAAAATTTCCCAGTTTCATTTGCACTCCTTTTAAATTTGACCCGATTTTAGCGAAAATTTGATTAAAATTTGCTAGCGGCGAGCACGGCGTCAAAGTTGAGCGTTTTAAACAAATTTACCGTCTAAATTTTAACTTGCCGCGAGGTTTTGTCGCGACTTCGTTTTCTACCGCTTTTGCGCGATTTCTATACTCGTACGCTTTGCCCGCGATCGCCGCCAAAATCGCAACCGTCACAAATATCCAAAGATAATACCTCTCCACACCGTCATAGCTAGTAACCGCCTCAAAAACGAGCTCGCCCTGCGCCGGCACGAGCCGCTCATCTTTTATCATCTTGCGGATATCCTCGCTGCTCAGATTTTTGCCGCGCGGATCATACGGCCGCGTCAGGATCTCTATGGCAGCAGTGTCCGCGATCTCGTAGACGCTAGAGTCTATGAGCTGCCCTGTCCCAAGCGCGTCAAAATAGTAAATTTTATCGCCGTTTGCATAAACAGCGCCGTATACGCCGTTACGCACGAGCCCTATTTTACGCCATTGCTCGCTCGTTTTCAGCCTAAAAAGCTCCGTATGGCGCGAGCCTAACCGCCTGCCGCTCTTATTTCTGTGCCACACTTCGCGGCTCTGCACGAAATAAGTCTGAGCGCCGCTAACAAAAACGCTACCCGCAAGCGGTGAAATATCGCCCGCAAAAGGATCGTCTCCCGCGCGTTTTAGCTCGCCGCCTTCGCGCTCCCAAAAGTAAATCCCACCCTTGCCGCGAAAAAGTAGATGATAGGCGTGCGCGCCGGAGACGCCAAAGGGTAGCGAATAAGGCGCAAATTTGGGTGCAAACTCATGCTCATCTGCATAAACCGCGCCGCTAGAAGGCTCCAAAAGATAGTGCGTGCCGTTAAAATACGCCGCCTCGTGCAGCTCTGCCGTAAATTTTACCGCAAGCCGTGAGCTCTTAAAATAGACGTTTTGTCCGTCCGTGACGTAAAAATCGCTAGTTCGTCCGCGCGCGTCTAGCACGTATCTTAGCGCCCTAGCGTCTGCACCCTCTAGCTGCCTGCCCTCGAAATACACCCTGCCGCTTTCGCCGCGCAAAGCCACTTTTTCCGCCGCAAAACCGAAATCTAAAATCGGGGCTAAATTTACGCTAGAAACGCGCTGGGTTTTATAGATATAGCTTTGCGGTTTATCAGCGCCCAGTAGCGCGTACGCCACAGTTTGAACCGCCTCGCTAAAGCCGCCTAGCTCGTAGTTTCTCTCGCCTACGTCGCTACAAAAATAGCTAATCTCGCCGTCCGTGAAATATCCGTTGCCAATCGCCATAGTGCGAGCCGGATCTAGCCCGGTCATCGCGAGATTGCCGCAGTAGATGGCGTTTTCGTCAGCGCCGACGTTTCGCCCGCGATAACCCTCAGACGCGAAAACCCTAAAATTATCCGCCCGCACGCCTTTTAGCTCAAATTTGCCTCCGCTTGGAATGAGCGCGTAAATTTTACCCTGCGGCGTCGCGTAAAATTCGCTGCTACCTATCTGGGTAAATTCGCCATCCTCCTTGTAGCTAGCGACGTAAACCATGAAAAATACCGTAAAAAGCACGGCAAAAAGCGCAAATAAGCAAAGTAGTATAGGTTTTTTATCTTTCAAAGTGCCACCTATTTTTAAAAGCTCTTTTTTTACCGAGCTCAAATTTTACGCAAAATGCCTCAAAATTTTAAATTTAGACGCGGCCGCGCTCACCGCAAGATAGCAAGTCGTACAAAGTATAGCAAGCGTAGTAATGTCGCCAAAGCTAAATTCGCCGCCGCTCGTAGCAAGCAAGGTCACTATCCCGCTAAATAGCAGCAAGCTAATGCAAACATAACAAACAAAGGCAAAAATGTTTAGAAATTTTGCGCTTTTGCTTACGTTTTCGTTGTTTTTAGCAAGCGTCTCAAAGGTGAGAATTTTGTTTAAAAAGCCGTCTTTTTCATACTCTACTTTGACTAGATCGCCCGTTTCTAGATCAAATTTTTGCGGCGAAAACGTCGCGCTAAATCTCTGGCCGCCAACCTCAAAGCTAACGACGACGGCCTCGTTTAGCTTGATCGTCCTCACATATAGCCCGCTAACCCTGCCGATTTTGGTAAATTTTTTCAAATTTGCTCCAAATTTTCGGCGATTTCCAAGACTTCAAAGTATTCGTTTTCAAGCGTCTCCAGCTCGCTTTTTGCCGCTTCTAGGTCGTTATAAAGCGCGGTTAGACCGATTTGCTGATAGATTTTAGGATCGCTAAGGCCGGCGTTTAGCTCTTTTATCTTAGCTTCTAGCGCGGCGATTTTTTCGGGATGCGAGGATAAAATTTGCGTTTGCTTGTAGCTTAGCTTTGCGCCGGTTTTGCTCTTTTGTTTTTGTGCTTGCTCGGCTTCGCTAGCTAGGCTTGCTTCAAATTTGCCAAGCTCGGCTAATTCGTCTTCTAGCTCGAGATAGACGCTGTACTCTTGATGCAGCACCTCTATGCGCGTGCCCTCAAATGCCCAGAGCTTGTGCGCGATCTTATCGACGAAGTAGCGGTCGTGGCTCACGATGATTATGGCACCTTCAAAGCTTTGCAGATAGTCCTCAAGGATGTTAATAGTTGCTATATCCAGGTCGTTTGTAGGCTCATCTAGCACGAGCACGTCGTACTCCTTGCTAAAAAGCAAAGCCAGCGCCACGCGGTTTTTCTCGCCGCCGCTTAGCACGCCGATGGGTTTATCGAGGAATTCTTTAGGAAATAGGAAATTTTTAAGATAGCCGTAGACGTGCATATTTCGCCCGCGCACCATGACGTGATCGCCGCCGTTTGGGCAAAAGGTCTCGATGAGGCTCTTGTCGTCATCCAGAGCGCTTCGCGACTGATCAAAGTATCCCACGCGCACCTCGCCGCGCTTGATCTCGCCGCTGCTAGGCTTTTCAAACCCGAGTAAAATTTTAATAAGAGTGCTTTTGCCGCTGCCGTTTCGTCCGACTATCGCGATACGCTCGCCTTGCAAAACGCGCGCGTTAAAATCCCTAAAAAGCTGCTTGCCGCCGATGGTTTTGCTTAGTTGCTTGATCTCAAAGAGCATTTTTTTGCGGTTTACGCTTTGCGTTTGGTTAAAATTTTTGCTCGCGCGCTCAAGCTCGAGCCTGACGCGGCGTATTACGCCCGGATTTCTCTTGGCCTCTTCGCGCATGGCTAGCACTCGCTCTTTGCGCCCTTCGTTGCGCTTTAGACGCGCTTTGACGCCGCGGCGCAGCCACTCCTCCTCAGCCTTTAGCTGTTTTAGCAGCGTCTCGTGAGATTTGGCTAGGCTGGCTAGGATTTCCTCTTTTTTAGCTAAATAGTTCGCGTAACCGCCGTCAAACGACGCCAGCGCGCCCTCCTCGATCTCGACGCTTCTAGTTGCTAGCGCGTCGATAAAGTAGCGATCGTGCGAGATAAAAACTATCGTCTGACGCGAGCTTTTTAGCATATCTTCAAGAAATCTCACCATATAAACGTCAAGGTGGTTCGTAGGCTCGTCAAGCAGCAAGACATCGGGCTTTTTAAGTATCAGAGCGCCCAGAGCCACGCGGCGTATCTCGCCTCCGCTGAGGCTTGCGACAGCGCGATTTTCGTACTCTTTTAGCTTAAACTCCTCCAGCACGCGCTCGATCTTGCGCTCGATCTGCCAGCCGTCTTTTGCCTCGATAAATTTGATTAGCTCGTCTTGTCTCGCGTTTAGTTCTTTGTTTTGCGGGTCGCGTCCGAGCGCTTCTAGCACCGTGGCATACTCGTCCCTAGCGTCAAATATCTCTTTTAGCTCCAAATTTAGCGCGTCTTTTACGGTAGCCGCATCGTCAAATTTGGGATTTTGCGCGAGCATTTCTACTTTTACGCCGCCTTGTACGATACGCCTGCCGCTATCAGGCTCTAGCGAGCCCGCGACTAGCTTCATCAGCGTACTTTTGCCGCTGCCGTTTTTACCGATGATAGCGATACGCTCGCGCTCGTTTACGCTGAGGCTTACTTTGTTTAAAATTTCATTGGGGCCGAATTTTTTACTAACGTCGATTAAATCAATTAATGCCATTAGTTTCCATTTTTTTATCTTTTATATGTTTTTGTATTTCTTCATCATCAAACACATCATCATAATTCCCAGCAATCTTGCCGCCAACTTCGTTTATCTGAATATCTTTAACAATGTCGTCCAAAAATTCTTTAAAATTTGGATTTTTTTCCGTCAAAATATCAAGTGTAACACTATCAATTTGCCTTTGTTTTGATGCAATTAAAATTTTTGAGCTTAAAATCTCAGTGTCGAGCTTTATAAGTCCTATGCCAAAATTCGTATTTAGTCTTCTTAACTCTTGCATGATCTCATCATTTTCATCAAAATCAAATACTACCAAATATCCTTCATTAGCCCAGCTTGAGTTTGAAACAGCTTGAAAATACGATGATTTGAGATTTGACCAATCAAGTGAAATTTTAATTTCAAAAGAATAAAGTTTATGATTTATAACATTTAGTTTTTTGAGTAGATCAAAAGAGGTTTTCGCAAAATCATTAAAACCAAAATGAACACCAACTACATCTGGATGTAGCCATTCATTTTGACCACCCTTTTCCTTGATGCTTCTTTCATGATAGATAGTTTTAGCATATACATCAAACAATGGGCTTTCAAACAAGAATTTTACAAGCAAAGGATGCAAATCTCGTTCTTTAAATTTCTCTTTTTTTACCTTTTGCTCCAACGCCACACAATTTACCGAATCAATTTCTTTTTTTGATTCTGTAATTTCTTGATATTTACGCCCCTTTAGCCCAAATCTTGTCGGCTGACGAGAAAGTACAATAAATTTTGAATCTTGTTTTTTTACATCAGTATAAAGCAGTGCAGCCAAACTATCCTTGGGTGTTCTGCCACTAGAATTTAGCTTCTTATCAAACCCTAACTCAACTGCTTTTTGCCAAATTTCTTGAGACTTAAGCGACTCACGGCTATTATTTAAAACATCATACGCTAAATCCGAAAAGGTATATTTTTCCACTATATTCCCCTTTAAAACGAGATATGCATACTAAGCGCGATGATACAAAGCGTAAGCGCCATCGGCACGTAGATATATCTGCCCGTAAAATACCACAGCGCGCCTTGTTTTTTTGCCGCGCCAGTGTTGATCTCATCCATGATCTCTTCTTTTTTGATTACCCAAAACCACGACACAGCACCGATCACCGCGCCGATAGGGATGATATAGATCGACACGAAGTCCATCCACGGCCCCCAGCTAGTTATGGCTTCCATATTTACGCCGATACCAAAGCATATTATGCAAAGCGCGATTAGCACGACGCCGCGCTTTAGGCTAGGAAATTTGTGCATTATCGACTCGGCGACGGCTTCGAACATATTTTGCAGCGAGGTCACGCCGCCAAAAATCACCGCCGTAAATAAAATAATCGCGAAAATTTGACCGCCCGGCATGTCTTGTAAAATTTTAGGCAGCGTTACGAAAAGTAACCCGGGCCCGGCCGCAGGATCCATGCCGTAAGCAAATACCGCAGGCAGCATAACTAGCGCCGCCGTCATCGCAGCGATCGTATCAAAGATCGCCGTTTTTTGCGCGCTATCTACGACGTCCTCGTCCTTTGATAGATACGCGCCGTAGACGATCATACCAGAGCCCGTGATAGATAGCGAGAAAAAGGCCTGACCCATCGCTGCTACCCACACCATCGGATCGGCTAGCTTACCCCAGTCGCTGTGAAAGACGAATTTATACCCGCCAAAGGCCCCGTCTAGAAACGCTACTCTGATAGCGAGGATAAAAAATAGCACGAAAAAAAGCGGCATCATGATTTTATTTGTCTTTTCGATACTGTGCGCGCCGAAAAATAGCGTAAATAGCGTACCCGCAACGACGATAAAGTGAAACGGCACGACAGAATAGGACGAAAGCGCAAAGGACTCAAACCAAGTGTTCGTATCCACGGTCATCAGAGAGCCCGTGATCGCCTGAAATAGCGCCTTTAAAACATACGCGATGATGACTGCGTAGCCGATAGCGATACACATCGAGCCAGCCAGCGGTATCCAGCCTAAAATTTTACCAAACGTGCCCCAGTTTCGGCTTTTCCATGCATATTCGTATGAGCCTAGCGTACCGGTTTTGGCGAGTCTGCCGATAGCGTACTCCGCAGAAAGTCCGACGTAGGAAAATATCGCGATAAAAAACAGATAAACGAGCAAAAACGCGCCGCCGCCGTTCGTACCGACCTTATAAGGAAATCCCCAGACGTTGGCCATACCGATAGCCGAGCCCACGCAAGCGATGATAAACGCCCAGCGTGACGTGAAATTTGTTTTGTGCATTTGATATCCGTTTAGATTAAATTTTTTTAATTATACTTGATTAATCTAATAAAAAGATTATGCCCGCTCGCCCGCAAAGCACGCAGCGCCGCCTTAAAACGCTTTAAATTTATATTTGGATATAATCGCGCGTCATATAAAATCCACGTTACAAAAGAGAAATTATGAATTTATCGCTCAAAAAGCTTACTATCCCGATATTTTTAGATATGTTTTTACACTTTGTGACGCTCATCATAAACACATATATGGTGACCAAGGTTAGCGTCCATCTAGTGGGCGCCATGGGCGCTGGCAATCAGATAATGGATCTATTTATGACTATTTTTAGCTTCCTTAGCGTTGGCTGCTCAGTCGTGGTCGCGCAGGCTCTGGGTGCTAAAAATATAAATTTAGCCAAACGCGTCATACACGCTAGCATCACGTTTAACACGATCATAGGGCTTGGCAGCGCGGTTTTTATTTACTTTTTCGGATTTGAGATTTTAGAGCTTTTAAACGTCCCCGAGCAGCTTCGCGCCCAGAGCTTTGGCTACCTGCATATGCTTGGTATCGCGCTAGCCTTTGACGGTATCGGCATGGTGCTTGCAGCCGTACTTCGCGTTTATAACTTCGCCACCGCCGTTATGCTAGTTTCCCTACTCATGAACGTCATCACCCTTTGCGGTAACGCTATCGCGCTTTTTGGCTGGCTGGGACTACCGAACTACGGCCTCTACGGCGTCGCGGTTTCGACCGTCGTGGGGCGTCTAGTGGGCGTTATCGTGCTATTTTTGATCCTTACCCGCTACGCGAAAGTTAATATTTTCTTTAAACGTCTATTTAGCCTGCCGTTTGCCATTTTGCGTAAAATTTTATCCGTCGGGCTTCCGAGCGCGGGCGAAAATTTGCTCTGGATGGCGCAGTATATGGTGGCTTTCGGCTTTGTGGCGAGTATGGGCGAGGCCAGCCTAAACGTGCAGACCGTCTACTTTCAGATCACGCTTTTAATCCTACTTTGCGGGGCAAGCATCAGCGTGGCAAACGAAGTCATCGTCGGCCACCTAGTCGGCGCTATGAGATTTGACGAGGCCTATTCGCGCACTTTCCGCGCGCTTCGTATCGGCCTTATCGCGAGCCTTGCGGTCGTTTTGGCGGCGTATTTTGGTAAATTTGAAATCATGGAGCGGCTAAATTTGACCGAGGAGCTAAAGGCCGTTATGCTGCCGCTTTTTACCCTTTCTATCGCGCTTGAGACGGGACGAACCTTTAACATCGTCATCGTAAACGCCCTGCGCGCAAGCGGGGATGCTAAATTTCCGCTGATGACGGGTGCGGTGTTTATGTGGGGTGTGAGCCTGCCGCTGGGATACTATCTAGGCATCGTGCAGGGTATGGGGATCATCGGCGTTTGGATTGGATTTACCGCCGACGAGTGGCTGCGCGGACTCGTAAACACGTGGCGCTGGAGAAGCAGAAAATGGCAATCAAAACGCCTCGTGTAAAAACCGTTTGCGTAAAATGCGGCGAATTTGGCATCACACTAAATTTTAAAAAAGGCGTGAAAACTACTCGCCTAAAGGTCGCTAAAACCGGCGCGATATCGGTCTCGCTGCCCTTTTATGCCGCGCAAAAACAGGCGCTAGAGTTCGTGCAAAAAAACTACGACTGGCTAAAATCGGCTCACGAAAAAACCATATCAAATTTACCGCGCGAGGACGAGTTTAGGCTGCTGGGCGAGGTTTACCGCATCAAATTTGAGCCGAATTTAAAGGGCGTAAATTTGATACGATTTGCAAGCTATTCAGGAGTTTTTGACGGTTTAAATTTGAGCTCGGACGGGCTAGACCCGCACCTTTACGGCGCCAAATTTGAGGGCAAATTTGGCGCTAGCCAGCTTAACCAGTACCTTGACGAAGCCAAATTTAAAATATCGGACGAGCGTAAATTTGACGGCGAAATTTATGCTCCAAATTTGGCGGCGCTAGAAAACTACAAAAAAACCTTTGCAAGGCGTGTTTACGAGCATTTTATAGCTAAATTCGCTCCTGCCGTAAACCGCAAGATAAACCGCGTCGTCGTGCGCAAAATGACCACGCGCTGGGGTAGCTGCAACTCGCACAAAGGCTATATAAATTTAAGCCTAAATTTGATCGAAAAAGCCCCCGAGCTAGTCGAATACGTCGTACTTCACGAGCTAACCCACCTCATATACCCGCACCATCAAAAAAGCTTCTATGACTTCATCGCAAAGCTCATGCCAGATTTCAAAACGCGAGAACAACGGCTAAACAAAAAATAATTTTAAATGTGCTAAAATAGAATATTTTTAATTTAAAGGGAAATAATGAAAAAACTTCTAATGCTAGTCGCTGCGGTTTTTGCTCTGGGCGGCGATTTTGAGGACGGCGTCAAAGCCTACGAGAGCTCTAATTTCGTAACGGCTCGCGAAAAATTTGCGGCCGCCTGCGACGCGAACAACGGCCTAGCCTGCGCAAAACTTGGCGCGCTTTATCAGCTGGGCAAAGATATCCTGCCTGACACCAAAAAAGCGCTTGAGCTATACGAAAAAGGCTGCGAACTAGGCTCTAAAGAGGCCTGCTCGGGTGCCGGCGGGATATACGTATCAAGCGACAAAGAAAAGGCGCGCGCACTGCTAAATAAAGGTTGCGAGCTTGGCGACGGCTTTTCATGCGCGACTGCGGGATCGTATCTGCTAGAGGAGAAAAAATTTAAAGAGGCATATGCGCTTTTTGAAAAAGCGTGCAAGATAGGCGATAGCCTCGGATGCCAATTTGCAAGCGATTTAAAACGCTCAAAAAGACTTTAATTTTCCTTACTCGGGTTAAATTTGACTGTTAAATTTAACCCGATTTTATCTTTCTTTCCGACTACAACGCCAACTTAAATTTACAAAATGCAAAACAAAAAAACTAGGCTAAATTTTAAGAGATTAGTACTGGTCGCAGAATAAGAAAGCGCAGGCTTTAAACGCCTACGCCGACTCTCTTTTCCGCTTTATTTTGTATCCATTGAAATGCAAATAACGCCGCGTAAAGCGAAACGCCGATCGCGTAAGAAACGTATTCGTTCGCGATAAACGGGATGTATTTAGCGCACATATTTGGCACCAAAGTTAGCGGCACGACGCATAAAAGCAGCGCGCGCTCGAGCATGCTTACGCGTTTAACGAAATACCCTTGAAGCGCCGAAGAAAAAGCAAACATACCAACTAGAGCCGTACCGAAAATCAGCGCTATCTCGAGCGGATTTGTTATCCATACTATGCCTTTGGCGTCGTTTGGATTGGCCGAGTTTACGCTCTCTATCAAAAGCAGCTTGTTGTTAAATACGAACGAAAACGGCAAAATCGTCGTGCGCAGGTCGTAGAAAAAGCCCTGCACGCCCACGGTTACCGGGTTTGCTTTGGCGATACCGGCCGCAGCGTATGCCGCGATGCCGACCGGAGGCGTATCGTCGGCTAGGATACCGAAGTAAAAGACGAAAAGATGCACGGCGATAGCGGGAATAAGAAAACCGTTTTTGTGCGCCAAAAACAAAATCACAGGCGCGACTAGCGAGCTAACGACGATATAGTTCGCCGTCGTCGGCAAGCCCATACCTAGTATCAGCGACATTATCGCAGTGAGAAAGAGTATAAGTATGATGTTGTTTCCGGCTAAATTTTCCACGACTTCAGAGAGTACTTGACCGACTCCGGTTAGCGAGATCGAGCCCACGATGATGCCAGCTAAGCCCGTAGCTATCGCGATCGTCGTCATACTTTTAGCCGCCGTTACCATTGCCCAAAATATATCCGCAAAGCCGATAATGAAGTCCTCTTTGCCGATGTCCTCGCCGTGAGCTATCTTTCTAACCGGCTCTTGAAAAAGGATGATCAAAAACAGCACGCAAATAGCGTTAAAAGCCGCTGAGATCGGGGATTCGTTTGCGATCAATAATGTATAAAGCAAAACCAAAATCGGGATAAGATAGTGCAGACCGCTCACGAAAATTTTAAGCTTAGATATGCCTGTGCCCTGCTCCATGCCTTTTAGCCCGAGCTTACAGCTCTCAAGGTGTACGATAAAAAACAGCGACAAATAGCATACGAATGCCGGAATCACGGCCGCGATCATGACGTTTGTATAGCTAAGACCCAAAAACTCGGCGATGATAAAGGCTGCCGCACCCATAATAGGCGGCATCAGCTGACCGTTTACGCCCGCGGCTACCTCGATAGCGCCCGCTTTGGTGCTAGTTAGGCCAGCCTTTTTCATCAGCGGGATCGTAAACGTACCCACCGTTACGACGTTTGCCGTGGAGCTACCGCTCACCATGCCGGTTAGTCCTGACGCGATAACCGAAGCTTTCGCCGGTCCGCCGCGAAATTTACCAAGCAGCGCAAAGGCTAAATTTATAAAGTACTGCCCCGCTCCCGCGCGCTCCAAAAGCGAACCGAACAAGACGAAAAGGTAGATAAAACTGACGCTAACGCCAAGCGGCACGCCAAAAACGCCCTCGGTCGTAAGATACATGTGGCCTGCGAGCTTGTTTAGGCTAGCGCCCTGATGCGCGATGATGTCCGGCATGTATTGACCGAAATAATCATACGCCAAAAATATAGCTGCGATGATAGGAAGCGCCGGACCGATGATCCTGCGGCCCGCCTCAAACAGCACGATCACCGCGACGCAGGATACGGCTATATCAAAGCTCGTGTAGTCTCCGGGACGCTCTGCTAGCGCATAAAACTCTATGAGCGGATAGAGCGCGGCTAGCGTACCCAAAACGCAAAGCGCGATGTCGTAAAACGGCAGGCTAGAGTGAGCTTTTTTGTGAATTTTAAGCGGATAGAGCAAAAACAGCAAACAGATAGCAAAAGCAAGGTGCGCCGAGCGCGACATCGTCGTGTTCATCGGAAAATACGCGATATAAAGCTGAAAAACCGACCACGCAAAGCAGATAATGCTCGTAAAATATATATAAAAGCTCGAGTTTATCTCGCGCGTCTTTACCTCGACGAACTCCTCCTTTTCCTGCGCCGACTCGGTATTTGTTCGTGTATCGTTTAAATTTTTATCCATATTTGCTCTTTTCTTGACCTCTTAAATTTTTCTAAAATTTGGCGATTTTGCCCGCGTAAACCGGGACTTTAGTTTTTTAAATTTGGCCCGCTTTGCTTAAGCCTTAAATTTACAGGCAAATTTAACCTTGCGCCGTAAACATACGGGTTTTGCAAACGGCAAACGAAGTCAAATCAAAAACGCATGTATGAGCCAAATCTAAAATTTGACGCTTTATGCGGCTAAAGCAAACTCGCCGCCGCCCGAAAATAGGCCAACAAAGCGTCAAATTTTAAATCCTCAAAAACTAAAAACAAGCCCTAAATTTAACAAAAACAAGCCGCGCAGGTCAAATTTAACCCGCACGGCTTAGCTAGTTTATTTTATTATGCCGGCTTTTTTAAACTCAGCCTCGGCAGCAGGGTGCAAAGGCGCGGAAAGCCCCTCTATCAGGCTCTCTTTAGTAACGGCTGCAAGTGCCGGGTGCAGGCTCTTATACTCGTCAAAGTTATCCAAAATCGCCTTCACGACCGCAGCCACCGCAGTATCGCTCATGCCCTTATCCGTGACTAGGACGGCTTTAACGCCGATGCTGTTTACGTCGTGATCTACGCCCTCATAAGTACCTTTTGGTATCGTACCTTTGGCAAAATACGGCATCGCAGCTATCATCTTGTCCACTTGCTCGCCCTCAATATTCACGATGTCGATAGGTAGCGAGTTTGCCGCGTCGGTGATGTTGGCCGTCGGGTGGCCGACCATGTAGAAATAACCGTCTATTTTCTTATCTTTTAGAGCGTGCGGGCATTCGCCGGCAGTGAGTACGCCGTGATGTTTTAGCTTTTTCTCGTCGAAACCAAACGCCTTAAACACGCCAAGCGCGGTCATTTCGTTGCCGCTACCGGGATTGCCGACGTTGATCGCTTTGCCCTCGAGGTCGTTTATCGAGCCGATGCCGCTTGATTTTGAGACGACGAACGCGAGAAGCTCAGGGTAGATCGAGACGACGGCGCGCAAATTTTGATCGCCGTTGCCCTCAAATTTACCCACGCCGTTAAATTTATCATAAACCACGTCGCTTTGGACGAAACCGAAATTTAGCTCTTTTTTTAGCACGTTATTTACGTTATAGACCGAGCCGCCGGTTGATTGCACCGAGCATTTCATCTGCGGGTCTTTATTTACGAGGCGACATATCGCTCCGCCGACCGGATAATACGTGCCCGTCATCGCTCCCGTACCGATAGATACGAACTCCTTTGCACCCAGCGCAGACGCGAAAAGCAACCCGGCTAATGCCAAAGATGTAGTTTTCATTTAACTTCCTTTCAAAGAATTTTTCTGATTTTACTCTCAAAATCCGCATTTTGCGTATAAATTTAGCTCTTTTATCAAGCTTTTTTATAAAATTGCGACTATTTTACACACTTTAGCCTTAGAAAAATATTTCTTAAGGTAAAATTTATATATTTTTTACAAGCGAAGCGAAAATCATATTTTTTGCATGGAGATATTTCTAAATTTTACGCACCGAGACCTGCACCTTTAAGACGCTAAATTTGGTTTGGTTAAATTTGGCGTTGCGAGTTTGGCTTCCTAGCGTAAAAAACAACCGTTTGAGGTTGTTTTTTGCTTTGTTGTGAGGGGGGCTTGAATTTTGCTTCGCCATGCTCGCAACTGCAAGCAGACGCGAAGTCGCTCCTCACCCCCCCCCCCTTTTTTTTTAATCACCCTCCCCCTACGACGCTTTTCTTCGTAGAGGCAACTTGTTGCCGTCTCGTAACGAGCGAAGCGAAGTTAAGGGTGGCGAAACTGATTCGCTGACGCAAAGCGTCGCGAGTTTTAAATTTATGTTTTCAAGATACGTGTCTCGGTGAGTAAAATTTGTAAATTTGACTATAAGAAGTCAAGGCGAAGGATCGCGAGATGGATTTAAGGGTTGCGACGTAAAAATTTAGCGAAGATAAGGCATATAGCCTATCAAGCTAAATTTTTGCTAGCTCCGTTAAAGACGCTCGCGAGACAGGCCGTTAAATTTCTTACTTAAACGCGACAAACGTTGCAAAATTCGCCCACCTAAAAATGCATTCTACGTTTCTAAACCCCGCGCTAAGCGCCAAATTTCTATTTTCGGCTTCGGTGTAGGGGATCAGCACATTTTCCAGCGCCTCGCGTTTTTGAGCGATCTCGTAGCGCGAGTAGCCCTGCTCGAGCTTGTATTTTTCGTAGATTTCGATCATATTTTTGCTCAGCGTCTTATCCTCAAATATCAGCTTTTCGCTAAAAACAAACACGCCGCCGTCATTTAGCGCGCGGTAAATTTTAGCTACGAAATCCTGACGCTTAGGCGGGCGGATAAACTGCAGCGTGTAGTTCATCAAAACGGCGTTCTGCGCGCCAAATTCGCACTCCAAAATGTCTGCCAGCTCAAGCTCGATCTTAGCGCCGTACGCCTCTATCTTAGCGCGAGCGTTTTGCAGCATCGCAGGCGCGTTATCTACGCCTTTTAGCGCTAGGTCGTTTCTCTTGCGCCAAAGAGCTAGTAGCGTCGAAGCAGTCGAGCAGCCGAGGTCTATCGCGCTAGAGTTTTGCGGTAAAATTTGCGCTAAAAAATCGGCGATCAGCTTTTGCGAAGCCGCATAATACGGCACCGAGCGCCCGATCATATCATCAAACACCGACGCCACGCTCGCGTCAAATTCAAACTGCTTTTTTATGGGCTCTTTAAAGATTTCGTCTTTCACGGCTAGCTCCTTTGAGGCACACCATCGCCAACGACGTATAGATCGCACACGCCGACGAACTCCATCGCCTGCTTGATGTCGGTCCCGATCTGCTCCTTTAGCTCCTCTAGACTTTCAAATTTGCAGTTATCGCGCAGTCGCTTGATAAAGCAAACCGCGACGTCGCGGGCGCCCTCGATATTTTCGTTTAGTACGTGCGTCTCGACGCTAAAGTTGCCGTCCGTGCTCACGCGGTTGCCGATAAAGGTAACCGAGCCGTAGGTCTTGTATCCGATACGGGTCCTCGTCGCATATACGCCCTCGCGCGGCAAAAGGTAGCTTTTGATATCCAAATTTAGCGTCGGTACGAGCTCTCGCGACCCGATACCCTGCCCCTTTATCACGCGACCTTCGATCGAGTATTCGCGGCCTAGCAGGCGGTTTGCTTTGTAGATCTCGCCTTGTTTGATATACTCGCGTATGGCAGAGCTATGCACGCCCATACCGTCAAAGCAAACCTCGTCCACGATGTCCGCCTCGCCGTCAAAAATGCGCGCTAAATCATACTTGTCCCACGCTCTACCGCGACCGAATCTAAAATCAAAACCGACGACGATTTTTTGCAGATTTTTAAAATCCCGCTTCAAAAGCGCGATAAACTCGTCGCCGCTAAGCCCTTTTATGCTCTCAAAATCATACAAAAAACACGGATAGCTCGAGTACTCGGCGCGCTTTAGGCCGGGCGTGATGTTGGCCTTGTTTTTATCGATCACGACCAGCCCGCCGTACTCGCCCAGCTGCTTTAAAAGCTGCTTGTGGCCGCGATGCACGCCGTCAAAGTGCCCGATCGCGACGGCCGTGATATTATCTTTTGTTAAAAGCGTAGAAAAATTCGGCATTTCCTTCCTTTCCTTTTACCTCGCATTCGAGCGTTTGGCGCATTATCCAGCCCAAATTTGCCGCCGCAAGCTCAAATTTAGCCCTCGCCTCGCGTACGGCTTTTGCGTCCGTTACGACGCCTTTTTTATTTCGCTTAGCCGTTCTGCCGACCTCAAACTGCGGCTTAAAAAGCAAGATAATATCGCAGTTTTTGCCAGCTAGCGCGTCGATAGAGGGCAAAATCTCTTTAAGCGAGATAAAGCTTACGTCGCAGGTGATGAGATCAAATTTACGTGCGGCGTTTTTAGCGGCGCTGGAGTCAAATTTGGCGTTTTGAGTTTTTGCAGCTAAATCTACGCTAGCCGAATTTGACTCATCCATCTTAACGCCAATCTGCGTTAAATTTGACGGAGCAAAAGCTGGTTCGCAGGGCTTGCTTAAAAATCCGTCTTGCTCGGCAAAATTTGGGCTGTTAAATTTACCATCTTTGGCTGAGTTTTGAAACCCTGACGCAAACTCGCGTACGTCGGTATTTTCAGCAACCTTCACGCGCGAATCAGCTCGCAGGCTTTTATCCAGCTGAGAGCTGCCCACGTCTAGCGCCGTAACGCTTTTTACGCCGTTTTGCAGCAAAATTTGCACGAAACCGCCCGTGCTTGATCCGACGTC
Source organism: uncultured Campylobacter sp. (assembly GCA_963528245.1). Lineage (GTDB taxonomy): Bacteria > Campylobacterota > Campylobacteria > Campylobacterales > Campylobacteraceae > Campylobacter_A. The sequence goes on along the minus strand of CAURWB010000010.1, from coordinate 21,550 downwards.
AAGGGCGTTTTTGCCTTTGACTTCTAGCGGACAAGCCGCCAAAAAGCTTTTTAGCTTTAGCGCGCCGCGTCCGACGTAAATTTCGCCGACAAGCTCGATTTTTTGGCTGTTTGTCTTTAAATTTTGTTTGCCGATACAGGCCTTTTTACGCGCGGTTTCGACAGTGTCCGTCAAATTTGTTTCGCGTAAATTTTTAGTTTCCGCTTCCGCGCTATTTTTGCCGGCTTTCAAATTTACACCCGTAGCCTCGTCTAAATTTAGCGCGTCCGTGCCGTCAAATTTATCAAATTCGCCAACCTCAAAGCTAGGTTTAGAGCAAATTTTGCCGTTAAGCAAAATTTTGCCGTTTTTTATGAGCTCGGCGGCTTTATTTCGGCTGATATTTAGGCGACTTGCGACAAATAGATCAAATCTCAATCATCCGCCTTAGCTCATCTTCTGTTATCGTAGCGACGCCTAGCTCGCGTGCTTTGTCTAGCTTGCTGCCGGCCTCATCGCCGTAAAGCACGAAGTCGGTTTTTTTACTCACCGAGCCGCTTACTTTCGCGCCGTTTGCTTCCAAAACCCTTTTAAATTCATTCCTGCTCTTACTAAGCGTGCCCGTTATCACAAACGTTTTACCGCTTATCGCGCTTTGCTTTGTCTCGTAAATTTGCGCGACGGGGCTTACAAAACGCAAAATTTCATCCAAATTTTGCCTATTTACCTGCATAAACTCCGCATAGCTTTCCGCCATCGCCTCGCCGAACCCTTCGATCGCGGCAACTTCGCCGTAGCTTAGCTCGCGCCAGTTTTGAGGGTAAATTTGCGCTATCTTTTTAGCCGCGACCTCGCCGATATGCTCGATACCAAGGCTCGCTATAAAGCTGTGTAGAGCGGGCGTGCGGCTAGCCTCGATGGCGCCGAGCAGATTTGCGATCTTTTTATCTTTAAAGCCCTCAAGGCTTGCTAAATCCTGCGCCGTAAGCTCGTAGATGTCGGCGATTTTGGCGACCAATCCCGCCTCAAAAAGCTGATTTACTATCGCATCGCCAAGACCGTCGATATTTAGGCACTTTTTGCTCGCAAAATGTATGAGCGAATTTATCACGCGCGCCTTGCACTCGAGGTTTTGACACTTTACAAAAACGCCCTCGTCTAGCAGCATCGACCCGCACACGGGACACTCGTGCGGCCTCTCTATCGGGGTTTGCGAGCCATCTCTGCGCTGTTTAAAGACGCCCGTGATCTTTGGTATCACGTCGCCCGAGCGGATAATGCTGATAAAATCGCCCTTTTGCACGCCTAAGCGCTCGATCTCGTCGAAGTTGTGCAGCGTGGCGGACTTTACGATCGCGCCGTCGATATTTACGGGCTCTAGCACGCCTACCGGAGTCACGACGCCGCTGCGCCCGACCTGAAACGCCACGTCAAGCAGCCGCGTGGTCTTTTCGATCGCGGGGAATTTATACGCGACCATAAATTTAGGAAATTTCTCCGTGTAGCCAAGCTCCTCGCTAGCCGCGATGCTCTGTACGCGCACTACGAGGCCGTCCATCATAAAGGGCTTGCTATCGCGCTGCGCTACGAGCTTTTTATACGCCTCCTCGATCTGCTCTGCAGTGCGGCAAATTTTAAAAAACTCCTCTCGCTCAAAGCCCTGCGAATAGATAAAATCCATCATCTGCGAGTAGGTTTCAAGGCCCAAATTTTGCTCGCCGTAGCCCCAAGGCTTAAACCTCAGCCTGCGCGACGCCGTCACGGTGCTATCTAGCTGGCGCAGACTGCCGGCGGCCGCATTTCTAGGATTTGATAGCTGCGGCTCGCCCTTTTGCGCGCGGGCGAAATTTATCTCGTCAAAGTCGTTTTTAGCGATCACGACCTCGCCGCGGATCTCGATCCTGCCGTTATAGGCGATTTGTAGCGGGATATTTTTGATGACTTTTGCGTTGCTAGTTACATCCTCGCCCGTTATGCCGTCGCCGCGCGTGATAGCTCGCACGAGAGCGCCGTTTTCGTAGAGTAAATTTAAGCTCGCGCCGTCAAATTTAGGCTGAAGCGCAAACTCCAGCCCCTCTTTGTCGCCGCGCTTTAGCCACGCTAGCAGCTCATCAAAACTAAAAATATCCTCCATCGACCACATGCGCGCGCCGTGGCGAGCCTTGACAAAGCCCTCGCTAACCTCGCCGCCGACGCGCTTTGTCGGGCTAAACATCGAGATATCGCCGGGATTTGTCCTCTCAAATTCCAGCACTTTATGATAAAGCTCGTCGTACTCCTCGTCAGTAGCTATAGGCGCGTCGTCGGTGTAGTAGGCCTTCGCCCACGCGTTTAGCGTATCTACGGCCTCTAAATACTCTTTTTTATCCATTTTCCCTCGTTAAATTTACTTTGCTTACCACGCCGCGAGCTTTCTCATCGCGTTTTCCAGCCTAAACATCTGCGCATGCTCGGCCACGTCGTGCGTGCGGATGATCTGCGCGCCGTTTTTAAAGGCCTCCAGATGCAGATAGAGGCTGCCCGGCAAGCGGTCTTTTATCTCGCTAGGACTATAAAAATTTATGACTGATTTTCTGCTAGCGCCCGCCAAGATCGGCAAACCGAAGCGTAAAAAATGCTCTAAATTTTTTATCAAAATCATATTTTGCTCCGCCGTCTTGCCAAAACCGATACCTACGTCAAGCACGATATTGCGGCATCCAAGATCCTGCGCCGCGGCAATCTTAGCCTCAAAAAACGCGTCTATCTCACCTAGCAAATCATCATAATGCGGGTTATCTTGCATATTTTCTGGGCTGTTTTGCATGTGCATGAGGCAGTAGGTGGCGCCGTAGCGCGCTGCTAGAGCGCAGAGACTAACGTCGCCCGTGATGTCGTTTATCATCTTAAAGCCGTGATTTAGCGCATACTCTAGGCAGTACGCATCAAAGCTATCTAGGCTAAATATCGCCTTTTCATGCAAATTTAGGCAATAAATTTCGGCGACGATTTTTTCAAGCCTGGCAAACTCGACCTCGCGTCCGACGTATTTGCTACCAGGCCGCGAGCTAACCGCGCCCACGTCGATATACTCAGCCCCCTGCTCGATCATCTCTTCTATACGCGCTATACCGCTTTTTTCGTTCACGCGGCTTGCGGCGTTAAAGCTATCTTCATTTACGTTTACGACGCCCATGATCTGCGCGCGCTGCGGTTTTTTAAACGGAGATTTTAAAAATTTAGCCAAATTTTTTAGACCAAAATCCTGCGCGGCCTCTTTTTTAGCAAGTGCAAGAACTTGCGCGTCGGTAGCCATTAAAAGCGCGACCGAATTTGCGCCGCCCAGAATCACGTCGCGGTTAGTTACGAGCTCCGCGCCCACGCTTAGCGCATCTTGCTTTAGGATATTGGCAGCCGGCGAACGCAAATCTTTAATCAAAAAAAAGTTGATCGCCGACTTTTTTTTCATCAAATTTCGTCCATCGTCGCTAGGACGGATAACCTCGCAAATCTCGTTAAAATCAGTTTGCGGATTGATTTTAAAAATTTTCATCTAAGCCCTTTTTCGTAAATCATAAGAAGTATCGGCGTAAGAAGCGCGTGGGTTTTGGTATTTAGCTCGGCTAGGCGCACGGCTTTGAAAAAATACTCAAGCTCTTCGGCGCTAAATTTAACCCCCTGCTCCGTAGCCTCGAGAACTATGGCGGCGATTAGCTCTTTTAGGTCGTTTTTGCCGAGCTTTTCGGAGCGCTCGAGAGTTGATTTTTCATCGATAAATGCGCAAATTTCTTTTAGCTCGAGGCGTTTGTAATCTAGCCCCGTTTTTTCGCGCTGCTTTTTTTCGAGCCTGTTTTCGGTAACTAGACGCGAGCGGACAGTCGGCAGGAGCATATTTTTAGACTCGCAGGCTATGATAAAAAAGATATTTTTAGGCGGCTCTTCGATGATTTTTAGTAGAGAGTTTTGAGCCTCGACGCGGAAGTTTTTAGCACCTAAAACTAGTAGTTTAGGCTCGCTCTCCGCGATATAGGCCTCGGCGGCAACCTCTTTTGCGTTTTCTAGCAAAAAATCCTCGGCGAAAAAAAATCTAACCGAATTTACGCCGTAAAGCCCTAAAATTTCCTCTTTTAAGGCTTCAAAATCGCTCGTGATTACGATTTTGCTTCGCATAGATTAGAGTGTTACTTTCGCAAATAAAGCAGCGTCTATGCTCTTATCAAAGAGTCTAAACAGCGACAAAAGCTTGATGTCTAGCGCGCCGTCGGAGGAGCTAAGATAAAAGCTATTTTGCGCCTGCTCGTCAAAAAGCCACATGTAGCTATCGTCCTTCCCTTTGGCGATTTGCGAGCTTTTTTCAGCGCTTTTGCCGATATAAAAAAACACGTAGCCGTTTGGAAAAGCAAGACTAAGCATATCTAAAAGCAGCGAGACTTCCTCTTTTGAGCCGATATTTTCAAAAGACGGATAGAGCGCCTTTAGCGAGAAAAAAGGTAACACGGGGCGGGCGTTTGTCGGCTTGTTTATATTTTTTAAAAAATACTCCTCAAACCAGCCGCGCTCACTATCGGTTATCAGGATAAACGCGCGCCCTTCGAGTAAAAATTTAAGCTTCGAGGCGAGCAAAGGCGTCCACTCGGTGCGCCTCTCCTCCATCCAGCTCATCAGCGAGCCCTCCTCGCGGATCGCCTCGAGCGTCCATTTTATAAAATCGTTCATTTATCGAGTTTATAAGCTTCGTGTAGTGCGCGAACGGCTAGCTCGCCGTATTTTTGATCGACGATCATCGAGATTTTTATCTCGCTAGTCGAGATCATTTGGATATTTATACCCTCGTTTGCAAGCGTTTGGAATGCTAGCGAAGCAACTCCCGTGTGGCTTTTCATACCAACGCCAACGACCGAGACCTTGACTATCTCGTCGTTGTATAAAATTTCCCTCGACGCGCTTAGTTTATCCATGCACTCTTTTGCGATGTGAAGCTCGTTTTGCGGTATAGTAAAGCCTAAATTCGTCGTGCCGTCCTGGCCTACGTTTTGGATTATCATATCTACGTTTATGTTTTTTTCTGCAAGCGCGGTGAAAATCTCTGCCGCAATACCCGGCTTATCGACCACGCCTCTTAAAGTTACTCTAGCTTGGTTTTTATCTAGCGCGATACCGCTTACTAGTACTGCTTCCATACTCTCTTCCTTTGTTATTAGTGTTCCTTCGTTGTGATTAAAGCTGCTTCTGGTGACTAAATTTACGTTTAGTTTTTTAGCTAGTTCGACCGAGCGGTTTTGCAGCACTTTTGCGCCTAGGCTCGCAAGCTCTAGCATCTCGTCGTAGCTGATTTTATCTAGCTTTTTGGCCTTTGGCTCTATGCGAGGATCGGTGGTATAAACTCCGTCCACATCGGTGTAAATCTCACAAAGATCCGCATTCAGCGCGCCCGCGATCGCCACGGCGCTAAGGTCGCTACCGCCGCGTCCCAAAGTCGTCACGTCGCCCTTTCCGTCTATACCCTGAAAGCCCGCTACTACGATGATCTTGCCCGTCTTTAGCTCCTCTTTCATACGCTTAGTATCTATCGCCTCGATCCTAGCCTTAGTATGCACGCTATCGGTGATGATGCCAGCTAGCCTACCGCTTAGACCAACTGCGGGATAGCCTAAATTTATCAGCGCTATCGTTAAAAGCGCGCAGGTAACGCGCTCGCCGGAGCTAAGCAACATATCCATTGCTACGCCGTCTGGGTCTTTGGTGTAGTGCGAGGCGTAGTCCACCAGCTGATTAGTCACGCCGCTCATCGCCGAGACCACGACCACGACGTCCGCGCCGCTTTTTTTAGTTTCTATCACTCTCGCGGCGACGTTTTCTATCCTCTCAAGCGTCCCAACGCTCGTGCCGCCGTATTTTTGGACGATTAACATTAAATAAATCCTTTCTCTTTAAAGTAGCCGATAACCTTACCGTAGATCGGCTTTTTGAAGTGGTTTACGTCGCTCAAAACCTCGCTTGAGTTTATAAATCTATACTCGTCAAATTCGGGCTTTTTGGTGTTTATATTTATCTTCGCGCTAGGTCTTAGCCGCACCAAAAAATACTTTTGCGTCTGCCCGTCAAAGTTATAAAATTTCCTACTCGTCGTACCCTCAGGGAAGTCGTAGCTGAGCCACTGCGGATACTCGCTAAGCACGTCCACGTCGTCCGTGCCTATCTCCTCTTTGAGCTCTCTTTTTAGCGCCTCGCGCGGCGTCTCGCCCTCGTCTATGCCGCCCTGCGGGAACTGCCAGATACCCGTCATATCGCACCTTTGCGCGATAAATATCCTGCAATCAAACGGATAAGAGGGTGCAAGTATGACCGCCGCGACGTTTGGTCTATATTTCTTTTCCATCTTTTTTTCCGAGAATTTTTAATTGTGGATTTTAACGAAAAATAGTTAAGATATAGCTAAATATCGCTAGCTTAGCGGAAAAATTTGACGCTTATACTTAAAATTTTTATTTAAATTTTTAAACTACGAATTTTGCTTTTACGGTGCGACAAAATTTGCGTGTTTTGCTTCATTTTCCATCAAATTTAACCGCTTGGCTCGTCAAATTTGAGCCCTTTATTTTAGCTCCAGTATCGCCCGCACCTCTTCATCGGTAAACAGGCTCGCGCTTTCATGCTTTTTACGCTCGGGCGCGGATTTTGGCTCTGCGCGCGGCGGCAAATTTTGCGCAGATTCGTTAAAATCAAATAGCGCAGCCTGCGCGGATTCGTCCGAGGCGGCCGTTTTTACTGCGTCATTAGAAGCGGATATTTTACTAGACGGTGCCGTTTGCGTAGCTCCGCAAAAAACAGTAGTTTCGCGCGGAGCGGCGGCTTGCGCGCTTTCGCTTAGAGTCGTAGTCTTAGGCGCTTCGCTCAAAGAGTCGGTTTGCAAAATCGCCTTTACCTCGCGGCTGCCGTCTTGATACGGCGTAGCATTCTGTATTTCTTGCAAATTTTGCTCCTGCACGGAAGCGATTTTTTGCTCGCTCTTAGCCATCAAATTTGGCTCAAATTTAGAGTCATCAATCGCGTGGCGCGCATTTTCAAATTTTACGTTTTCGTCAAATTTAACCGCCGTAGCCTCTCCGCTATCGTCAAATTTATCGTCCTGCAAAAACAAAGAGCCGTCGGGCAAAATCTCGTCTTGCTCGTCTTGGCGCGAAAAAAGTTCGTTTATGTTGATAGCGTCCGCGCTACCCTCGTCTTTGCTCGGCGCTTCATTGGCGCTTTGTCCGAGCTCCTCGATGCCTGTTATACGCAGGCTTGGCATCACAGCCTTAAAGCTTTGCAAAATCGGCAAAAAAGAGCCGTCAAATCCATCTAAAATCACTCGCATATTTAGCCTTTTTTAGTTTTTTCGAGCGATTTTATCAAATTTATCTTTTGAGCCGTTTTAAGCTCATCCAAAAGCCGCTTATAACGAAAAACAAAACCGACGCCGAAGCTAAACAAAATATAAATTTACCGACCGTGCCTAAAAAATATCCCGAATGCAAGCTTAAAACCGCTTTGTGAATCGCAAAAGGCCTTGGCATCGAGCTTTTGGCGTCGTCAAACCTCGCGTGCCTGATGATTTGCCCCTTAGCGGCGTTTATCGTCATCGTATTTACTTTATCGTCCTCTTCCAGCCCTTTGTCAAAGTAAAATATCATAAAATTTTCGCCGTCTTCCTGCGTGATGACGTTAAAAAGCTCGTAATCCTTTCTATCTCGTTTAAAAATATCTATCGCGGCTTGTAAATTCGCTATCTTAGTCTCATCTTCCAGCGAAAATCCCCTCACCTGCGTAAAGCTCTTTTTTCTAAAAATTTCTTTTTCGCCAAGCGCGTTATTTACGAGCTTTGCCACCCAGTCGTACGACCAGTAAAGTCCCGTAACGCTCATAAAAGCTAAAAATAAGCAAAGATAAACGCCGGCAAATCCGTGCAGGCTGTACAAAAACGCATAGCCTTTGGCCTTGATTTTTAAAGTAAATGCGCACATAAATTTAGTTTTAAAACTAGGATAATAGATTATCAATCCAGATATAACCAAGACCACCAAAGCGATAGAACAAATCGCGACGATATGCTTGCCTATAAGCCGCAACGTCTCGTTTTTGCTAAGTCCAAGGCCTAAGTTAGTATGCAAATTTAACATTAGTCCGATAAATTTATCGCCGAAATTTTCGCCTGTTATCTCGCCGGTGTATTGATTTATAAAATACGACTTAAACTCGCCTTTAGCATTCGTACCTGATACGCCTAGAGCGTGATTTGCGTCCGAGTTAATCTTGTAGTAGCTAAGCGTAAAATTTGGTTCCCTAGCTTTAAAAATATCTAAAATTTCTCTCGCGCTAAGCTCTTTTTCGCCTCGCTCGACGAAGGTTTTTTGCGAGTTTGCAAGGTCTATAATCTCGTCGTGATAGGATATGACCGCGCCGCTAAGAGCAACGATAAGCAGCGGCAAAACACAGGCTAGGCTTAAAATCAAATGGATGTTAAACCAAAATTTCTTTTTCTTTAAAAACGGCATCTTTCTCCTTAAATTTAAGCTCAAATTTTAAAAATCGGTAGCAGGGCGGCGATCGCTACGCACCGCCTCGCTTAAATACTGCTAAATTTAAAAATTTACGTTAAATCCGAGCCTATATTTAATCCCGTCGGCGATCAAAATTTCATAGCGTCCGGATTTTGTCGTTACGTATTCGTTAAAGATATTATAAACGCTAAAATTTACGCTCGCGTTTTTAGTTAGCTTGTAGCTTGCGCCCGCGTCAAATAGCATATAATCCTTTATCTCCTCGTCTCCCGGCGAGCCGTAAACGGCTCTGGTTTTGCCCAGATAGTTCATCTGCGTCCAGAAATTTAGATCGGGCGTCATATCGTAATCAAGCCCTATTTTTACGGTATGTACTGGTAGATTATTTAGGGATTTACCCTCGTACGCGCCCGATTTTTGCTTTGACCTAGTATAAACGTAGCTTGAGTGCAGGGCTAAATTTGATAGTATCTGCCAGTCTGAGGCGAGTTCGACGCCTTTTACTTCGGCTTTGCCGATATTTACGCTCTCCCAGATGCCGCGCCTATAGGTCTTGCCGTTATGCACGCAAGGAACGCCCGGGCGTGCGACGCAAACGGGCTTCGTACCTAGACCGTCTTTTATCCGCGTATAAAACGCCATCGCCGAGACGTTAAGGCTCTCGTCCCCGTACGCGACGCCGGCCTCGTAGTTTAGGCTAGACTCTGGTTTTAGGTCGCTTTTACCCAGCTGCGCTCCCATACCGCCGGCAAAAGGCAGAGCAAGCCCGTCGGTTCGCATCTTAATATCAGGCGTCGAGTAGCCTGCCGATACGCCGCCTTTTAGCGATAAATTTTCGCTTAGATGATACACGGCATATCCGCGCGGAGATACGTGTCCGCCGTAGTCTTTGTCGTGATTATACCTTAGGCCGGTAGTTAGCGTGAGCGCGTCGGTTACGTCAAAATCGTCCTCTCCGTAGAGTGAAAAATCATATCTCTTTACGTTTGCGGCGTCGGCTGTCGTTGCCTTTTCGTTTAGCCTTTCTCTTCTGTATTCAGCCCCAAGGCTCAGCGTGTTGTTATCAAAAAAATACGTTCCCTTGGTATTTAGCGTCGTCGTTTTTAGCTTGAGGTCTTGTTGTCCGCTTTCTTTCATATGATCGTGGGTTAAAAAGCTTTCAAGCAGCAGCTTGTCGTATTTGCCCGTATGCGAGAGTGAGGCGGTATATCCGCTCATCTTTTCAAACGCAACGCTCGTATTATCGCCGGTAGCCCTTCTTAGCGTCTTGCCTTCGGTGCGCTCGTATTTATTTACTACGCGGCGCAAATCAAGCGCTATTTCGTCGTTTTCGGTGGCGTTATACATGATTTTCGCGCCGAAATTTACGTCCTCGTTTTTGCGGTTCGTAAAGACTCGCTCGTCTTCAAATTTATGAAAATACCGCCCGTAAAGCGCGATTCCTAGCACATCCGGGATCACTGCGCCGTTTGCGTAAAAGCCGGTTTGGTAGTCGTCGTTTATCTCGCTTTTGCCTGCAAGCGTATAGTAGCCGTTTACGTTACCGCTAAATTCGTTTGAAAAGCCCTTAGTGATGATGTTTATCACGCCTCCCATCGCATCTGAGCCGTATAGCGAACTCATCGGCCCTCGCACGACTTCGATACGCTCGATCGTGTTTGCGGGCGGGAGGAAATTTTGAGCGCTACCGACCGCGCGAAGCCCTCTATACGCGCTATCGCTGGTCGCAGGGCGGCCGTCTATTAAAATTTTAGTGTATTTTTGACCAAGGCCTCTCATAGTGATACCGCGTCTGCTAGCAGCTCCCAGCGTCGCGCCGAAAACACCCGGAGCGTCTTTTACGACACTTTCTATATCTGGATGATTGCGCCTGGCTATCTCTTTTTGCGTGATTACCGAAACGGAGGCGGGCGCGTCTTTGATATTTTGCTCAAAACCCGTCGCGCTAGTTACGGTAACTTCGTTTAGTTTTACTTCATTGGCCGCCTGCGCGCAAGATAGTGCTAGGCAAGCTAGCATAGAAATTTTAGGCATACTTTTCACCTTTAGACTCCTTATTTAAATTTAAACCCTATTTTACTATAATCAGATAATTATTATCAATACTTAGGCAAACGGTAGAGGGATTTTTATCAACGCTAAAAGGATAAAAGCAAATGAAAGTCGAATTTAAAGATATTTTACGAGCAAACGAACAAGAAATCGCACAAAATTCGGTGCGCTACGGACAAAGCGCGTGGCAAGAGCAAGATAGAAAATGTAAAGTCGAGTTTTTTAAAGGCACAAGTGGCGCAAGCTACTGCAGGAGCGAAATAATCTGCAACAAAAGCGTAAAAAGACGGCTTGAAAGGAGCGCTGGCTACTGCTTTTTGCTCTTTAACGACGCAAGAGGGGACGCCGGGCTTAAGGCGGGTAAAAAAACTTTTTGTCTAAAGGCCGGAGAGTTTTGGATGGGGCGCGTGGATAGCGGATTTGAGGGCGTTTGCGAGTATCAAAGTAGCAGCTACGCCGGGCGATGCATCGTGCTAAAAAACGAGCTGGCCGGCGAGCTAGCTGCATTTAAAAATCTAGGCGAAGAAAACGAAATCTGCATCCAAACGGCTAAGATAAATTTAGCCCAAAGCCTGATTTTGCGGGAGCTTTTAACCGCGAGCGAGTTTGAGGGTAAGATGCGCGAAATCTTTATGGAAGCTAAAATTTTAGAGCTAATCTACAAAAGCCTAGGCGCACCCAAAACGCCCAAAGCCGATGAAAAAAAGCGCGATTTTAGCGACGAATACGTAAAAATTTTAAATAAAGCAAGGCAAATTTTACTAAGCGACGTCCAAAATCCGCCCAGCATAAAAGAGCTAGCCAGAGCGTGCGCGACGAATGAATTTAAGCTAAAAACGGGCTTTAAAAGCTACTTTGGCGATACGATCTACGGGCTGCTAGCAAGCGAGCGACTAAACGCGGCAAAAAAACTTTTAGAGCGCGGAGACGTCTGCGTAAGCGAAGCCGCAAAAATCGTCGGATACGCTAGCGCTCCACACTTTGCAAAGATTTTTAGAGAAAAATTCGGCGTTTTGCCGACGCAAATTTTAAAACAAAAGAAATTTTACGCGTAAATTTAACACTCTTGCGGAGCTTTGCGGGCGTTAAATTAAAATCAAATTTAAACGTATCGGCGCGACTTTTTAAATTTAACGGGCGGCAAAAACGGCGGTAAATTTTAAAATTTAAAAGCGTCAAATATCTTATCAGGGTCGGTTTTGCAGCTAAATCCGGCCTAAATTTACCGCAAATCTACACGCAGACGGCGCAAAAGCCAAAATATCAAACGTCGCGCGATAAATCCGTAAAATCTGCTAAAATACAACAAAAACAAAGGTCAAAATGCTTCTTTACGTCCATATCCCTTTTTGCGAGAGCAAATGCCCATACTGCGCCTTTGGCTCGGTCGTTGGAAAACGAAATTTAACGAGCGCGTATTTTGACGCGATGATTGCGGATTTTAGGGAGCAGATTTTAAAATTTGACGTAAAAAACGGCGAGATTGAGACGGTTTTCATCGGCGGAGGGACGCCTAGCGCCGTGGACGCGGACTGCTACGAGCGGCTGTTTGAGACTGTCGCGCCATATCTAGCAAAGGACGCCGAGATCACGACGGAGGCAAATCCGAACTCGGCAAGCCTGAATTGGCTCTCGCAGATGAAATCATACGGCGTAAATCGCGTAAGCTTCGGCGCTCAGAGCTTTTTTGAAGATAAACTTAAATTTCTCGGGCGCATCCACGACGCGAGGCAGATCTACGAGGCTGTTGCAAACGCCAAAACCGCGGGGCTAGAAAATATAAATGTCGATCTCATCTACGGCACGAAGCTAGACACCAAAAAACGCCTCGAGCAAGAGGCACAAAATATCAGAAATTTAGGCGTTTCGCACGTTTCGGCGTATTCGCTAACGCTTGAAGAAAATACGCCCTTTGCCGGCAAAATAAACTACGCAAAAGATAGCCCCAGGCTAGCTAAATTTATGATAGACCGCATCGAGGAGGCCGGACTAAAACAATACGAAATCTCAAATTTCGGTCAAATTTGCAGGCATAACCTCGGCTACTGGCAGGCCAAATTCTACCTTGCTCTGGGCGCTTATGCGGTCGGATTTTGGCTGAATCATCGCTTTTATAACGCTTCAAATTTAAACGCCTACGTCAAAAATCCGCACGCTAAAAAAATCGAAAATTTAAGCGCGGACGAGCTAAATTTAGAGCGGATATTTTTAGGCGCCAGAAGCATCGTGGGTATCGATAAAAACAGCCTAAACACAGAGCAAGAACAAAGAGCGCTGCTACTAAAAAAGAGCGGGAAATTAAAATTTAAAAACGGGCGATATTACGCCAAAAATTTCCTCACCGCGGATGAAATTTCTTTATTTATCGCGGGTTGATTTATACAAATTTGAGATAAAAAACGCTAAAATGAGCGCTTTAAAATAAAATTTAGGATAAAAAAATGTTTGGCATGAGCTTACCCGAGATCATCGTCATAGCCGTCATCGCGGTGCTATTTTTGGGGCCCGATAAGCTTCCTAGCGCGATGGTCGAGATAGCGAAATTTTTTAAAACCGTTAAAAAAACGGTCAATGACGCAAAAAGCAGCTTCGATCAAGAGATAAAAATCCAAGAACTCAAAGAGGACGCGAAAAAATATAAAGAAAGCATCGCAAAAACAACCGAAACAGTGCGAAAAAAGCTTACCTTTGAGGAGCTTGACGAGCTCAAAAAAGGCGTAAACGACGTCACTAGCGGCATCACGGACGGCCTAAACGACATGAAAAAGAGCGTCGAAGCGGTCAAAAACCCTGGCGAAGCCGTCAAAAACGCCGTTCTAGGCGATAACGAGAAAAAAGAGGCGTGATGTTTGAAGAGCTAAAACCGCATTTAGTAGAACTGAGAAAAAGGCTTTTCATCAGCGTCATGACCGTGATCGTGATGTTTGTAGTGTGCTTTAGCTTTTGGAATCAAATTTTAGACTTTATCATCGCGCCGCTGCAAAACACCCTGCCCGATAACCAAAAAATGGTCTTTCTTGAGGTGCAAGAGCCCTTTTTCGTAGCGATGAAGGTGGCGTTTTTCACCGGATTTTTGTTTTCGTTGCCGATTATTTTTTGGCAGTTTTGGCTGTTTGTAGCGCCCGGCCTTTACGAAAACGAGAAAAAATACGTCATACCCTTTGTGATCTCGGCGACCTTTATGTTTCTCGTTGGCGCGGCGTTTTGCTACTACGTCGTCGTTCCTATCGGTTTTGCATTTCTTATAAATTTCGGCCAACAGCTATTTTCTGCGATGCTAAATATCGGCGGCTACGTCGGCTTTTTTACGAAACTAGTGATTGCGTTCGGCATCGCGTTTGAGCTTCCCGTTATCACGTTTTTCCTCGCTAAACTCGGCCTAGTCGATGATAAGATGCTTAAAAACTCCTTTCGCTACGCTATCGTCGTGATTTTTATATTTGCCGCGATCATGACGCCTCCTGATATCCTCAGCCAGTTTTTGATGGCGGTGCCTCTCATCGGTCTTTACGGGCTTTCTATCTTTATAGCCGCCCGCGTAAATCCGGCTAAAGACGAAGAGCCCGAGCAGGAAACCGACGAAGAAAAAGAGGACGAATAGTCATGAAATCAAGTAGTCTAGCCAAATGAGTCAAATTTTAAATCCAAACTCGCTTGACGCCTACGACTACGAGCTACCGCCGGAGCTAATCGCCAATTTCCCGACCTTTCCTAAAGAGGACGCTAGGCTACTAGTCTACGAGCGAGCCGGCGAAAAAATCTCTCATCTAAAATTCGGCGATTTGCCTGAAATTTTACCGTCTTGCGATATTATTTTTAACGATACCAAGGTGGTAAAAGCTAGAATTTTTGGCAAAAAAGATAGCGGCGGCGAGACGGAGCTTTTACTAAACTCTCCGCTTGCGGACGGTAAATTTAGCGTCTATATAAAAGGCAAAGTCCGCGCGGGCAGCGTTTTAAATTTCGACCGAAATTTGACCGCCGAGGTCTGCGAGCTCTTTGACGACGGCTCGCGCACGGTCAAATTTAGCCAAAACGGCCAATTTTTGGACACGGCCGCGCTTTACGATATATTGTCCCGCATCGGCCACGTGCCTTTGCCGCCATATATCAAGCGAAGCGACACCAAAGACGACGAGAGCTGGTATCAAAGCGTCTTTGCCAAAAACGAGGGCGCGGTGGCGGCTCCGACGGCGAGCTTGCACTTTAGCGACGAAATGATCGCGCGCCTAGCCAAGGACCGCGAGATAGCCTACCTCACGCTGCATGTGGGCGCTGGGACGTTTAAGGGCGTGGAAAGCGAGGATATCACGCAGCACAAGATGCACGCGGAGTTTTACGATATCCCGCAAGATACGCAAAACTTGATAAACTCAAACAGACCGATCCTAGGCGTAGGCACGACGGTGACGCGCTGCGTGGAGGAGTTTGCTAGGAGCGGCAAGCCTAGCGGCGAGTGCAGGCTGTTTTTAAATTTAAACAATAAACCCATCCGCCAAAACTACCTGCTGACGAATTTTCACCTGCCAAAATCAACGCTAATCATGCTCGTTACGAGTTTCGTCGGGCTTGAGCAGACTATGCGGATTTATAAAACCGCCGTGGAGCAAAAGTACAAATTTTACTCCTACGGCGACGCTATGCTGGTTATATAGCCGTGAGTTTCGCGCATATTTTCATGATTTTTGCCGCGTTTTATATAGCGGTTTTGGGCTGTTGCTATTTTATGGATAAATTTAAAAGGTCAAACGGCGTGGCAAAAAAAGAGACGATTCAAAAAGGCGAAATGAGCCAGACACAAGAAACAAGCGAGGCAAACACACTCCCAAAAGTCGATATCGCGGGCGGTTTGCTGTTTTTGGCATCCTCGCTAAACGAGGACGCGCAAAAAAACACGAACTACGTGCTGCTAGACTACGACATCGCCTATCCTAGGCTGTTTTACGCAGATATAGCCGCTCTTGCAAAGCTCATCGACGCCATGGCTCAAATTTTTCTTTTAAACGTCTCAAACTCAACCGTTACGATAAAATTTTTGTTATCAAACTACTATAAAAATAACATCAAATTTACCCTTAGCGTCCACTGCGATCACGATTTTTTTACGGTCAAAAGCACGCCTCGCGTAAATATGAACGCGCAAAGCCGTAAATTTTACGAAACGGCAATGGCGCTGGCCGAGCAAAACGGCTCTAGCATTAGATTTGAGTTTGATCACGGCGTACGCGCTAGCACCGAGATTTCGCTGCGTCTTTGCGACGATAAGCTCGATCTCATGCAAAGTTTTAAGATAAAAAATCCCAAAAATTTTAGCGCCCTCGTCGCAGAGCCCAACCCGCACTCGTTTAATATCATCAAAAAAGATCTCGAGTTTATCGGCATCGACGTGAAGCCAAGCAACGAGTGGAGCATCGTAAAGCGTCACATAGAGGATATGATATTTCGCCCAAACGTCGTCTTTATCGAGGAGAGCCTGCTGCGCGAGATAGACGGCGCTCTATCTACGCTTTTGATAGAAAAAAAGATCGCACTAGTCGTGCTAAAAACCACGAACGCGGCGATAAATTTAAACCCGAAAATCCGCGTCTGGACGCTAGTTCAACCCTATCTCTCCGATACTCTCGTGCGTATCTTAAACGAAGCTTACGAATTTGAGACGCAAAACGGGGATAAAATTTAGCTTTTTGAAATTTTACTCGCATTTTTAAAGCTCGCCCAACTGCCCTGCTTCGTTCGATAAGCTCAAATTTGACCCAAAACCTCTACCTTAAAATGATATAATAAGCCCAAATAACGGAGGCTAAAATGAATAAAATAACCTGCGTCTGCCTAGGCGTGCGAAGCATGCAAAGGGCGCTGAAATTTTACAGAGACGGACTAAGTTACGAGACGGATTGTAAAGACGACGACCCGCCGGTATGCTTTTTTGATACGCCGGGGACCAAATTTGAGCTCTATCCACTGGACGCGCTGGCGCGAGATATCAACGAGAACGATCCACCCAGAGGTAGCGGATTTGGCGGCATCACGCTAGCCTATAACGTAAAAAACAAAGAGGACGTAGCTAGCGTCATAGAGCTAGTAAAAAAGGCGGGCGTCACCATCGTCAAAGAGCTCCAAGATACGTTTTGGGGCGGATACCACGCGTATTTTGCCGATCCCGACGGATACTACTGGGAGGTGGCTTGGGGCCCGGTTTTAAATTTGACGAGGACGGGCTACTCAAATTTAACTAGCTACGGCGTCAAAGCGCTTTGATTTTAGCTGCTTAACCGCCGCAAAAATGCAAAATCATGAAAGACATAGTCGTATACATACACGGAAAAAATGGAAGTGCGGCAGAAGCGGCCCGCTACCGACGGCTTTTTGCAGGTAGCGACGTGCTTGGATTTGATTACGAAGCGCGCACGCCATGGGAGGCGAAAGAGGAATTTGCACTGTATTTTGAGTCCATCCTTAAAAGTCGCAAATCCGTGACGATCGTAGCAAACAGTATCGGAGCGTTTTTTGCCATGCACGCCTTGCAGGACATGCGTATCAAAAAGGCGTATTTTATCTCCCCTATCGTAAATATGGAAAATTTGATACTAAACATGCTGTCGCGGGCAAACGCGAGCGAGGAGGAGCTGCGAGATAAGGGCGAACTGAGCACTAAATTCGGAGAGAAGCTTTCGTGGAGATATCTTTGCTACGTCAGAGAACATTCTACCCTCTGGACGGCGCCGACGCATATTTTATACGGCGAAAATGACGATCTAACCTCTTTTGAAACGATTTGCGAGTTTGCAAACCAAATCGGCGCAACGCTTACCGTCATGAAAAACGGCGAACATAGATTTCACACGGCGGAGCAAATGCGGTTTCTGGATGATTGGATACGGAGCTATAGCTGATCGGCGGGCTGGGTTTGGATGGAATTTGACACCGAGTCGTAGCGTGCCTAACCCGCAAGTCAAATTTGACTCGCAAATCCGCCGATAAAATCGCTCTTAAATTTTATGCTAAAACCTCGCTAAATTTACCGCGGGGCGTAAATTTAGCTCAAATTTTACTCGCTCTATACGACGCAACGATCGGCCGAGACGGTCCCAACGCAACCCTAGCGCAAAACTCAAATTTGCCGCCGTTTTACCCGCGCGCCAAATTTTACAAACCGCCTCAAAGCCCCAAATACCGCTTTAAAATAATCATCGCAGCGATACTATCTAGCCGTCCGTCGCGCTTGCCCTCGGCGTAAATTTTGCTCGCCTCAAAGCTACTCATTGCCTCGTCCTGATAGACCACCTCGCCGTCAAATTCGAGTAGCGATACAAAGTGCACGATCCGCCTTCGCATCTCATCCTCGCTAGATCCCCCAAGCGGCACGCCCACGACTAGCTTTTTTGCTCCGTATTCGCGCAAAACGGCGCTAACGTCGCGCGCGGCTTGATTGCGATTTTTGCGCAGCACTGGCGTTTGGGGCATCACGGTTTGCCCGACGGCTAGCGCCACGCCTATACGTTTTAGCCCCACGTCGATAGCCATTATGCTCATTTTCGTCCTTTAGATTTTCTCAAATTTAGCTTTTTGTAAAAGTAAATTTAACGGCAGGCAAGCTCAAATTTGATACCCTCCCCCGCTCCGTCAAATTTACAAAATCAAGCGTCGCCAAAACGCATTTGTCGCCGTCAAGCCGCTAAAATTTACTTCAAATTTTACCGCCGTTTTATCAAAACTCACGCGGCGCAAATTTGAGCTCAAAAGCCACTAATTTTACTCCGCAAACACCGTAAGACCAGATATTCGCAGCTTGCCTTCGAGTTCGTATTCGTAAATTTTATCGCCGAATTTCGCCAAAGCCGCATCAAGGCTCGCGCCGTTTTTGCAAAATTTTATCACCTCATCCTCTTGCGCGGGCGCGGGTTTGCCGCCGAAACGAAGCGCAAATTCGTCAAAATCGTTTATTAAATTTGCCGCGCCGCTAGCTATTAGCTCGTTCGTCCCGTCACTCTCGCCTAGGCGCTGAGGCAGCGCAAATATCGGCACGCCAAGCTCCTTTGCCATGCGCGCGCTTTGCATCGAGCCGCTTTTGGTGTCGGCCTGTGCCACGACTAGAGCCTGCGAGAGCGCGACTACGATACGGTTTCGCTCCAAAAATCTATAAGCAAGCGGCGGTTCATCGAGGGCGTATTCGCTCAGAGCCAGCGCGTTTTGGTAGATTTCTTTGATGATTTTGGCGTTACTTGGCGGGTAGATTTTATTTAGTCCGTTGCCAAAAACGGCGATGGTATGCGGGAAAGCCCCCTTGTGCGCGGCGATATCTACGCCGATAGCCGCACCGCTAACTACGCAAACGCCGCTGTTTGCCAGCGTCCTAGCCAGCGCCTCTACGCACTGCCTGGTATAGGCGCTGGCCTTTCTCGAGCCCACGATCGAGACCATCGGACGCTCAAGCAGGGCTAAATTTCCCTCAAAATATAGCTTCTTTGGAGGCTTTTTAAGACGCAAAAGGCCGCTAGGAAGCTCTGCTAAGGCACTCAAAAGAGATCCTTTAGATAGACGACTTCGACCTCTTGCAGGAGTTTGGTGCTTTCTTGCAGGACTTCGATCGTGTTTTTGTGCGGATGGCCGATTGCGATGGCGTATGAGCGCTTTTTGGCCAGCTCGACGGCGTATTTTAACTGCTTTCGCACGGCCGATTTTGAGCCGTCGTGATCCAAAAATACGTCGCGTGCGATGTATGGCATAGAGTATTTTTTCGCCGCGCCGTAAACCTTAGTCGGCGAGGTCGTCTTGCTATCGACAAATATCAAATTTTCGTCCCGCACCGCCCGCATCATCCTATCCATCGCGGCCGCATCGCTCGTAAAACGGCTGCCTGTGTGGTTGTTGATGTATTTTAGATCCGGAAAATCTCGCTTGATACTTTGCAGTTTTTTTGCGATCTTTTCGTAGTCGTCGTTTACCGTCAGAGTACCGATCTCAGCACCCTTAAAGCCGCCTAGAGCTTGCATGGGCAGGTGGATCATATAAAAGCTAAAACGCCGCGCCAAAACAGGCGTCTCGGGGTGGGCAGAGGTTGCTGGAAAAAATGACGGCGTGAGCTTTAGATTTACCGATTTTATCGCGTCTACTTGGTGTTTGTATGCCACGTCGTCGATGATGATGACTAGGCGAGGTTTGTAGCCCGCTTTTACAGCGGCCTTTACTTCGTTTGCCTCGGTTGTGCTTTTTTTATCCGTCTTTTTTGTGTCTGCAAATTTGGCCTTTTCGTCTTTTTTAGGCTTTTCTTTTCCTATCTTTTCCTGCTCGTTTTGCTCGGAGTTTTGCGGCGCGTTTTCTGCGTCAAATTTCGCCTCGACCTGCCCCGCCTGATCGTTTGCGTCGCTAAATTCGATATGGATTTTTTCTTTTTTTAGTGCTTGCTCGAGGGAGTTATTTTGCGCCTGCGGCATAGGCGTATCGTCAAAGATCACGGCTTCGGAATTTGCAAAAATATGCGTTCTTTGAGGTGCTTGCAAGGCGTCAAATTTAACGTTATCGCCGCTATTTTGAGCGGATTTAGCGGATTCGTTTTTAGAGCTTAAATTTGTCAAATTTAACTCGCCTACCTTTTTAGCGCTCGCCCCGTCCAGCTCGGAGGTATCGCGGGAGGCCAAATTTCCGCCCTCAAGCGAGATTTTATCCTTTATACTCTGCGCATTCTGCTCGTCTTTATTAAATTTAGTCTGCCCGTTTGGCAAATTTTGATCGTTTTTTTCTTCAGATCTAGCTTTTTCGCCGCCGATTTTTATTTTACCTTTAGCATCCGCCTCGTCAAAAAGCGCCTTTATATCGGTCAAATTTGCTCTTGAGTGCGCGCCTGACGCAGCTTGCGCGTCTTTTATGGTGACTTTTTCGGAAGCGATTGAGGTAGAAAGGCTTGGCTTGTGGGTTAAATTTTGCTTTTGCTCGGGCTCGCTTTTATCGCCGAAATACCGCTCGATTTTAGCGATCAGCGCGTTGTCGCTCTTAACTTTAACCCTGACATCCAGTAGATAAAATGCCCCGACAAGCAAGATACAGGCGATGAGAAAAGCGGAAAGTAGTAGCTTTAGGCCGCCGCGCGAGCGCCCCTTTTTGGAGCGCCTTTTCGCGGCCTTTTTTCTAGGTTTCGAGTTCAATTAATTTTTGCTTTGGTCGATGAGTTTGCCAGAGCTAATCCAAGGCATCATAGAGCGTAGTTTTTTGCCGGTTTGATTTAGCAGGCTTCTTTCGGCGATGCCGCGCTCTGCGTTCATGCGGACGTATCCGGCCTTGCGCTCGAGGATGAAGTCTTTTGCAAATTTACCGTTTTGGATCTCTTTTAAAATTTCCTTCATCGCTTTTTTGCTGTCTTCGCCGATGACGCGCGGTCCGCTCACGTAGTCGCCGTACTCTGCGGTGTTTGAGATAGAGTAGCGCATATCCGCCATGCCGCCTTGATACATTAGATCCACGATTAGTTTTAGCTCGTGCAAGCACTCAAAATACGCCATCTCAGGCTCGTATCCGGCATCCACTAGCGTCTCAAAGCCCGCGTTTACCAGCGCGCAAAGTCCGCCGCAAAGCACCGCCTGCTCGCCGAAAAGATCGGTCTCGGTCTCATCTTTAAAGGTTGTCTCGATGATGCCCGTTCTGCCGCCGCCGATCGCGCTAGCGTAGCTTAGAGCTAGCTCTTTAGCCTTTCCGCTTGCGTTTTGCTCTACGGCGATTAGATCGGGGATGCCGCCGCCGCGGACGAATTCACTCCTTACGGTGTGGCCCGGCGCTTTTGGAGCAATCATGATAACGTCGATGCCTTCAGGAGCTTTGATCTGTCCAAAATGCACGTTAAAGCCGTGTCCAAAGGCTATCGCGTCGCCGTCGTTTAAATTCGGCTTTATATCTCTTTCGAAAATTTCAGCTTGAAGCTCATCTGGAGTCAGTATCATTATGACGTTTGCGGCCTTTGCGGCTTCGGCTACGGTTTTTACCTCAAATCCCTTCGCTTCGGCTTTAGC
>CAURWB010000009.1:0-47387 GCA_963528245.1 uncultured Campylobacter sp. | reverse complement strand
TTGTTATCGTTGCGCCCGTTTGTCTGATCGTTTTTGTGATTTCGTATATGTTTAATGAAAAGAAGGCCTAGGCGTCAAATTTAAGCACCCAAATTTATAAAATCAAGAAGGTCAAATTTGACAGCCAGCGTTCAAATCAAATTTAACCTTACAAAATCCGAGCCGATAAATTTAATCGCCAAATTTGACCAAAGCAGCCAAACTTACCGCTCGCGGCTCAAATTTGCTCGTAAAATTTAGCCAAAACAGCCGAATTTTACAAAGCGCGCTTAGCTCTGGCTCAAATTTTCCCTGATTTTGCTCTTTATCGCCTCTAGCTCCTCGCCCTCAAATCTCATCAGCGTTCGCTCCACGCCGTGCTTTATCATCCCCTCTTTGTCGCACGGCACGAAGTCCCAGTCTTTTTGAAATACCGCGTGCTTGCCCATAGTTTGGTTGCCGTTGCGCTGGGTGTAGCCGTTTGCGTTTAGATCGTTATCCCACGGACCCCACTCAAACGCCCCGCTAGGCCCAAACAGCGCGATCACGGGCACGTCGTTGGCCGCGGCTAGGTGCATGATCGCCGTATCCACGCCGATAAACATCTCAGAGCGCTTTGATAGCGCGGCGGTTTGCTTTAGGGTGAGTTTGCCGCCTAGATTTACGGGACTAGAGGAGCACAGCGCCAGCACGTCGGCTAGTTTTTTTAGCTCGGCGTCGTTGTTGTCGGCCGTTAGAACGACCCGCACGCCAAGCCCTTCGCAAAAGTCGATTATCGCAGCCAGAGTTTCGTCGTCCGCGCACTTAAACATCCAGCGACTAGTTAGGTGTACGTGGATAAATTTAGGCGGTAAATTTAGATAATTGATGCACTCTGGATCAAAATACACGCTCACTCGCTTGCCGCTAGGCTCAAATCCTAGCGCGGCCAGGGCGTCTAGATTACGATCCACGGTGTGGCGCAGGCCGCCTATTTTAGGGGCTTTGTGCGTTATTATTTTATTCACGGCTTTGTTTTTGCCCTCAAAGCCCACGATGGTTTTGATTTTAGCGTATTTGGCGACGATGATGCCGCGGTCGCCCGTCGTGGTCTGCACGGCGATGTCGTATTTTTGCTTTTTGATAGCGCGAATAAACTTTAGCTCGCGCCAAAGTCGTTTGAAAAAGCCGACCTCTTTTATATTTGCGCGGTCGTAGACGTGGATGTTTTGGATGTTCGGGTTGCCCTCGATCATCGCTTCGGTGCCCTTGTTTAGCGCGAAATCTATCTGCGCGTCAGGGTAGATGCGGCGCAGGTTTTCGACGAGCGGAGTCGTGAGCAGCACGTCGCCGATGTTTCTAAATTTCATAACTAGGATTTTGATTTTTTTATCTTTCATTTTACGTACTTCCAAAATGTGTATTGCGCGTATAGCCTTGCTATCACGTAGCCGCGCCAGCCCTCGCGCCAGCCGCCTTTTAGGAAAAATAGCTTAAAAAACGTCCACGCGGGATTTAAAACGGCCTTAAATTTGCTTGATTTTGCACCCTTTGCGCCAAGGCTCGAGTAGCGATTTTGCTTGGCGATAAACTGCTCGATACTGTCGTAGGCATAGTGTTTGAAGTGGTTTTTTAGCCTGCCGATTTGATTTTTAGCGGCGGTTAAATTTGCGCCGTTCGCAGCGTCTGCACGGATTTGACCGCCCGTTTTTGCCGCGCTTTTTAAAACGACCTTTTCGTGTATCTCGCGCCCGTCAAATTCCGCCAGCGTCTTGTCAAAAAGCCTAACCGTGTAGTCCGGGTAAAGCCCCATCGTGCGCACTTCTTTGCCGAAAAATATATTTGCGCGCGCCACCTCGTACGCGCAAAACTCGGGTCGCTGCAAAACCTGCAAAATTTCCTCCCTCAGCGGCTCTAAAATCACCTCGTCGCTATCTAGCACGAAAACCCAGCGATTACGCGCTAGATCCACGCCCAGCTGCTTTTGCGCGCTAAATCCCAGCCATTTTTGCTTGTGAAATTTGACGTTTTTAAATCCTGCGCAAATTTGCTCCGTCGAGTCGGTAGAGCCGCTATCGACCACGACGACTTCGTCCGCGAATTTGCAGCTTTTTAGCACCTCGGCGAGGTATTTTTCGCTATTAAGCGTGAGGATAACGACGCTTAGCATTTATAAATTTCCTCGTTAAAATGCTTAAATCGCTTGTGAAACCAAAAGTACTCGCTAGGCTTCTCGCGTATGGCGGCCTCTGTGGCGTCTGATTGAGCTTGCGTGGCCTTTAACACGGCTTCGTCCTTGTCAAAATCCCTAACGTCGATCGGCGGAAAAAAGCAAATTTCGCTAAGGTTGCGCCCTTTTTCGCGGATAAATGCGGGCACGATGAGCGCGTCCGTTTTTTGCGCGAAAATGCTAACCGCAGGCGTATGTAAAACCTTTTGTCCGAAAAATTTGACCTCTACGCCCTCGTCCTTGGCGGTATTTTGATCGACTAGGATGCCCACTAAGCGGCGCGCCTTGACCGCTTTTAGGATTTGCTTTGCGCCGCCCATTTTGTCGATGAGCTCGATGTCAAAGCGAGTTCGGTTCGCCTCCAAAATGCGCTGCATGACCGCGCTATCAAGAGCGCGTCCGACGATGCTAACGCCGCCGAATTTTGCCGCCATCGCGAGAGAAAAGAGCTCCCATTGCCCGTAGTGCGCCGTTTGTACGATGATCGGGCGGCCCGATGCGAGCGCGTTTTTAAAGATTTCTAGGTTTTTAAATTCGACTTTTTCTAGGATTTTTTCCTTGCTCGCGTTTTGATTTTTTATAAAATTTACCGCAAATTTGGCGTAGTTTTGGTACGTGTCCTTTATGATTTGCTCTTTTTGCTCGGCCGTTAGCTCGTTTGCGTAGGCGAAATTTAGATTTGCTCTGATGATTTTTGTGTGCTTGGCGTCAAATTTATAAAACAAAAATGCGATGAAATTTAAAAAAGGATCCAGCAAAAACGCGGGCGTAACGGTAAAGATAAATTTAAAAAATCTATAAAGCCAAAGGTAAAATAAATCACGCATCAAGTAGCCTTTTTGCCGCGTTTGCGATAGCCTGCGGCGCGATATCTCGCACGCAAAAGTCGCTTTTGTCTATCTTTTTCGCGTCTATTTTTTTGCCCGCGTCCAGCGTTAAATTTATGGGGCTCGCAAAGGCGTTTCGCTCGGCCGGTCGGTTGCCAAAAAGCGTGATAGAGGGGCGATTTTGCGCCCAGGCGATATGCGTCACGCCGCTATCGTTGCCGATAACTAGATCGCAGCTTGAGATAAAGCTCACGAGCTCTTTTAGGCTCAAATTTAGAGTTTTCGCGTTTGAGTTTTGGATCAAATTTAGAGTCTCTTTTTCCTCTTTTTCGCCGTTAAAGCAGACGAAAATTTCATTTTTCGGATCGTCTAGCAGAGTGATAACATCGCCAAATTTATCATAAATTTTACTCGGCTCGCTAGCAAAAGGCGCTATCAAAATTTTCTTTTTTGGGCTTTGCGATTTACTTTGCGAGGCGCTAAAACAAGGCTGTTTGGCTAAAATTTTATCCTCGCTAAAACTAAAGCCCAAAGCAAAAGCCGTAAGTTTTAAATTTCGCAAGATGATATTTTCGCCGTAGTCGCAGCTAAATTTATGTCTGTAAAACAGCGCTGCAAGCGGTTCTTTAGCGCTAAATTTGTCAAATCCGTAACTGTTTTTGCCAAGGAGTTTCGCAACCGCGGCGGATTTGATCAGCCCTTGCAGGTCGATGATGTAGTCAAATTCGCCCTCTTGCTTAGCGGAGGCGATCAGCTCCAAGCTTTTTTTATATTCGCCGTTTTTTAGCGGTAGCGATACGACGCGCGAAATTTGCGGGCAAAGGAACAAAATCTCGCTAAATTTAGCGTCGGCAAACCACGTTATTTTGGCTTGCGGCAAGTGCTTTTTGATAAACTGCAGCACGGTCGCCGCATGGACGATATCGCCCAGGGCGGAGAGCTTGATAACGGCGATGTTTGGGCTTAAATTTTTACTCATTTACCGCTTTTATAAAGATTTTTAGCTATCATTTTAGGCAAAAATAGCTAAAAAAGGTTTGAAATGGCTAAAAATTATATCTGCGTTTTTGACTGCGAGACGGTGCCCGATACCGCACTTTTGCGTAAAATTTACTGGTATGAGGGAAGCGACGCGGAGGTGGCGAGACAGGCGTTCGCCGCGCAAAAGGCAGCAAGCGGAAGCGAGTTTTTACCCGTGATGTTTCACCGCGTCGTAGCGATCTCAGCTGTGATGGCGGACGAGTACGGTAAATTTTTGCGCGTAAGCACGATGAAGGGCGCAAGCGAGCGCGAAATCCTAAATAAATTTATCGGTTTCGTAAACTCGCACAACCCGCGTTTAGTTAGCTTTAACGGACGGGGCTTTGATCTGCCGATGATTTTAACGCGCGCGATGAGGTACAACGTCTCGTTTCCGAGCTTTTACGAGGTCGAAAACAAGGAGCTTGGCAAAGGCAAATGGGACGGCAACTACCGCGATCGGTATAGCGGCAAATTTCACTTCGATCTGCTCGATCACGTGAGCGAGTTTGGCTCCGTGCGCGGGCTAAAGCTAGATACTCTGTGCGCTAGCTTAAATTTGCCCGGTAAATACGACGTGCACGGCGATCAGGTGATGGAGCTGTTTTTTGACGGCAAAATCGACAAGATCAACGAATACTGCGAAAGCGACGTGCTAAACACCTACTGGCTTTTCCTAAAATATGAGCTTTTGCGCGGAAATTTGACGCTTGATGATTACGCCGACGACATCTCGGTGATGAGCGAGTGGCTAGCGGCAAACTGCGCGCAGATGGGCTATACGCCGGTGTTTTGCAAGGCTGTGGAGCGCGAACTGGTGCGCCTTGAAACGCAAAACTACGAGGATGAACCGGAGCTTGACGAAGACGGCGAGCAAGCCGGGACAGAGGAGTACTACACCGAAGAAAATATGCCCGAGATAAATTTGGACGAGCAGTGAGAATGGGCGCAAAAATACGCTAAAATATCGTCAAATCACAAAGGAAAAAACATGAAAATTTTAGTAACCGGAACGGCGGGATTTATCGGATTTCACTTGGCAAACGCCCTCGTAAAAAGGGGCGACGAGGTCGTCGGATACGACGTGATAAACGACTACTACGACGTAAATTTAAAGCTAGCGCGCCTAAAAACGGCTGGCTTTGACGTGAGCGAGATAGACTATGGCAAGCTTACCACCTCAAAAACGCAGCCTAATTTAAAATTTATAAAAGCCGATCTAGCCGATACCCAGACGATGAAAAAGCTATTTGAGAAAGAGAAATTTGACTGCGTCGTAAATTTAGCCGCGCAGGCGGGCGTGAGATATTCGCTAATTAATCCGCAAGCCTACATCGACAGCAACGTCACGGGCTTTATGAATATCCTTGAGTGCTGCCGCCACAACCAAACTAAAAATCTAGTCTACGCAAGCTCTAGCTCGGTTTACGGACTAAACGAAAATATGCCATTTAGCACGCACGAGGGCGTAAATCACCCGATCAGCCTCTACGCCGCGACCAAAAAAAGCAACGAAATGATGGCGCACACGTATTCGCATCTATTTGGCGTACCGACTACGGGACTGCGATTTTTCACCGTTTACGGCCCGTGGGGACGCCCTGATATGGCGCTGTTTTTGTTCGTCGACGCCGCGCTAAAAGGCAAGAAAATCGACGTCTTTAACTACGGCAAGATGAAGCGCGACTTTACCTACGTGGACGACATCGTAAAGGGCATCATAAAATGCGTCGATAACCCCGCCAAGCCAAATCCCGCGTGGGACGCGAAGCATCCCGATCCCGCCACGTCAAGCGCGCCGTTTAAGGTCTATAATATCGGCAATAATAGCCCCGTAGAGCTCATGGACTACATAAAGGCCGTCGAGCTAAAAATCGGTCGCGAGATAGAGAAAAACTTCCTCCCGCTGCAAGCCGGCGACGTGCCTGCGACCTATGCGGACGTGAGCGATCTGGTGGCGGACTTTGAGTACAAGCCCGCAACTAGCGTAAATGACGGCGTAACGAAGTTTATCGAGTGGTACTGCGAGTTTTACGGGGTTAGAATTTGAGATTTTTTGCGCTCTTGTTAGCCGCCTCTTTAAATTTAGCTGTGGCGGCGCAGAGCGAAAATTTAAACAATGCAGTGGGCGCAGGTGCCGCTAAAAAAGATAAATTTGAGCTTTTAAAACTTAGCGAATATAAAGGCCAAAACGTCGGCGGCTGGCTGGTTAGCGAGAAGCTAGACGGCGTACGCGCCTACTGGGACGGGCGAAATTTGCTCTCGCGAAACGGCAAAATTTTAGCCGCGCCAGGGGGCTGGAGCGCGCATTTTCCGCCGTTTGCGCTTGACGGCGAGCTCTACACCGCACGGGGCGAATTTGAAAAAATACAATCGATAGTGATGGATAAAGCGCCAAATGAGGCAGCGTGGAGCGAGATCAAATTTTACGTTTTTGACGTGCCTGAGGCTAGCGGCGGGCTTTTAGAGCGCCTTAGCGAGCTTGAAAAATTTATTTTGCAAAATCCGCAGGCAGGGCAAAATTTAAAGATAATCAAACAAGTAAAAGTAAAAGATAACGCCGAATTTGAGGCGTTTGCGGAGGCTGTCATCGCAAATGGCGGAGAGGGTGCCGTCGTGCGCGAACCAAACGTGCCCTACGAGCGAAAACGAAGCAAAAACGCGCTGAAATACAAAAAATTTAAAGACGCCGAATGCGAAGTAACGGCGATAAATGCGGGCACGGGTAAGTATGCGGGACTCATGGGCTCGGTAACATGCAAATCGCTCGGTGCGGCCGGCCCAACCCAAGACGAGCAAATCCCGCGCGGAGTCAAATTTAAGGTAGGCTCGGGCTTTAGCGACGAAGAGCGCGCAAACCCGCCTAAAATCGGCTCTATAATAACCTACAAATATCAAAATTTAACCGCAAAAGGAGTGCCGAGGTTTCCGGTATTTTTGCGGGTTAGAGAGGATTAAATTTGGCTATCTCGGTTAAATTTGCCCGCTTGGTCGCTTTGAGGTCGGTGGCGTAAATTTACGCTCGGCGTGCGATAGGGCGGCTAAATTTAACGTGCGGGTTTAGGAACGCCGCATTTTTTATTTTACCTTTTTATCTTTTATGATAAAATCGGAAAATCTAAAATTTCAAAAGGTAAATTTATGAAAATTTTAATAACAGGCGGAGCGGGCTACATCGGCTCTCACGTGCTAAAGGCACTCTTAAAACAAGGCGGGCACGAGATAACGGTCGTGGATAATCTCTGCAAAGGCACTACAAAGGCGCTTGACGTGCTTGAGAAAATCGGTAAATTTAAGTTCGTAAAGGCAAATTTAGAGGATGATTTAAGCGGGATTTTTGCGGAGGGCAAATTTGACGCGATTATCCATTTTGCCGCATTTATCGAGGTTTTTGAAAGCACGCAAGAGCCGCTAAAATACTACCTAAACAACACCGCAAACGTCGCTAAAATTTTGACCTATTGCAAGCAGTACGGCGTAAATAAATTTATCTTTAGCTCCACCGCTGCCGTTTACGGCGAGCCAGAAATCGGCGAGGTCGATGAGCAAACCGCGGCAAATCCGATAAATCCGTACGGTCGAAGCAAGCTAATGAGCGAGTGGATCATCAAAGACTACGCCGCTTCAAATGAAAATTTCAAATTTGCGATTTTGCGTTACTTTAACGTCGCGGGCGCCGACGAAGAGGGGCTCATCGGGCAAAACTATCCAAACGCCACGCATCTAATCAAAGTCGCGACGCAGACGGCTCTGGGCAAACGCGAAAGCATGGGGATTTTCGGTAGCGACTATCCGACGACAGACGGCACCTGCGTGAGGGACTATATCCACGTGAGCGACCTAGCAGACGCACATTTAAGCGCGCTGGAGTACCTAAACGAGCATGAAAAAAGCGAGACCTTTAACGTCGGCTACGGCCGCGGCTTTAGCGTAAAAGAGGTTATAGAAACGGCTAAAAAAGTAAGCGGGATTGATTTTAAAGTAGTTAGCGCGCCTCGTAGAGAGGGCGACCCCGCGCGCCTCATCGCAAAGCCGGGAAAGATAAGAAAATTAACTAACTGGCGGCCCAAGAGAGAGGATCTCGCGCTCATCATAAAAACCGCGCTTGAGTGGGAGAAACGGCTGTGAGGATCGCAGTCGTAGGCACGGGCTACGTGGGGCTAGTCAGCGGCGCGTGCCTAGCTAAAATGGGCAACGACGTCATATGCGTGGACGTGGACGAAGCAAAGATAAACGCCCTAAATAACGGCGTCATACCGATCTATGAGCCCGGACTTTCTGAAATCGTGGCCGAGTGCAGGGCAAACGGCGCGCTTAAATTTAGCGTCGATATAAAAGAAGCCTTGGCGCACGCCAGCGTGCTATTTATCGCGGTCGGAACGCCTATGGGCGCGGACGGACAGGCCGATCTGCGCTACGTGCTAGAGGTCGCAAAAAGCATCGGGCAAAATTTAACCTCGCCGCTAATCGTCGTGGATAAATCAACCGTCCCCGTCGGCACGGCGGAAAAGGTAACCGAAGTGATCGCAGGCGAGCTAAAAAAAAGAAACCTGGACGTCAAATTCGAAGTCGTCTCAAACCCCGAGTTTTTAAAGGAGGGCGCGGCGGTCGAGGACTTTTTAAAGCCCGATCGTGTCGTAGTAGGCGCTAGTAGCGAGTGGGGGCAAGGCGTCATGCGCGAGCTTTACGCGCCCTTTATGAAAAATCACGACCGCTTTATCGCTATGGACGTAAAATCTGCCGAGATGACAAAATACGCCGCAAACGCGATGCTAGCGACTAAAATCAGCTTTATAAACGAGATCGCGGGTATCTGCGAGCGCGTGGGAGCGGACGTAAATTTGGTGCGAAAAGGCATCGGCAGCGACTCTCGCATCGGCTATAGCTTCATCTATCCTGGCTGCGGATACGGCGGCAGTTGCTTTCCAAAGGACGTCGAGGCGCTCATCTATACCGCTAGGCAAAACGGCTTTGAGCCGCAGGTTTTAAGCGCGGTAGAGGCCAGAAACGCGGCGCAAAAAACGGTGCTTTTTGAAAAAATTTCAGCATTTTTCGGCGGAAATTTGAGCGGCAAAACGGTGGCGATTTGGGGGCTAGCGTTTAAACCAAACACCGACGATATGCGCGAAGCTAGCTCGCTCGTGCTCATAAAATCGCTAGAAAATGCGGGCGCAAACGTCGTCGCTTACGATCCAAAGGCCGCAAACGAAGCAAAAAAATATCTACCAAACTCAAATTTAAAATTTGCCCCAAATAAATACGACGCGCTAAACGGCGCTGACGCGCTCGCGCTGGTTACCGAGTGGAGCGAGTTTAGGTCGCCTGATTTTATGGAGATGAAGCAACGCCTAAAAAACGCCGTGATCTTTGACGGGCGCAATCAATACGACGCGAAAAATCTGGCAAATTTGGGCTTTAAGTATTTCCAAATAGGAGTGAAATCATGAGGAAAATTTTACTTTTTATCGCGGCTTGCGCGTTGCCGTTTGCGCTTTTGGCGGGCGAAAACGCAGCTAAAACCGAGGAAAATATTTTTGAGCTACCTATCTCAAAGATGCCGCCTGATTATTTTAAATACGAAGTCGCGTTTTTTAAAGATATGCAAATCGACTGCAACTTCGCCTTTTTACTCGGCGGAAAACTCGAGGAAAAAGAGGACGCGCGCGGGATTTATTACGAATTTAGCGGCGGTGACGAGCTGGCGCAAACGATGATGCTTTGCAAGGACGGAAAGAAAAAGAGGCGGGTTTATTATGAGCTCACTCAAATTTTACCAGGCGTTAGCCCCGTTAAAATCATAACTCCGCAAGGCGTAGGTGCGGAAATAAGAATGTATGAACGCGTAAAAACGATAGAACCAAAAAAATTAAAAATGAAAAATAAATGAAAATAGCCGTTATCGGACTAGGATACGTCGGACTGCCTTTGGCGGCAGCGTTTAGCGAGAAATACGAAGTTACGGGCTTTGATGTAAACGCTGCCCGCATCGAGGAGCTTAAAAGCGGGTATGATCGCACGCTAGAGCTAAGCGCCGAGCAGATGAAAAAAGCGATAGAAAACGGTATGAAATTTAGCCTAAATTTAGACGATATAAAGGATTGTAATTTCTTTATCGTTACCGTTCCGACGCCGATAGACAAAAACAAGCGCCCTGATTTGACGCCAGTGGTAAAAGCCACGCAAAGCGTCGCAAAGGTGCTAAAAAAGGGCGATATCGTCGTGTATGAAAGCACGGTGTATCCGGGCGTTACGGAGGAAATCTGCGTGCCGCTGCTGGAGCAAAGCGGGCTTAAATTTAACGAGGACTTTTTCTGCGGATACTCGCCGGAGCGCATAAATCCGGGCGACAAAGAGCACACCGTAACTAAAATCAAAAAAATCACTAGCGGCTCGACGCCTGAAATCGCCGAAAAGGTCGACGAGGTCTACCGCTCGATCATAACGGCGGGCACGCATAAAGCGCCTACTATCAAGGTCGCCGAGGCTGCCAAGGTTATCGAAAATACTCAGCGCGACATAAATATCGCTTTTATGAACGAGCTTGCGATGATATTTAACAAAATGAACATCGACACGAACGCCGTTTTGCAGGCGGCGGGCACGAAGTGGAATTTCTTAAATTTCCGCCCAGGCCTAGTCGGCGGCCACTGCATCGGCGTGGATCCTTATTACCTCACGCACAAGGCGCAGGAGCTTGGCTTTCATCCGGAAATGATCCTAGCAGGTCGCCGTATCAACGACAATATGGGCAAATACGCTGCAGATCAGGTCGTAAAACTAATGATAAAAAGGGGTGTTTTGATAAATTCGGCTCGCGTTTTGGTGCTTGGTCTTACGTTTAAGGAAAACTGCC
The DNA here is from genome assembly GCA_963528245.1 of uncultured Campylobacter sp. GTDB lineage: Bacteria > Campylobacterota > Campylobacteria > Campylobacterales > Campylobacteraceae > Campylobacter_A. The sequence goes on along the minus strand of CAURWB010000009.1, from coordinate 36,499 downwards.
CCGACATCCGCAACTCGCGCGTGATAGACGTGATCGAGGAGCTTAGGGATTTTGGTTGCAGCGTGGACGTCTACGATCCGTGGGCGGACGAAGCCGAGGTGAAGCGCGAATACGGTATCACACCGCTAAAAAGCTTTGACGAGGCGGACTACGACTGCGTCGTGATCGCCGTCGCACACGATAAATTTAAAGGGTTAAAATTTAGCAAAGCGCTCGTTTACGATATCAAAAACGTTTACGAAAACGCCGACGCAAGGCTGTAATGCTCGTAAATTTGATCAGCTCCATCGTCGTTTTTATCGTCTCGATGGGGATAAATTTTTTCCTCACGCCCTACATTTTAAAGAGCCTAGGCAACGAAGCCTACGGCTTTGTCGGGCTGTCCAACGCTATCGTGGCCTACGCTTTAGTCGTGACTGCTGCGATAAACTCCGTTAGCGGCCGCTTCGTCGCGTACGAGTGGCATAGAGACGATGTAAGCGCGGCTAACGCCTACTACTCGTCGGTTTTAGTCGTAAATATCTTTTTTTGCGTTCTTATTTTGCTAGGTGCGGGCATTTTTATCTTAAATTTACAAAGCGTGCTAAACGTGAGCGATGCGCTGTTAGGCGACGTGCGGCTTACTTTCGCGTTTTATTTTATAAATTTTTGCGTCGGACTTTTTAACGGCGTCATCAGCGTCTCGATGTTTATCAAAAACAAGCTCTACATCATCTCAGTTCGCAATGCCGTATCTAGCGCTATTTTAGCCGCTCTCATAGTGGCGCTTTTTTATTTTTTCAGACCGATGATCGCCTATATCGCGATCTCCGCTCTAGTCGCATCGCTATTTGTTTTTTTTACTAGCGTTTGGGTTTCGCGCCGCATCACGCCCGAGCTTAAATTTAACCCGCGAGAATTTGACTTTGCACGTATAAAAGAGCTACTAAAATCAGGCGTCTATAATAGCTTTAATGCCCTAAACCGCGTGCTTATGAGCGGTATGGATCTGTTTATCTGCAACATATTTTTAAGCGCTAATGCGACTGGAATTTTAGCCGTTTCAAAGGCGGCTCCGATCATTTTAGAGAGCTTCGTGGCGCAGCTTAGTGCGATATTTGCGCCCAAATTCGTCGAGCACTACTCTAAATCAAATTTGACCGCGCTTGTTGCGGAGGCTAAATTTTCTATGCGAGTTACGGCGTTCGTTATGAGCGTACCGGCTGCTATTTTCGTGGCTTTTGGGCGCGAATTTTACACGCTTTGGTTACCGTTTAAAAGCGCGGACGAGATAAATCTAATCTATAATCTATCGATGATAACTCTAGTGCCGATTATATTTATCAGCTACGTTTTTTCGCTTTTTAATCTCGACAGTGCGACCAATAAACTAAAACGCCCCGCGATAGCAAACACTATTTTGGGTGCCGGCACGATTTTGGCTCAGATTGCCGTGCTTAAATTTACGGACTACGGCATTTACGGTATGGCGATCGTCGGCGCCGCACTTTATTCGGTGCGCATTTTGGGGTTTGACCTCATAAATGCCGCCTTAAATTTGAGCTTGCCGCTTACCACTTTTTATGGCGTTTATTTTAAAAATTTGGCCGTTTTTGTAGCTGTTTGCGGGCTGTTTTTTTGGCTGCGAAATTTCGTGCAGATTTCAAGCTGGAGCGAATTTGCCGCGTATTCGGCGGTTTTACTTGCGCTCGGTTACGCCGCGAGTTTATTTTTGATATTTGATAAAAGAGAGCAACTAATCGTGATAAATAAGATCAAATCGAAGTTTAAAAGATGAAAAATTTAGTATTCGTTATTTCGCTAAAAAGCGACGAGGCGCGCCGAGAAAAGCTAAAAGGGCGGTTTAAAAACTACGGCGAATTTAAGCTTGTCGAGGCGACCGACGGCAGGGCTATGAGCGCAAAGGAGTACTATGGCTACGCGCTAGCTAGCCTTGAGGCCTACGGCAGGCTGTTAAGCCCGTCCGAGGTCGGCTGCTCGCTCTCTCACATGCGCGCTTACGAGGAGTTTTTAAAAAGCGACGCCAAATTTGCTTTCATTTTAGAAGACGACGTTATCGGAGACGAGGACGGCGTGAAAAAGGCGTTTGAAACGGCTGCTAAGATGGACGAAGGCTCGGCGCTCATTTGCGGCGCGCAAGACGGGCTAGAGGGGCGATTTAGCGCATTTGGCAAAAAGCTAGAAGATGATTTTTGGCTGGTCTCAAAGCGCTCTTACGGCACGATCTACCGAGCGGCGGCCTACGTGCTTGATAGGCGCGCGGCAGAAAAGCTCCTGCAAACGCACAAAAAGGCGCTTTGCGTGGCTGATTTTTGGCGGATTTTGCTTTTACAAAACGGCTTAAAGATGTATTTTAGCGATATTTTTGCGCATCCGACCGATTTAGCGGACTCAAATATCCAAGCCGAGCGGGTGCAAAGAGCGCAGGCAAAAGTCTCGCCCCTAGCTCGTCTAAATAGCTTAAAATATGTCGCCGCAACGCGCTTTGAAGCGGCAATTTTAGGCTATGAGCGGATATTTAAAAGATAAGAAACTAAGCGATTATAAAGCTCAAAATTTATAAAATCAATAATTTTGAAGATTTATTAAATTTTCGCGCATTGACTAAAATTTGGAGAGAGAATGAAGGTTTTATTTATAATTTCGACCCTGCAAGCAGGCGGCGCTGAGCGCGTGATGAGCTTGCTGGCAAGCTATTTTGCGAAATTTCACGACGTAACGCTTTTAAAATTTGACACCAAACCGCCGTTTTACGAGCTAGACGAGAGGATAAAGCTGATCGACCTGCCTTTTCCGATGGTGAAAAAGGGCTTTTTCGCAAATTTAATCAGGCGCGTAAAAAAGTTTTTTTATCAGCGAAATTTGATCAAAAACGGCGGATTTGACGTCGTTATCTCCTCGATGGACAGCACCAATATCAACGTGATTTTGTCGAATTTATTTATAAACAAGCCGCTTTTTATCAGCGAGCATTCAAGCGCCGATTTTTTCAAAGGGCGCGGCTGGCTGTTTTTGCGCCGTTTGCTCTATCCGCTAGCTAGCGGCCTAACGGTACTAACAAAAGAGGACTACGAGTACTATAGCTTCGTAAAAAATAAAACCGTGATGTATAATCCGATGTTTGAAGCTAAAAAGCAGGGCTTGCCGAAGGAAAATATCATCCTTTTCGTCGGTCGTCTCATCTCGCTTAAAGGCTGCGACGTATTTTTAAAAGCCATGAGCTTAGTCGATAAAGAGCTTTTAAAAAACTGGAAAATCGTGATAGCGGGCGCGGGCGAAGAGAGGCAAAGACTAGAGCTCATCGCGCACGAGCAGCTGCATCTGGATGCCGAATTTATCGGGCAAACGAGCGATGTAGCTTCGCTTTACGAAAGGTCTAAAATTTTAGTCTCAAGCTCCAAAACCGAGGGCTTGCCGAATGTTTTAATCGAGAGCGTATTTTTTAACTGCGCCAGGGTGGCGACTGCTACAAGCGGCGCAAAAGAGCTCATCGAGGACGGCAAGGACGGATTTTTGGTGCCGATAGACGACGTAAAAGCGCTCGGAAACAAAATCGAACTTTTAATGCGCGACGAGGAGCTTAGGCAAGAGCTGGTAAAAAACGCCAACGAGCGCAAAAACGCCTTTAAAACCGATCAAATTTATCAAAAGTGGATGGATTTTATCACTCAAAATATAAAGAACTAAAATGCTAAAAGTAAGCATAATAATCCCGACCTACAACCGCAAAGAGCTTTTTGAAGCCGCCCTAAAAAGCGCGCTGGCTCAAGACTACGAAAATAAAGAGATCATAATCAGCGACGATAACTCGAACGACGGTACGCGCGAGCTTGCGCAAAGTTACGTCGCTAAATTTGACAACGTAAAATACGTCTTAAACCAAACTTACGACCGCGGCCCAAACGGCAATAAAAACAACGGCTTTGATCACGCTAGCGGCGATGCTTTCGTGATACTAGACGACGATGACTTGCTGATAGAGGGCGCTATAAGCAAGATGGCGGCCGTGCTAGAGCGGGGGTATGCTAGCGTCTGGGCGAACTGTTATTTTGAGATCGACGGCGAGCCGACTACGAAATTTTCGGGATTTGGACTGAGTAAAAGCGGGGAAATTTCGCCGCAGGACTACTACGACGGCAAGATAACGGGCGAGTTTTTGATAATGTTTCGCCGCGACGCCATCGGTCAGAGGCGCTTTAAAAAGGGGCTTTACGGTAGCGAAAATACGCTCTGGATCTATCTTTTTGACCTTCCTGCTTACTACCTGCACGATGCCGTGCGTATTTACCGCTTTCACCGCAGCGACAGCGTCACGATAAACTCGTTTAAACGCCCGCTTTGCATAATGAAAGGCTACGCTATGACTGCGGAGCTTATTTTGCAAAAGATCGCCGAGAAAAACGCTCAAGCTAGCGCAAGCGGCTCAAATTCGGCCGAGCCGAAATTTCGCGTAAACGATGCTCATATCGCGATCCTATACAAAATGGCGGCGTATTATGCTAAATTCGGCGGCGAATACAAAAAAATGTACGAATATCTTTTTAAAAGCCTCAAATTTAAATTTACAAAAGAAGCGCTTGCAATGCTGATTTTAAGCCCATTTCCAAAGTCGATGATTTTGTTTTTAACTAAAATTCGCGTTTGGATATATAAAAAAACGCACGGCGAATGAAAAAATTAGCCGTTTTTCTCTACTCGATGGGGCCTGGTGGCGCGGAGCGCGTGGTCTCAAATCTGCTCCCGGCTCTGTGCGAAAAATACGAAGTTCATCTCGTTTTGATGAGCGAGGTCGTAGCCTACGAGATACCAAGTGCGGTAAAAATTCACTTCCTCGAGCGCTCGGATCCTTATGAAAGCGGCGTAAAAAAGCTTTTTCGTTTGGGGCTTTTGTTTCCGTTTTTAGCCTTAAATTATAAAAAACTTTGCGACGATTTGGCTATCGACCTACATTTTGTCTTAATGAACCGACCTTGTTATATCGCGCTTTTAGCAAGGATCGCCGGAGTAAAAGGGCGGATGGTGATAAGCGAGCGTAGCTGTCCGTCGGTCATCTACAAAAGCGGCATTAGCGGGTTTGCCAATAGAATTTTCGTTAAGGCGCTTTATCCAAAAGCCGATCTTATCCTTGCTAACGCGCAGGGAAACGCCGATGATCTCGTGCGAAATTTCGGCTGCGACGCCGCAAAAACTAAGGTGCTATATAACGCGGTTGATTTGGCTGCGATAAAAACGCTCGCAAACGAGCCGCTAGAGGCTAAATTTAAGCCGTTTTTTCTAAACATCGGGCGTCTTGATAGCGGTAAAAATCAAGCGATGTTAATAAAAATAATCGCAAATTTAAATGACGAGCGCGCGACGCTTGGGATACTCGGCAAAGGGCCTTTGCAAGGCGAGCTTCAAAATTTGATCGACGAGCTTGGCGTGAGCGAGCGCGTAAAGCTGCTAGGCACGGATAAAAATCCGTTTAAATTTATCAAAAACGCGCAGTGTTTTGTCTGCGCTTCGAGGTTTGAGGGGTTTTCAAACGTGCTTTTAGAGGCGCTTGCTTGTGAGAGATTTATCATCTCCACTGATCACAAAAGCGGCGCTAGAGAGCTTCTGGGCGACGATGAGTACGGCATTTTAACGCCCGTCGACGACGAAAAAGCGATGGAGTCGGCGATGAGGCGTGCGCTTGAGGATGAAAATTTGAGGCGAGATTATGAAAAAAAGGCGTACGACCGCGTAGCCAAATTTGATAAAAACGCCGTCGCGGCGCAGCTCATAGGATACTTAGAGGGTGAAAATGGCGAGTAAAATTTCGGGACTCTTGGATAAATTTAAATTTTCAAAACAGACTTGCTTTTTGATGCTTGCGGCGTTTGTTTTTAGCGTGGTTTGCAGGCTGTACTGGGTGTACTGGGCGGGCGAATACCAGCACTTTTTCTGGAACGATCAGCTCATGATCAGCACTAATGACGGCTACGCCTTTGCCGAGGGCGCGCGAGATATGATAGCGGGCTTTCATCAGCCAAACGACCTTAGCTACTACGGCCGGTCGATGCCCACGCTTACGTATTTTTTGTATCAAATTTTGCCTTTTAGCTTCGAGACCATTTTGCTTTATATGAGCGTATTTTTTAGCTCTCTTATTGTTATTCCCGTGATTTTGATAGCTAAAGAGTACGAGATGCCAGGAGTCGGCTTTGCGGCGGCCTTGCTAGCTAGTATCGCAAACAGCTACTATAACCGCACGATGGCTGGCTACTACGACACCGACATGCTCACTATCGTGCTGCCTGCGTTTAGCGTCTGGGCGATGATACGCCTCGCGCAGAAAAAAAACGTAAACGACCTCATTTTTATCCCGATTTTTATCCTGATAAACGACTGGTGGTATCCGAGCTCTTACTCGCTAAATTTCGCCATGCTGGGCGCATTTTTGCTCTATACTTTGGTTTTTGATAGGAAAAACGCGCTAAATTATGAGGCCGTCATTTTGATGATAGTTGCGCTTACATATATCGATTTTTACGCTAAAAGCGCGCTTGCGGTCGCTCTTTATCTAGCGATGAGATTTCGCCCGCAGATCTGGGATAAACGCGCTGTCGCGGCTTGTCTTACTTTAGCCGTCGCGCTTCTAGGTTATAGCGGCGGGCTAAATCAAATTTTATTTCAGCTTAAATTTTACATATTTCGCGGGGTTTCCGAGAGTAGCGAGCCTATTTTTCATTTTTATAACGTAAATAAAACGATAATGGAAATGAGTGATTATTCGTTTGAGTTTAACTCGATAAACGCCTTTGCTAAGCGTATCAGCGGTCATATCGTTACTTTTGCTTTATCGCTTGTAGGCATCGCCGCGCTGTGTTTTAAATTTCGCTCGTTTTTGCTTGCCCTTCCGATGCTACTGCTTGGATTTTTGGCGCTAAAAGGCGGGCTTAGATTTACGATCTACTCCGTGCCAGCGATGGCGATAGGGTTTGGGTATTTCGCCGTCCTTTGCGTGGATTTTTTCAAAAAAGATAAAATTTTAGACAAATTTTGCACCGTTTGCGTAGCGGCTTTTTTTGCGTTTTTCTTTTTGTATTTTGATAAATACTACAGCCTCTTGCACGGCAAATCTCCCGTTTTTGCGCCAAATTTTGACGGCGAGGCGAGCCTTGGCGTATATCTAGCTACGCTTGCGGCGGCGGCGATCGTTTGCGGGGCGGCTTATTTTATGGTTTCAGGGTTAAGCTCGCTCAAAAAACACGCGCTTTTAGAAAAAATTTGCGTCTTTTGTATTGCCGCGCTATCCTTGATGCCGTGTCTTGAGCACATTTACGGCTATAAAGTCGGCACGGTCTTTGCCAAAAGCGAGGTCGAGAGCCTGGATAAATTACACAAGATCGCGGGGCGCGAGGACTACGTGCTGGCCTGGTGGGACTACGGCTATCCTATCCGCTACTACGCAGACGTCAAGACCCTCATAGACGGCGGCAAGCACCTAGGCAGGGATAACTTCGCCGTGAGCTTTGCGCTAGCTAGCAATCAGCGCATGTCGGCAAATATGGCGCGCCTAGAGGTCGAGTATACTGAGCGCAATTTTAGCGAGAGATTTGGGTTAAATTTGAACCAAATGATGAAGGACTACAACGCCACTAGCGTAAATTCGTTTTTGTATTCGCTAAATAGCAAGGATTTTCGCCCGCCGCAAAAAACGCGCGAGATTTACTATTATCTGCCTGACTCCATGATCGATATCTTTAGCGCCGTTTTGCGCTTTTCAAACCTCGATCTAAACAGCGGCGAGGAGTATGGAGCGATATTTTATCCGGGTAAACCTTACTCGGTGGACGGCGATACGATAAATATCGGCGGAGGCTTTGGCGTATCGGGCGATGCGTCTAAAGTCTATATCGGCGAGCGCGAAATGCCGGTAAATACGTACTTTGAAACAAGCTATGACGAGAAAGACAAACTGGTCGTCAAAAAGCATGAGATGGACTCGGACGGTAAAATTTATCTCATTTTTATGAAGGATTACAGGCGGTTTTTGGTGCTTGACGAAGCGGTGCTAAACTCGGCCTACATACAGCTTTTCGTGCTCGAAAACTACGATAAAGAGCTGTTTGAGCCGGTCGTTTTAAACGGCGCGGTTAAGATCTATAGGCTGCTAAGATGAGGGCACAAAATTTAAAGGAAAATTTTAAAAATGGCTAAATTTGGATTTTTATCTCACGCCGATATGAGCATTTATTTTTTCCGTGCGCCGATAATGCGCGAGCTAAAGCGGCTCGGTCACGAGGTTTTTGCTATCGCGCCAAAGGGCGAGTATACGGATAGGCTAAAAAGCGAGTTTAACTGCGTGACATACGAGCTTGACCGCGCGAGCCTAAATCCTCTAACCGTGCTTGAAAACTCAAAAAAGCTAGCCGATATTTTGCGCGAGTTAAATTTAGACCTGCTACAAACCTCGGCGCACAAGTCAAACGTGTTTGGCACCTTTGCGGCTAAAAAAGCGGGCATAAAGCGCGTGATAAATTTGGTCGAGGGGCTGGGTAGCTTTTATATCGATAACGACTTAAAAACCCGTCTGGTGCGCGCCGCGATCGAGACGCTTTATAAAAAAGCGTTAAAGATGAGCGACGGCTGCGTGTTCGTAAACGAGGCTGATCCAGCGTATTTTTTGAGCCGCGGGCTGATATCCGAGGAGAAAATTTTTAAGATAAAAAGCGTGGGCGTGGATACGTTCAAATTTGACGAAAACAGCGTGTCGGCTGCAAATTTAGGCGAGGATCTGCACGGCAAAAAGATCGTGCTGATGATAGCGCGTGCGATGTGGCACAAGGGCGTGCGCGAGTTTTACGAGGCCGCCGAGCTTTTACGCGGGCGCGATGACTGCGCGTTCGTCTTTGCGGGCGAAGGATTTGAAGGAAACAAAAGTACGGCGGATGCGAAGTTTTTAAAGGGCGGAGCCGTGAGGTATCTGGGCGCTAGAGACGACGTGCCGCAGCTTTTAAAGGCTAGCTATCTACTCGCGCTTCCAAGCTACAAAGAGGGCTTTCCGCGTACGGTTTTAGAGGCGATGAGTATGAGCCGCGCGGTCGTGGCTAGCGACGTAGCCGGCTGCAATGAGGCCGTGACGAACGGCTTTAACGGCCTGCTTTGCGAGGCGAAAAACTCCGCCGATCTAGCCGCAAAGATAGAAATTTTACTAAACGACGAAAATTTGGCCGCGCAAATGGGGCGAAACGGGCGGGAGCTTGCCCTGCGCGAGTTTGACGAGCGAGCGGTTGCTAGGAAATATATAGAAATTTATAGGAAATTTATCGATGTATAGGGCGTTTTTTAAGAGATTACTGGATATTTGCGGTGCGATTTTTTTAATCGTGCTGACGTTGCCGATTATGGCGGTCGTCGCGGTTTTGATCTATTTTAAGGTTAGCCGTGACGTCATTTTTACGCAGGCGCGCCCGGGTTTGCACGCTAAAATTTTTAAAATTTACAAATTTAAAACGATGAGCGACGAGCGCGGCGCGGACGGCGAGCTGCTACCCGACGAGATGCGCCTAAGCGGCATCGGCAAGACTATTAGAAGCCTTAGCCTTGATGAGCTGCCGCAGCTTTTTAATGTGCTAAAAGGCGATATGAGCTTCATCGGGCCGCGTCCGCTTTTGGTCGAGTATCTGCCTCTTTACGACGCCGAGCAAGCGACCCGCCACGACGTGAGACCCGGTATCACGGGGCTAGCGCAGGTAAACGGCCGCAACGCGATCAGCTGGGCGGAGAAGTTTAAATTTGACGCGAGATACGTCCGCGAGCTTAGCTTTGCACTGGACGTTAAAATCGCGATTTTAACGGTGCAAAAGGTACTAAAACGAAGCGGCGTGAGTAAAGAAGGCATGGCTACGACGGAGAAATTTAATGGCCGCAACTAAAATTTACGTTTACGGCTTTAGCGGGCACGGAGTCGTCGTCGCGGACGTAGCTAGAGCGTGCGGATACGGCGAGATCGTGTTTTTGGATGACTCCAAATTTGACGGTAAAAACGTACTCAAATTTGACCCGAGCCTTGAAAAAGCTGACGTGATCGTCGCCATCGGGGATAATAAAATCAGACGCATCCTGCAAGAAAGAGTAAAAAACGCCGGCTTTGGCGTAGTAAATTTAATCCATCCAAGCGCGGTCGTAAGCGTTAGCGCGCAAATAGGCGAGGGCGCGGTTGTGATGCCAAATGCCGTCATAAACGCGCGCGCCGTAATAGGCGAGGGTGCGATAATAAACACTGGCGCGATCATCGAGCATGACTGCGAGATCGGCGATTTCGCGCACGTTAGCCCAAACGCGGCGTTAGCGGGCGGCGTGATCGTTGGTGCAAACACTCACATAGGCATAGGATCTTGCGTAGTGCAGTGCATAAAAATCGGCGAAAACTGCGTCATCGGAGCGGGCAGCGTCGTAGTACGAGATATCGCAGACGGCAGCGTCGCCTACGGCAATCCGGCTAAAGCTAGGCGAAGCGTAAGCTAAATTTGAGTGCTAAAATATCGCTCGTCAAATTTGCGCTCGTAATAATAAAACCGTCGCAAACTAAAAAAATAGATAAAATTTAGCCAAGTCCCCTGCGGCGTCAAATTTGCCCTTTTAAAATACATTTTGACGCAAAATTTAACAAAATCCCCATTTTCTACCCTCTAAAAGCGACTTTAAACGAGTTTTTATAAAAATATTTAGATTTTAAGTGCTACAATGCGTAAATTTCTTTAAGGAATAATAATGCAAAGAATTTTCCTAAGTCCGCCGCACATGAGCGGCAAAGAGCAAGAGTACATAAACGAGGTTTTTAAGAGCAACTATATCGCGCCGCTTGGCGAATACGTGAATAAATTTGAAGCGAGCGTCTCAAGCTACGCGGGCGCGCCCGATGCGTTAGCGCTAAATTCCGGCACGTCGGCGATCCACTTGGCGCTAAGGGTGCTAGGTATCGGCGCAGCAGACGTGGTGCTAGCCTCTACGTTTACCTTTATGGCGTCCGTTAGCCCGATACTTTATCAAGGCGCTACGCCTGTTTTTGTCGATAGCGACGAAAGCTGGAACCTAAGCCCCGAGCTACTAAAAAAGGCTATCGCAAACTCGCCTAAAAAGCCAAAAGCGCTCGTCGTAACGCACCTTTACGGACAGGCTGCAAAGATGAAAGAGATCTGCGAGATCTGCGAGCAGGAAAACATCGCCGTGGTCGAAGACGCGGCCGAGGCGCTGGGCGGATTTTTGAACGGCAAAGCGCTGGGTACATTTGGACGACTGGGCGCATATAGCTTTAACGGCAACAAAATCATCACTACAAGCGGCGGCGGCATGCTAGTGGGCGAGAAAGAGCTCGTCGAGAAGGCGAGATTTTACAGCACTCAAGCTAGAGAGCCGTTTTTGCACTACGAGCATAAAGACTACGGCTACAACTACCGCCTGAGCAACGTCCTAGGCGCGATCGGAACGGCGCAGATGGAGGTGCTCGAGCAGCGCGTGATGAAAAAACGCGAAATTTTTGAAAAGTACAAAAAAGAGCTTCCCGAGCTTGAGTTTATGCCTGAGATAGCAAATTCCCGCGGCAACCGCTGGCTAACGACCGCTCTGTTTAAAGAAAAAGGCGCGCACTTGCGCGTGATAGACGCACTCGCTAAAGAAAACATAGAAAGCCGTCCGCTTTGGAAGCCGATGCATATGCAGCCTGTGTTTGAGGGGGCGCTAGCGTTCACGGACGGTACTAGCGAAGATATGTTTGCACGCGGTATCTGCCTGCCTAGCGGCACTGCGATGGGGGACGAGGAATTTGCGCGAGTAGTAAAAATCGTAAAGGAAAATTTATAAATGTTTAAGGCGACGAAGCTAAAGCGGCTTGCGTTTTTTCTGGGCTTTGACGTCGCGATATTCGTCGCGTCGTTTTATCTGGCGTATTTGCTTAGATTTAGCGGCGTGCTGCCTGATTATTTTAGAGGCGGACTGGTCGCAGGCTGCGCTACGATGGTGGTTTTAAAGCTATTTTTCATGTGGCTTTTTAAAATTTACAAGGTGCCGTGGAGATTTTTTGGACTAAACGAAGCGAGGAAAATTTTCCTCGTTCATCTTTGCGCGATCGTTTGCTTTTGGATCGTTTATTTTGCGGCGCCTAGTCTTTTTAATCCGTTTCCGCGAAGCGTGATTTTTATCGACGCCGTTATCTCGTGCCTGCTAATCGGAAATTTAAGGATCGCCAAGCGTATGTTTTTAGACTTTTCTAAAAAGCCGCACACGGGCGAGCCTTGCGTAGTTATCGGCGCTACGTCAAAGGCGCTTCACGTTTTAAAAGGGCTTAGGCAGGGCTATATCGATCTATATGCCGTGGGCGTGGTAGACGGCAGGAGCGATCTAGTCGGCACTTACTGCGACGGATTTTTAGTGCAGCCAAAGAGCGAAATTGCAAATTTGATCAAAGAATACAACGTAAAAACCGCTATCATCGCGCTAGCGCTCGGGCAAGACGAGCTGGCGGAGCTTTTTGATGAGCTTACGGCTTACGGTATCCGCGATATCAAGATCTTCTCGATGTTTGGCACCGGCAAGGACGCGATCAAGGATATCTCGATCGAGGATCTGCTAGCTAGAAAGCCAAAAGACCTAGATAGTAGCGCGGTGGAGAAGTTTTTAGGCGGTAAAGTCGTTTTGGTCACGGGTGCGGGAGGTAGTATCGGTAGCGAAATTTGCAAGCAGTGCCTGAAATTCGGCGTTAGCAAGCTAATCATGATCGATCATAGCGAGTTTAATCTCTACAAAATCGGTGAGATAACTCACAGCGACAAAACCGTGAGCAAGATGATAAATATCGTAAACGAAGCGGACTTGCGCGCGGTGTTTGAGGAGTTTAAACCGCAGATCGCGATCCACGCCGCAGCCTATAAGCACGTGCCGCTTTGCGAAGCAAACCCTAAAGCCGCGGTCGTAAATAACATAATAGGCACTAAAATTTTGATCGATTTATCTATCGAATACGGCGTTAGTAAGGTCGTGATGATATCGTCCGATAAAGCCGTGCGTCCGACGAACATCATGGGCGCGACTAAACGCGTGTGCGAACTTTACGCGCTAAACTCGAATTTGCCAGCTAAAACCGAGATCGTTGCAGTGCGTTTTGGCAACGTTCTAGGCTCAAGCGGCAGCGTAATACCGAAATTTAAAGAGCAAATCGAAAATAATAAACCGCTAACCGTCACGCACCCTGACATCACGAGGTATTTTATGCTGGTCTCCGAGGCCTGTCAGCTCGTGCTTCAGGCCGCCTCGATCGCAAAGGGCGGCGAGCTTTTCGTGCTTGATATGGGCGAGCCGATAAAAATCGCCGATCTAGCTAAAAAGATGCTGATTTTATCAAACAAAGAGTATCTGGGGGTCGAATTCGTCGGCCTTCGCCCTGGAGAGAAGCTTTACGAGGAGCTTTTAATAAACAAAGATGACGTAAAAACCGAGTTTCAGTCTATTTTCGTGACGCACTCGGGCGAATACGACCTAGCTAAACTAAACGAGCAAATTAAAAATTTAACGCACGCGGACGACGTCGCGGCGGCGCTCAAAGAGATCGTGCCGGAGTTTAATCACGCGCTAAATAAGGAATAAATTTGACGCTGCAAGATATACAGAGGTTTTCGGAGTTAAGATACAAGGCTAGAGCCTATATATGCTATCTTTTTAGTAAAAATTTGCCAAACAGGCTGCCGGGGGTAAACGCCGAGTCGATAAAAAGCGGCTTTGATAAAATGGCGCACGAGATAGAGGGTTTTGACGCGTTTTACGTACTTGACGCAAACGGCGTGCAAATAGGCGACACTGTAAGCCTAAACGAAAAATATAAAGCCGGCGGCGGCGAAAACTGTAGCAACAAGTCTTATTATTACACCGCGGTGCGCGAAAAGCGCTGCGTACTAAGCGACCCGTACCCGTCCTCGCTCACGGGCGAGCTGTGCGTGACGGCGTCCACTCCGATATATGACGACAAAGGGGAGTTAAAATTCGTTGCGTGTATCGATGTTTCGCTAGAAAATATCCTAGCCATCGTCTCTCACGGTAAGCTAGAGAGCTACTTCGGCAAATTTCTTAAGGTCGTTTACGCCGCGTTTTCGGTTGCGCTTTTTACCATAGCCTTGTTTTTGTTTGCCGACGCGCTCAAGGGGCTTTTGGCTAACGATCTTTTAAATATCGAAGTAGAAAAGATGTTTGAGCACACGATCGTGCTGACGCTGGCGCTTGCGATCTTTGATCTGGTTAAAGCGATATTTGAAGAAGAGGTGCTAGGAAAAAGCAAGCGCGGCGAGGATATGGAAAACAAAACGATGATTAGATTTATCGGCTCGATCATCATCGCGCTTGCTATCGAGGCGCTGATGCTTGTGTTTAAATTTGCCATCACGGCGCCAGATCACATAATAAACGCGATCTATCTCATCGGCGGCGTTGCGATGCTGATGGTCGCGCTTAGCGTTTATCTTTTTGCTACAAAGCAAAGGAGTTCGCATTGATCGGCATCATCGACTACGGAGCCGGAAATTTAAGAAGCGTGTTAAACGCGTTTGAGAGTTTAAATTTAAAGGCAAAGCTCGTCGGTCGCGGCGAGGAGCTGGGTAAATTTGATAAGATAATCTTGCCAGGGGTCGGGGCTTTTGGCGAAGCGATGGATAAGCTAAAAGATAGAGATTTTATCCCTGCGATAAAAGAGGCTGTAGCCGGCGGAAAGCCGTTTTTGGGCATTTGCCTGGGTATGCAGCTACTTTTTGAGGAAAGCGAGGAGTTTGGCGTAAACGAGGGACTTGGGCTCGTAAAAGGGCGAGTGGTCAAATTTGACCCGTCTAAATTTGACGCGCCGCTAAAGGTGCCTCACACGGGGTGGAATACGATAAATTTTACCAAACAAACACCGATAAATAAAGATTTAGCGGCTAGCGAATATCTATACTTCGTGCACTCTTATCACGTAGTTTGCGAGGACGATGCGGCGCTTGGCTTTAGCGAATACGGCTATAAATTCGTAAGCGCGGTGCGTAAAGATAATATTTTCGGCTTTCAGCCGCACCCCGAAAAGAGTCACGAAACGGGACTAAAAATTTTACGAAATTTCGGAGAGATGTGATGGAAATTTTCCCTGCGATAGATTTAAAAGAGGGCAAGGCGGTTCGGCTTTTTAAAGGCGAGATGAGTAGTGCCAAAATCTACTCGGACGCGCCGTGGGAGCTAGCCAAAAGGTTTGAAGATATGGGCGCAAAGTGGCTTCACGTAGTGGATCTTGACGGAGCGTTTGCGGGCGAAGCGGTAAATCTAAAATCCGTAGAAAAGATCGCAAAAGCCGCAAATTTGCAAATCCAAATCGGCGGCGGGATACGCGACGAAGCGCGCATTAAAAGCTACCTTGATAGCGGTATAACGCGCGTTATCTTGGGCTCGGTAGCGCTAAAAGATCCGAATTTTACTAAAGAAATGGCGCAAAAATACCGCGTCGCCGTCGGCATAGACACTAAAGACGGCTTCGTTGCTGTGCAAGGCTGGGCGGAGGTGTCGCAGATGAGGGCGACCGAGCTAGCACGCAAATTTGCCGGAGCCGGAGTCGAAGCGGTAATCTGTACCGACATCTCAAAAGACGGCACCCTTAGCGGCGTAAACGTTGAGTTTACCTCGCAGATCGCAAAAGCAAGCGGTATAAATACGATCGCAAGCGGCGGCGTAAAAGATATCTCCGATATCGAGGCGCTAAAACGCGCGGGAGACGTTTACGGCGCTATCGTGGGTAAGGCGTACTACGAGGGGACGCTCGATCTAAAAGAGGCCTTTAAACTGGGCCGATAAATTTTTAAAGTAAATTTAAATATAAAATTTGCTAGAATTGGACATTTTTTAAAAAAGGATACGATTGTGAAAATACTAGTAGTCGACGACAGCTCTACTATGAGAAGAATCATAAAAAACACCCTACAAAGGCTCGGGCATCAAGAAATTTTAGAGGCCGAGCACGGAGTAGAAGCGTGGCAAATTTTGGGTCAGCACAGCGATATAAACGTGCTTATTACCGACTGGAATATGCCTGAAATGAACGGCCTTGAGCTCGTAAAAAAGGTCCGCGCCGAGGCAAAATACGTCGATATGCCTATCATCATGGTAACGACCGAGGGCGGTAAAGCCGAGGTTATCACCGCGCTAAAAGCAGGCGTCAATAACTACATCGTAAAGCCGTTTACGCCGCAAGTTTTGAAAGAAAAACTTGAAGACGTCTTAGGCTAAAAGAGCGTAAATTTGAAAGATAAATTTTACGAGCTTGAAGTTCTTTGTCCGCAGGAGCTTCGCGAGCTTTTCGAAGATCTCGTTTTTTCTTTGGGCGTTACTTGTACGCAGGAGACTACGGGCGGGTTTATCATCCGAGACGAAGACGAGCTAGGTGAAGTGGAATTTGGCCTACGGGAATACGCAAAATCTCTGCAAAATGCGCTCGGCCGCGAGATCGAGTTTAAGATAACAAAAAGCCAAAAAGAAAATAAAGACTGGCTAAACGAATACAAAAAAAACGTAAGACCGATAGAGATCGGTAAATTTTACATCCACCCAAGCTGGGAAGATTCTAAAAGCGGGTGTGAAAATATCATCATCGACCCCGCTCTTGCCTTTGGCTCGGGTCATCACGAGAGTACGAGCGCTTGTATAGAGTATCTGCAAAAATATGCCGCAAGCGGTATGAGCGCGCTTGATGTGGGCTGCGGAAGCGGTATACTAAGCATCGCCCTAGCAAAGTTAGGCTGCGTCACGGATGCCTGCGATACAGACGAGCAAGCAGTGCAAAGCTCGCAGAAAAACGCCGAGCTAAACGGGGTTAAATTTAATCAAATTTGGACCGGTTCGGTGGCGAATTTGGATAAAAAATACGATATCGTCGTCGCAAACATAATCGCCGACGTGATACTAATGCTAAAAAATGATTTGATAAATTTGCTAAAAGAGAGCTCATATCTCGTTTTAGCAGGCGTTTTGGATAAATACGAAACGCGAATTTTAGAGGCTTTTTCGTCGCTTAAGCTGATAGAGAGCCAAACCAAAAACGAGTGGAAAAGCTTCGTATTTCAAAAAGCGTAAAATAATTTAAGGAACATAATGGATAACAGAAAAAACGATGATAAAAATTTAAATAACGGCGGAAATAATTTTTTTAATAAAAATCCGATTTTGATTTTCGCCATTTTTGCTATCGTGATAGTGATAGCATTTCGCGGGCTTGGAGGCGGCGAGATGGACGGCACGCTACTAGGACAGAGCGCAGCCGGCTCGAAAAGCACCTCGTACTCTGAGATAAAAGAGATGATAAAAAACAAGCAAGTAGCGCAGGTGGGCATCTCCGAAACCTCGATAAAAGCCGTGGATAACGGCGGCAGAACGTACTTTGCTAAAAGAGTAAACGACCCGACGCTGGTGCCGATTTTGGAGGAACAAAAGATTCCTTACGGAGCGTATAGCGAGACGAACTGGTTTACCGAAATGCTCTTTTCGTGGATACTTCCTATTTTTATTTTCTTTGGAATTTGGATGTTTTTGGCTAGCCGCATGCAGCGAAATATGGGCGGCGGTATCCTTGGAATGGGAAGCTCTAAAAAGCTCGTAAATTCGGAAAAACCGAAGGTTAAATTTGCCGACGTAGCGGGCGTGCAGGAAGCAAAAGAAGAAGTTAAAGAGATCGTGGATTTTCTAAAACACCCAGATAGATATATAAATTTGGGCGCGAAAATCCCAAAAGGCGTGCTTTTGGTAGGACCTCCGGGCACCGGTAAAACCTTACTCGCAAAGGCCGTCGCAGGCGAAGCGGACGTGCCGTTTTTCTCGGTTTCGGGATCGAGCTTTATCGAGATGTTCGTCGGCGTAGGCGCTAGCCGAGTGAGGGATCTTTTTGAAAATGCAAAAAAAGAAGCACCGGCGATCGTTTTCATAGACGAGATCGACGCTATCGGCAAAAGCCGTGCAGCTAGCGGAATGATCGGCGGAAACGACGAGCGCGAGCAGACGCTAAACCAGCTTTTGGCCGAGATGGACGGCTTTAGCTCGGACGCATCGCCGGTTATCGTGCTTGCCGCTACGAACCGTCCGGAGGTGCTTGACGCCGCGCTTTTAAGGCCGGGTAGATTTGACAGGCAGGTGCTCGTCGATAAGCCTGATTTTAAAGGTAGGATCGAAATTTTGCGCGTACATATAAAAGATATTAAGCTAGATCATAGCGTTAGTATCGAGGATATCGCGCGCATGACGGCGGGCCTTGCGGGAGCGGATCTAGCCAACATCATAAACGAAGCCGCGCTACTAGCGGGCAGAAAAGAAAAAGGCAAAGTCGAGCAGGCTGATTTGCTCGAGGCCGTTGAGAGAGCGATCGCTGGTCTTGAGAAAAAATCTCGCCGCATAAATCCGAAAGAAAAGCGCATCGTGGCCTATCACGAGAGCGGACACGCACTCATAGCAGAGACCACCAAAGGCGCAAACAGAGTCACCAAAGTATCGATCATACCGCGCGGGCTTGCGGCACTGGGATACACGCTCCATACGCCTGAAGAGAATAAATTTATGATGCAGCGTCACGAGCTTATGGCCGAAGTGGACGTGCTTCTAGCCGGACGCGCGGCGGAAGAGGTCTTTATAAAAGAGATTTCAACCGGTGCGGGCAACGACCTAGAGCGCGCGACCGATATACTTCGCTCGATGATCTCGATATACGGCATGAGTGATATCGCTGGACTTATGGTGCTTGAAAAGCGCCGCAGTACTTTCCTGGCCGGCGGTCAGGCCGATAGAGACTATAGCGACAAGACGGCGGAAAAAGTGGATGAATTTATCAAAACAACGCTTGATGAGCGCTATAAACACGTGCTTGAGACGCTAAGAACTTACGGCGATGCGATAGAAAAGATGGTTGAGGCGCTTTACGAAGAGGAAACTATCGAGGGCGCGAAGGTTAGAGAGATTATCGCAAACTACGAAAAAGAGCACGGGATGCCTAGTAGGCTCGTAAATTTAGAAGAAAACAAAGAGGAACAAGCGTAAAGATATGCAAAACATCGGGCTAATCGCAAAACAGGGCTACAAATACGTTTTCGTTTTAGGGCTTTTGCTTTTGCTTGCGCTGGTTTTGGGCGTAGGTCAAATTTTATTTTTCGCGCTTTTCGCGCTTTTCGTATTTTGGTTTAGAAATCCGGAGAGAGCGCTAGGCAACGACGATGCGTATGCCGTACTTAGTCCGATTGACGGTAAGATAAAAAGCATAGATAAAATTTACTATTTTGACACGCAGTGCGTAGCCATAACTATCCGCAAGGGCGTTTTTGACGCAGGTGCGCTCAGGGCTCCTTGCGATATGGAGCTTTTGGAAGTCAGGCGGAGGCACGGCCTGTTTTTGTGCAATGCTATGGAGCCTTCTAAAAATTTAAACGAACGAGCCTTGTTCGTATGTAAAAATTTAGATAATAAATTTGCGATCCGCGTCATCGCCGGACCTCTTAGTAAGGGTATTTCTTTTGAAAATTTTAGCCGTCTAAAGACGGGCAGGAGATTTGGCTTTTTAGGTAGCGGCGAGGTGGTTCTGATACTACCCGCAAATACGAGAATAAGCGTTAGCGTTGGCGAAAAAGTGGCAAGCGCGGGCATTTTAGGGTTTTTTAGCTACGAGGAAAAAGATGCAAGACAATCAGCATAAACTTCAGTTAATGTATATTTTGCCGAATTTATTCACGGCGGCTTCGGCCTTTTTGGGTATCATCAGTATCATCGTCTCCGTGCGCGGCTACATCGCGGCTATCGCGGGTTTGGTTGAGGAGGCTAACGGCTATTTTTTTAAGGCTATTATTTACATCGTTTTGTCTCTTTTTCTGGACGGACTTGATGGGCGAGTAGCGAGGCTAACTAAAACTACGTCAAAATTCGGCGTGGAGTTTGACAGTCTTGCCGATATTATAGCTTTCGGCGTCGCACCCGCGATGCTTTTTTACTTTACGGTCGGACACAGCTTTGGGCGTTTGGGTTCGCTAGTCGCTGCACTGTTTGTAGTTTTTGGTGCTATTAGACTTGCTAGGTTTAACGTAATGACTGGCACCTACGAGCCGTCTGTTTTTATCGGCCTTCCGATACCAACGGCGGCCATTGTGTCTGCATTTTGGGTTGGGCTGAGCTTGGAGTATGATTTTACTAGAAGTGCCGAGTGGTTTTTGCTGTTTTTGCAAATTTTGCTTTCCGTTTTGATGGTAAGCAACATCCGCTACCCTAGCTTTAAAAAAATCGATCTAAAAAAAGCCCATTTTTTACGCATATTAGTCGGCCTTACGGTCGCGTTTTCGGTTATTTATATCTACCCGATCGAGGCGGTTACGGCTTTAATGAGCGTTTATGTTTCTTACGGTATAATCCGCTATGTTTTTATGAGATGTAAAAACAAAAAAAACCAAAAGGAGAGCGAATGAACGGCAACGTCAAATTTAACGCATTTTTCTCTCTACTTCTGCTGCTGCGCTAAGCAGCGACTCTTTCACACCCTAATAATAAAAATTTAACCACACAAATAAAAACCCCAAAAAGGATAAAAAATGAACAATGATAAAATAATAATATTTGATACGACTTTACGAGACGGCGAGCAAAGCCCCGGCGCATCAATGAATACCGAGGAAAAAATCCGTATCGCGCGCCAGCTAGAGCGCCTAAACGTAGACGTCATGGAGGTCGGCTTTGCGGCGGCTAGTAGGGGCGATTTCGACGCGATACATCAGATCGCTAAGCAAGCCTCAAACGCTTCTATCTGTTCGCTCGCCCGTGCCGTGGACGGCGATATAAAGGCTGCGGGCGAAGCTATAGCTCCGGCAAAAAATAGGCGCATCCACACCTTTATCGCTACGAGCCCGATCCATATGGAGTTTAAGCTAAAAATGTCTCCAGATGAAGTGATTAGACGCGCCGTGCGAGCCGTGGAATACGCTAAAACCTTCTGCGAGGACGTTGAGTTTAGCTGCGAGGACGCATGCAGGAGCGAGATGAGCTTTTTAAAAGAAATTTGCGACGCCGCTATAAACGCCGGAGCAAAAACCATCAACATCCCAGACACCGTGGGGTATCTATATCCCGAGGAGATTACCGCTCGCATAGGAGAAATGGTTAAATTTATAAACGGTCGCGCAGTCATCTCCGTGCATAATCACAACGACCTAGGCCTAGCTACGGCAAACTCGCTAGCCGCGATAAAAGCGGGCGCCAGACAGGTCGAGTGCACGCTAAACGGCATCGGCGAGCGTGCCGGAAATGCCGCGCTTGAAGAGATCGTGATGGCGATAAAGACGCGTAGCGACGTATTCGCACCGCTTTACACGGACATAGTATATAAAGAAATTTATCCTAGCTCGCGCCTGCTAGCGGGCATCATCGGTATCGAGCCTCAGCCAAACAAAGCCATCGTCGGTAAAAACGCCTTCGCTCACGAAAGTGGCATCCACCAAGATGGCGTGCTAAAACACAAAGAAACCTACGAAATCATCAGCGCCGAGAGCATCGGACTGGATAAAAACTCGCTGATACTAGGCAAACACTCGGGTCGCCACGCTTTTAAAGATAAGCTAATAAGCCTTGGCTTTGAGCTCGAAGATAGCGCGCTAAACGAGGCGTTTGAGAAATTTAAGGCGCTTGCGGATAAGAAAAAAGAGATCTTTGACGATGATTTGCGCGCGCTAGTTACGAGCGAGATCATCAAGATCCCTGAGGCTTTCGAGTTTTTAACGCTTACGCAAAGCAGCTGCAACAAGGGCTTAAGTAGCGCGGCGATCACGCTTCGTCACGCCGACGAGATCAAGAGCGATGCGGCGCTAGGCAACGGTACGGTGGATGCGATATTTAAGGTCATCGACCGCCTAAGCGGTATCCACGGCGTGCTCAAAGATTATAAGGTTAGCGCCGTTTCGCAGGGCAAGGACGCGCTGGCAAACGTCGTCGTGAAGGTCGAATTTGACAGTAAAACCATCATCGGACACGGACTTGATATCGATACGATGACGGCGAGCGCCAGGGCGTATATAGGTGCGCTAAACAGCTACGTAAAGATCACTGCCACAAAGTAAAATTTGAGCGGTTTTGCTTTGCTCTCTAAGCAAATTTAAGGCTCAGATTCGGGCCTTAAATTTGTAAATTTAGCCTTTAAATTCGGCTTGTTTTAAAACCAACAAAAATACAAAAATCAAATTTAAACCTCCTCGCATTTACCGCCGCGCCATTAAAATTTGCTATAATCAAACCAAATTTTTAAAGGAGAAAATATGAAAAAAATCGCGTTTTTGTTAATGATTATCGGGGTGTTTGCTTTTGCCAAAAGCGAAGAAGCGCCGCAAAAATCTGAGCCAAAGCAGCTCGAGATGGTGCTTATCCTAGATAAATCAGGCTCGATGAGCGGTCTTGAAAGCGATACTATCGGCGGCTTTAACTCGATGATCGACAAGCAAAAAGAAGCAGGCGTGGACGCCAAGGTAACGACGGTGCTTTTTGATACGAATTTTAAAACTCTGCACGATAGAGCCGATATCAAAAAGGTAGAGAAACTAACAAGCAAAGACTACGTCGCCGGCGGTAACACCGCGCTACTAGATGCCATGGGCGATACGATAAATAAAATCTCAAAAGTCGAGGATATCTATGCTAAAAACAGAGCCGTGCTTTTCGTGATCGTAACCGACGGACAGGAAAACTCGAGCAGGGAGTACTCAAAGGCGCAGATCAAAAAGATGATAAGCGACAAGCAGGAAAAATACGACTGGGAGTTTATATTTTTGGGAGCGAACATCGACGCGGTTAGCGAGGCACAAAGCCTGGGCATAAAGGGCACGAACGCGGTGAAATACAAAAACAGCAGCGAAGGCGTACAGCGAAACTTCGAGGCTGCTGCCGAGATGTCCAAAGATATGGCGATGGATAAAAAATCAAGCTCCAAGTGGCGCGAAAAGGTGCTTGAGGATAAGTAAAATTTGACTTAAGGCGCGGCTTAGTGCCGTGCTTTGGTTAAATTTGCGGTTGTTTTTTAAGCCGCGAGTTATAGAGCAGGGCGGAGTAGGGCGTTAAATTTGACGAGGCGAGCTGTTTTTTATTTCGTCAAATTTAACAAAGCAGCTTCGCTTTTACGCTATTTTATTCGGGCGACTTCGCGATAAATTTATCGCTGTATCGCCCAAATAAACTACTTTTTCAGCTTCTCGTAATCAATCATAAAATCAACAAATTTGCTTTTAAAATTTGGATCTTTTATTAGCCCGTATTGTATCGTCGCAGCCTCGATGTTATCGATCTCTTGATATAGGTGCCCCAGCGCCACGCGGCTTTCCATCGCGTTTGGATCGGTGAGCTTAGATAGCTCCAAAAGTGCGGTTGCGTTTTGCGGGTGATTTGAGCCTATGGCGGCCACGGCGGCTAGAAACAGCGTGCCCGCGTCATTTATCTTAAATTCGTCGATTATGCGGTTGTAGATCTGATAGCTCTCCTCAAAATCGTTCGTAAAAATATCGATGTAGGCTAGCGTTTGGAGCAAGTCGGCGTTATTGGCGCCTTGTTTTAGCAGCGCTTTTATTTTCTCGCGCTCGTAGTTTAGCAGACCCGAGATTTGCAAAAGCTTGATGTATTGCTCTTTGATGATGTTTGCGCCGTGGTAAAACGCCGCGTCGTTTAGCCGCTTGTCGTGGAAGTAAATTTGTATCTGCTCGACGTATTTTTTGATGCCTTCATCCTTGTAGTTTGCGATAAAATCAAGAATGTTCGCCACGATATCATCAGGCAGCTTAGCTTTTAAAATTTGCGTTTTTTTGGCAAACTCCTCACCCTTGTCGGTCATCTTTGCGATTATCGCGTCAAAGGCCAAATTTAGCGCGCTCTCTTCCTTTTCTTGCTCTAGCCAGCGCATGAGAGCGCCGCTATTGTTTGCGATGAGGGCCATTAGAGCTTGGCTTACGGGCGCATCTTTTGAGCTTGCGTCGTGGTCGAGATTTTCAGAAATTTCTTGCAGTAGTTTGGTGTTATCTACGGCATTTATGTCGTTTGCGATGGCGCCTAGCACGCCTGCTAGATGATTTGTAGGGTCTAGGTGATAGCTCATGATAAAGTGCTTTGCCGCCATGCTAAAGTTGCCCAGCTGCGCGTAGCTAAGCGCTAGGTCGTAGTGTAAAACCGAGTGTTCGGGATAGAGCGAGATGAGCGAGGCAAACTGCGCGTTGGCCTGCTTTAGCTTGTAGTTTAGGGCATTTGCAATGGCTGAGGATAGCTCTAAATTTACCTTTGAGAGCGCGCCGCTAGCGTTTAGGTAGTTGCCCGCAGCGCTTGCATCGTCTAAAAATAGGCTCACTCCGCCTTTTCTTATGTAGTTTATCGTTTGAGTAGGGTCAAAAACCTTATAAGGCGCGAAGTAAAATAGCGTCTCGTAGCGTTTGGTTTTGTCGAAAAACAGGTCGTTTCTAAAGTGCGCCTGAGCTAAATTTACGTCAAAAAGCTCCGGTTTTAGGATCGTTTTGATTGGGAAATTCGCGTTTAAAAATAACGGATCTTCGTGAAAAACAGCTTTTATTTCATTGGTCGCAGCTTCAAAATTGCCATCTTTTAGGTTGATGATGGCTATCATCGAGTTTATTTTATTTGAGTCGCCGCCTTTGTTGAGTGCTAAATTTAGCCTATTTCTGGCCTTTTCATATTGCCCGAGTCTTGCGTAGAGCATGCCCAGAGCTAGATCTGCGTCAAATTCTTTTTGAGCTTCTAGCTTTTTTATCGCTTCGGCGTCGTCGCCGATAAAGCTTAAAATTTTAGCCGCTAGGTAGTCGTAGCGATCTTTATAGTAGTCGTTTTCGGCGTGCGAGAGGGCCGCTAGAGCCTCGACGTATTGGCCTTTATAGTAGTTTATGAGCGCGTAGTAGTAGTTGTATAGCGGAGAGTCTGCTTCTTTATATAAAAACGAGCTTGCGAGATTTATATAGTAGTTAAAATTTTGCTCGTTTTTTAGCTCAAGTGAGCTAACTGCGGCGTTTATGGCGCTAACGGCGACGTTTTCGTTATTATCGATAGCTTTTTTAAAGCTTTTTAGCGCGTCTTCAAATTTGCCCTGCCTCATCTGTGAAACGCCGAGATTATAGTTTGAGAGACTTTGGTTATAAACTGCGATGTTTTCGTAGATTTTCAGCGCCTCAAATTTATTGCCCTTTTCGTAGAGCAAATTTGCCTTAGCGATCATGTCGTCGATTTTTGAGCTACCGAATTTTTGCGACTCGT
This sequence comes from uncultured Campylobacter sp., assembly GCA_963528245.1. GTDB lineage: Bacteria > Campylobacterota > Campylobacteria > Campylobacterales > Campylobacteraceae > Campylobacter_A. The sequence continues at coordinate 11,227 of CAURWB010000009.1, read as the reverse complement.
AGTGCTCCTCGATATCTTTTACGATCTGTTTTTCGTCTATCGGCGGCTTTTTTTCGCCTCTAAAAACAAAAAATAAAACTATTGCCAGTATAATGACGAACGCACCTGCCGCCCCGCCGATAATAAAAAGCTTTTTCTTGCTTTTTTTAGCGTCTTCTTGCGCGTCTGCGGGTTGTTCGGGGACTACTGGTTCTAGCTCGTCGAGCGAAACCAGCTCGTCGCTTTCGCTGCCTTCTTGTTCTTCCGGTCGAGGTGCTTTATCGCTTGGCTCGGCCTCTTCGAGGATTACTACGTTTTCATCGTCGTTTTGCGCCACTACATATACCTTTTAAGAATTTCCGGGATCTCGATGCTGCCGTCTGCTTTTTGGTAGTTTTCCATTATCGCTATGAGCGTTCTGCCTACGGCTAGGCTCGAGCCGTTTAGGGTGTTTACCAGAGCGTTTTTCTTGCCGTCTTTGTAGCGGATTTTAGCCCTGCGCGCTTGGAAGTCGCGGGTATTTGACACCGAGCTTATCTCGCGGTATTTGTTTTGCCCCGGTAGCCAGACCTCGAGGTCTATCGTCTTTGCCGCGCTAAAGCCAAGGTCTCCGCTGCAAAGCAACATGTGGCGGTGCGGCAATCCAAGGCTCGTTAGTAAGTCGCTGGCGCACGCTACCATCTCGTCTAGCATCTGTGCGCTAAGCTCTGGAGTCGTGATGGCTACGAGCTCGACCTTTTCAAACTGATGTTGGCGTATCATGCCGCGCGTGTCGCGTCCGGCGGAGCCCGCTTCTTTACGGAAGCACGCCGAGTAGCAAGTCATCTTTATCGGTAAGCTCTCTACGGGTAAAATTTCGTCATTATAAAGATTCGTCACCGGCACCTCACTAGTAGGGATTAGATACAGGTCCTCGCCCTGAGCCTTATATAGATCGTCTTCAAATTTAGGCAACTGTCCGGTGCCGTAAAGCGTATTTGCATTTACCAAAAACGGCACGTTAACCAGCTCAAAACCGCGCGCGTTGTTAAAGTCGATCATGTAGTTAACTAGCGCTCTTGATAGGCGCGCTCCCATGCCCTTTAACACGCAAAAGCGCGAGCCAGAGAGCTTAACGCCGCGCTCGAAATCAAGCCAGCCTAAGCTCTCGCCAAGCTCCCAGTGCTCCTTTGGCGTGAAGTCAAATTTGGTCGGCTCAAGCACCGTTTTTACGCAGACGTTATCGTCCTCGTCCTTGCCAAACGGTACGTCTTCGTCGGTGATATTAGGTACGCAGCTTGCGATTTTTTCTAGCTTTTCCTCGTATGCGCGCACGATATCGGCGGCATCGCCCATCGCCGTTTTGTTTAAATTTAGCTCGTTTTTTAGCTCGTCCGTGTTCTCGCCGTTTCTGGCTTTTATGCCTAGCTCCTTGCTCTTGGCGTTTTGGATCGCTTGGAAATTTTCTAGCGCTTGACGCTTAGCTTTTAGCTCGTTAAATGTTGTCAAAAGCTCGTTTAAAACCTCGGCTTTTACGTTTTTTCCTTGTAATTTTTTTACGAACTCGTCGTAGCGAGTGTCGAGTAGTTTTAAATTTATCATGTCTTCTCCTTAAACCATAAACATAACTTTAGCAAGTATTACGATGGCCGTAGCCGCCGCAAATGCAAACGGGTGGATGTTGCCCAGCGGGCTAGGGCGCTTAAGTATAAATTTGCACGTGAGATTGGTCGCGACCGCTGCAAATATCAGCATCGCTAAAATAACTTTTATCATTAAGGCGGTTTGTAAATTTGACGCGAAATATCCGCCCGCTTTTGAGCCGACCCAGCTACTCATCATCATGCCGCCCGTTAGCACCAAAAGCAGCACGCAAAGCGGCATGATTTTTATCGCGACGCTTGAGATGGCTTGCTGCGCTTTTTGTGCTATTTCTGCGGACAGTTTGGCCTTGGCTCTTGAAAAAATAATCACGTCGAAAAATAAAAATCCGACGAAAATGATAGCGCAGATTAGGTGAATAAGCTGCGCGTAAGGGTAGATTGCTTGCACTTTTTTCCTTTAAATTTATTTGTAAATGCCGGTTGCGGTGCGTATTTTTTCCATTATCGGCGCCGCTACGGCTCGCGCTCTTTTGGCGCCTTCGTTTAAAATTTCATCCACTTCGCCAGCGTGATTTAGATAATAATCAAATTTCTCCCGCGCATCCGCAAAATAGTCCCAAACCAGCTCGTTTAGATACATCTTAAAGTGTCCGTGTCCTTCGCCGCCGCGCTCATATCTAGCCTGCAAGTCGCGCTGTCCGTCCTCGTCTAAGAATAATTTTGCGATATTATAGACGTTGCAGTCTTGCCACTGCTTAGGCGCTTCAAGCGGCTCCGAGGTCGTCACGATGCTTGAAATTTGCTTTTTTAGCTCTTTGGCGCCGGCGAAAATATCTATCGTGTTTCCGTAGCTTTTGCTCATTTTCGCACCGTCGGTGCCGGGTACGGTTGCGACGTTTTCATCGACCTTGTACTCCGGCAGGACGAAGATGTCGCCGTGCTCGTTGTTAAATTTGATCGCGATGTCGCGCGCGATCTCGACGTGCTGGATCTGATCCTTGCCCACAGGCACGACCTGCGCGCCGTATAGCAGGATATCGGCCGCCATCAAAACCGGATAGCTAAAAAGCCCGTGATGCGAGGTTAAGCCCTTTGCGACCTTGTCCTTGTAGCTATGCGCGCGCTCGAGCAGGCCCATAGGCGTGTATTGGCTAAGTATCCAGTAGAGCTCTAAAACCTCTTTGACGTCGCTTTGCACCCAAAATACGCTCTTTTGCGGATCGATGCCCAGCGACAAAAACGCGCTCGCCGCCTCATAAGTGTTTTGTTTTAGCTTCCCCGCGTCGGCGACTGAGGTCATCGCGTGGTAGTTTGCGATAAACATAAACATATCGCTTTGCCCCTGCGCCTCAGCCATTTGTTTGATCGAGGCGAAGTAGTTGCCTAGGTGTAGTTTGCCGCTTGGTTGCAAACCTGTTAGTACTCTCATTTTTCTCTCTTTCTCTTGTCTTGTGCGTTGTCTTTTGCGCGCTTTTTGCGGATTTCGTTAAAATTTGACTCGATAGGCTACATGCCTTATTTTTGTCAAATTTTAACTTCAAAGCCACAAAAAATCATCGCAAAATACTGCCGCTTCAAAATTTGCGTTAAATCATACAAAATTTGTAATCTGCTAAATTTTAAAAATTCACTTATCTTTTTTGCGTTAAATTTTGCAATTCGTCAAATTTAGACTCAAATTTTTAACTCGCTTAAAAATTCGACGTTCGCTACTCAAATTTCAGCGATACAAACCGTGCCGAATTTTCACGCCGATACGGCTAAACGCTTTCGCATTAAATCTAAACCGCTCAAATTTAAAAAAATTTAAAGCCGCAAATTTTAAAATTTACGCTCAAATTTCAACCCAAATTTTACTTAATCCTTTTTTATTTTTTCTAAAATCTCTTTCGCGACTTGCTCTAGCCCTTTGCCTTCGACGTCGATTATGAGATCGGCGACGTTTTTATACATCTTTTTTCTCTCGTTAAAAAGCTTTTTAGCCGCGTTTAGATCGCGCAAAAGCGGGCGTTTGGCGTAGTGCATCTGCGCTTCGCCGCTCTCGTCGATTCGCTTTAAAATCGCCTCAAAACTTGATTTTAGATAGATGATTTTGCCGATTTTTTTAAGGTCTTTAACCTTTGCAAAGCCGCCGCCAGCCGCGATCGCCGAGGATTTTACGTTTTTAGCCAGCTTTTTAGCGAGTTTTGCTTCGCATTTTCTAAAATACTCCTCACCTTTTTTCTCGAAAATTTCTCGTACTTTTAAATTTTGCTCGCTTTCGATCAACTCGTCGGTGTCTAAAAACAGTTTGCCCGTTTTTTTCGCGATATGCCTTGCTACCGTGCCCTTGCCAACGCCCATAAAGCCGATGAAAACTAGATTTTTACTCACTTTTTCCCTCGCTTTCCTCGTCCGAGCCGCTGCGATTTTTCGGGATCAGCACGATCGGTGTGCCTGATAGCTCGAATTTCTCGCGCAGTTTGTTCGTTAGGTAGCGTTTGTAGCTAAAGTGCAAAGCGCGCGGACGGTTCATCACGAGCGCGATTTTTGGCGGCGCGAAACCAAACTGCACCGCGTAGTAAATTTTCACGCTCTTGCCCTTTTCGCGCGGTATCGGGTGCGCTTTTACCGCCTCTTCGATAGCTTCGTTTAGCCTTGCGGTTTGGATTTTTTGCGTGTAGTTTTTGTAAACTTCTAAAATCAGCGGGTAAATTTTATGTACTCTTTTGCCGCCCAGAGCCGATACGCTGATGATTGGCGCGTAGGCGAGAAATTTAAATTTATCCCTGATCTCGCGGCTAAATTTATCAAAATCTTCCTCGCTTTTGTCCCATTTGTTTAGCACGATGATGACGCCGAGCTCAAATTTAGCCGCAAGGCCTGCTATACGCTCGTCAAGCTCGGTTAGCGGTTCGGAGCTATCAAGCACCAAAAGCGCGATGTCGGCGAGCTCGAGCGCAGACTCGGTGCGGTTTAGCGCGTATCTTTCGATGCCCTCTATTTTGCCGCGTTTTCTGATGCCTGCGGTATCTACGAACTCAAAAATCCTATCCTCATAGACGAAAGTCTCGTTTACCGGGTCTATCGTCGTGCCGGCTATGTCGCTCACCACCGCGCGAGATTCTTTTACTAGCGCGTTTAAAAGCGAGCTTTTGCCGACGTTTACGCGTCCGATGATGCCTACTTGGATATTTTTGCGTTCATAGTCCTCGTGTGCTGACATCTCCCTAACCACCTCGCCGTCGTCGCCGAAATTTTCTAAAAACTCATCCAGATCCTCGCCCGTGTCGGGCCTGATCTCGTCTTTTAGCTGTTTATAGATCCAGTCCGCTAGCTCGTCGATGCCCGCGTTGTGGCTGACTGAAATAGCAAAGCTCGTTTTCGCGCCGAAATTTGCAAACTCGTAGCTTCGTAGCTCGTCTTTTTTGCTATCGACTTTGTTGATTACGAGCGCGGTCGGTAAATTTAGCTTTAAAAGCGCGTAGTATAGGGCTTTGTCCTCGTCGCTAGGCATCATTTTGCCGTCGACCATGAAGATGATCGCGTCCGAGCTTCTAGCTTCGGCCAGCGTTTTTGCCTTGACGTTTTTAAAGAGCTCGCTACTGTCGTCAAGGCCGCCGCTGTCGATCAAAACGCAGCTTTTGTCGTAAATTTCTATAATCGTTTTGTTCGTATCTCGCGTCGTACCGCTAACGTCGCTGGTGATGGCTATACGTCTGCCGGCTAGGCGGTTAAAAAGCGAGCTTTTGCCGACGTTTGGCTTGCCGACTAAAATTATCTTTTGCAAAATTTTCCCTTAAAAATCCCGTTATATTTACGACGAAATTCGCCGCGTTAAATCCCAATTATACAAATTTTTTGCTTACATTGTTTATAAATTTAAGCCGTTTTGCACTACAATATGACCAAATTTAAAGGAAAAATTTTGTTTCGTAGATACGTTTTGCACCATTTGGGCGCTTATTATATGATCATCGCGTGTATGTTTTTTGCTGCCGTCGGGGGCTTTGCGAAGGTTTTGAGCGAGCAGATGTCTAGCATCGAGGTCGTGTTTTTCAGAAACGCCGTCGGTCTTGCTATCGTGCTTTATGCGATTTACAAAAGGCCGCCGACGCACCAAAAGGGTGGGCAGCTTTTCGTGCTGATGTTTCGCGGATTTATCGGTACGATCGCGCTTTTTGCTCTTTTTTACAACATCGCTCATATAAATTTAGGCGCGGCCTATACTTTTCAAAAAACCAGCCCCATTTTCACGGCGATTTTTGCCGCGATTTTTTTAAAAGAAGCGCTTAGCAAAAAGGGCTGGGGCGCGATATTTCTGGGCTTTATCGGCATACTTTTTATCATCCAGCCAAATTTAGGCATCAGCAAAACCGACTGGCTGGGTCTTTGGAGCGGCGTAGGAGCGGCGCTTGCGATGCTTAGCGTGCGAACTCTGCGAAAAAGCTACGACACGAGCGTCATCGTGCTTAGCTTTATGGCGTGGGGAACGGCTCTGCCGATGCTTTTGATGGGCATTGCCGAGTGGGTCAAATTTGAGCCTCTGGATTTCTTGCTTTCGCCGTTTGTTGCACCAAATTTTAAAGGCGTAATCCTAATCGTGCTAATGGGGCTTGCGGGCTATTTTTTCCAGTTTTATATGACGAAGGCGTATGCCGCGAGCAAAAAGGCGGGCTCTGTCGCCGCGATAAGCTACATGGACGTCGTGTTTTCGCTCGTCGTCGGCTTTTTTATGGGCGATACGCTGCCTAATGCGGCGGCGTTTTTTGGTATAATGCTGGTCGTTATCAGCGGAATAATCGTAGCAAGGGAGAGATGATGATACTAATAGCAGGGCCTTGCGTCATCGAGAGCGAGCAGCTCGTTTTTGACGTAGCAAAAAGGCTAGTTAAATTTAACGAAGATAAGCGGATAGATTTTTATTTCAAATCAAGCTTTGATAAGGCAAATCGCACGAGTATAAGCTCGTTTCGCGGGCCCGGACTTGAAAAAGGATGCGAAATTTTAGCCAAGGTAAAAAAGGAATTCGGTTTTAAAATTTTAACCGATATTCACGAGAGCTACCAGGCTGGGCCTGTAGGCGAAGTGGCCGACGTGCTGCAAATCCCGGCATTTTTGTGCCGCCAGACCGATCTGCTCGTGGCTGCGGCTAAGACAAAAGCGGTCGTAAATATCAAAAAAGGGCAGTTTTTAGCCGCCTCTGCGATGAAGCACTCTGTTAAAAAAGTGCTAGAAACAAGGGGTATTAGCGGCGATGGATACGAGGTCGCTAAACAAAACGGAGTGTGGCTAACGGAGCGAGGCAGTACCTTTGGCTACGGAAATTTAGTCGTAGATATGCGAAATTTGGTGCTGATGAGAGAATTTGCGCCCGTGATTTTCGACGCTACTCACAGCGTACAAATGCCAAGCGCTCTTGGCGAGAAAAGCGGCGGCGATGCTAGATTTGTGCCGTATCTAGCGCGAGCCGCGGCAGCTGCGGGCGTGGACGGATTTTTTTATGAGACGCACGTAAATCCTTGCGAGGCGCTTTGCGACGGACCGAATATGTTAAATTTAGACGAGCTAGACGCAAATATCGCTCAAATTTTTAAGATAAAAGACGCCCTAGGCTATGCAAACTAAGGGCTTTTTGTGGGTGTTAGGCGGCGCGGTCGCCGAATGCGGCTGGGCGTACGGGCTAAAACACGCCCAAAATGCCGTAGGATTCGCGCTTACTGCCGCGTTAGTCTGCGTTAGCTTCGTATCGTTTATGAAGGCTATGAAATACTTGCCCGTTAGCGTTGCATATACCGTATTTGTGGGATTTGGAGCATTTTTTATCGTGGTCGCCGAAAGCGTTAGCGAATACAGCTCAAGCGGCCAGATGCCGGATTTATTGCGGCTATTTTTCATAGCGACGCTGATCGCTGGCGTACTGGGGCTAAAAAGGCTAAAATCTTGACGCATATTTTAGCTCTTTTGGCGGCCGGGTGCTGCGAGGTTTTGGGTGTGTTTTTTCTAACCAAATTTCAAAAAAGCTTCGGCGTGAAAAAGGCGTCTAATTTTTTGATTTTGGTCGCAAATTTCGCCCTTTCGCTCTGGCTTCTTAGCTACGCGATGCAGGCGATGGCGATGTCTGTGGCTTACGCGATTTGGACCGGTATCGGAGCGGTCGGAGCCGTGGGCGTCGGAGTGATTTTTAACGGCGAAAAAATGAGCGCGCAAAAGGCGTTTTATCTATCGCTAATAACGCTAAGCGCGGTAATGTTAAAGATAATCTAAGGGGCAAATTTGGAGGTAGTAGAGCAGGTCACGTCACGAGATGAGACCATCGTAAAAACAGGCCTCATAGGCATAGTGACAAATGCCATTTTAGCGGCTATAAAGGCGGTAGTGGGCTTTGCTAGCGGTTCGATCGCTATCATTTTAGATGCGGTAAATAACCTAAGCGACGCTCTCTCGTCGGTCATTACCATCGTCGGCATAAAAATAGCCGGGAAAAGCCCTGACAAAGAGCATCCATTTGGCTACGGCAGAGTGGAGTATCTAACGGCTATCGTTATAGGCGTGATCATACTTTATACAGGCGGCACGTCCGTGGTCGAGTCGGCCAAAAAGATCATCTCGCCAAGCACCCCAAACTACGACACCATCTCGCTTGTTTTGATCGCCGTTTTGGTTGTGGTCAAATTTGCGCTTGGTCTTTACACGCAAAAAGTTGGCGAGAGGGTAAATTCTGACTCGCTTATAGCAAGCGGCGTGGATGCGAAATTTGACGCTCTCATCTCGCTTAGTACGCTTTTAGCGGCTTTGGTTTTTGTATTTTTTGGCGTTAGCCTTGAGGCGTATCTTGGCGTGGTCATATCGCTACTTCTTATCAAGGCGGCACTTGAAATTTTACGTGACGCGATAGATAAAATTTTAGGTGCAAGGATGCCTAGTGGCGATAGCTCGGAAATTTATCAGTGTGTACGCTCGTTTGATGGCGTGCTTGGGGCGTATGACCTTATCTTTAACGACTACGGCCCAGACAAGAGGCTAGGCAGCGTGCATATAGAGGTGGCGTACGATATGAACGCTGCGCAGATAGACGCACTTACTAGACGTATACAAAACGAAGTTTTTGCGAAATTTAACATTGTTTTAGATACCATTGGCATCTATGCGTTTGATAAAGAGGACAACGCAACAAGGCTAAACGTCGAAAAGATAGTTTTTGGACATAAATTTATCAAGCAAATGCATGGATTTTACATAAATAAAGAGACAAATACGATCACGTTTGATATTGTCATAGACTTTAACGCGCCAGATAGCTCGGCGCTCTACCGCGAAATTTTATCGCAAGTAAGTAGCGCCTATCCTAGCTATAAGGTCATCATCACGCGTGACACGGACTACAACGGATAGAAATTTAAGGAGCAGACATGAAAATAATCGAAGGAAATTTGGCTTTAAAAGGTGGCGAGAAGATCGCTATCATCAACGCGAGGTTTAACCACATCATCACCGATAGGCTAGTCGAGGGCGCAAGGGATGCGTTTTTGCGCCACGGCGGAGATGAGAAAAATTTGAGCTTGATTTTAGTGCCTGGCGCGTTTGAGATACCGATGGCGCTTGAAAAAGCGCTAGCCAGCGGTAAATTTGACGCAGTTTGCTGCGTGGGGGCGGTGATCCGCGGCTCTACGCCTCACTTTGACTACGTGAGCGCCGAGACGACCAAGGGTATCGCAAACGTCACGCTAAAATACGGCAAGCCGGTGACATTTGGCGTGCTAACGGTAGATAGCATCGAGCAGGCCATCGAGCGAGCGGGCTCAAAGGCTGGAAATAAGGGCTTTGAGGCGATGACGGGCGTGATCGAGATGCTAAGCTTATATAAAAATTTGGAGGCGTAAAATGGCGACTCGTCATCAGGTCAGGCAGGCCGTCGTTTCGCTACTATATGCGCACGAAATGGGTAGCTGCAGCGAGGAGTTCGTCGAGGAGTTTTTAGAAGAAAAAAAGATCCGAAACGATCAGCGAAGCCTTGCGCTATCGCTTTTTCACGGCATTTTGGAGCATGCGGATGAGCTTGACGGGCTACTAAACGCGCGCTTAAAAGAGTGGAAGATAAACGAGATCGGCAGCATCGAGCGCGCTGTGTTGCGGCTAGGGGCGTACGAGATGAAATTTACCACTACCGATAAGGCCGTCATCATAAACGAGGGCATCGAGCTTGGCAAGGAGCTGGGCGGCGACTCGGCGCCGAAATTTATAAACGGCGTGCTAGACGCGCTAAAGGCCGATCTGTGAAGCTCTGCGTCGCGCTTGATCTGGGCTCAAAGCAGGAGTGTTTGCAGCTAGCAGGTGAGCTTGCGAGCTTGGCCGATAAAATTTGGCTCAAAGTGGGCTTACGAGCCTATTTGCGCGACGGTGCGGGTTTTATCGAAGGACTAAAAAAGCTCGGAAATTTTAAAATTTTCCTCGATCTAAAGCTCTACGACATCCCAAACACGATGGCCGATGCCGCCGAGGAGATCGCTAAAATCGGCGTTGATATCATAAATGTGCACGCAAGCAGTGGCAAACGCGCGATGGCTACGGTGATGGAGCGACTGGACAAGCTCGGCTCGCGTCCGCTAGTGCTCGCGGTCTCTGCGCTAACGAGCTTTGACGAGGCCGAGTTTAGCTCGGTTTACGAGCAAAATTTAAGCGATGCCGTGCGTAAATTTGGCGTGATGAGCTATGAAGCGGGGCTTGACGGCATGGTCTGCTCTGCTTACGAGAGCCGCCTGATAAAGGACGCTACGAGCGCAAATTTTATTACGCTCTGCCCCGGCGTAAGGCCATTTGGCGAGAGTGCGGGGGATCAAAAGCGAGTGGCGGATCTGCGCGTCGCGCGCGAGGCGGGGGCTGATTTTATCGTGGTCGGTCGTCCGATCTATCAAAGCGCTGATTCGTACGAAATTTGCGAGCGGATTTTGGGTCAAATTTGACGCTCGAGATTTGTGTGAAATTTGACGCGAAATTATTTTAAGTGCGGTTTTCGTGCGAAAATTTTAATAAAATTACCTCGCGAGTGCGACTCGAGCGGCCGGCTAGCACAGCAGCGAGATAAAATTTAGCGAGCTTCGCAGCGCGCGAATGAAATTTGAAATTTCATTCAAAGCGGCGAGTTTGGCGGAGCTTAAAAGAAATTTGAGGTAAATTTGAGCGATTTTAAGAAAATCCCCTATGTTGGCGAGGCGACCGAGGCGGATCTGCTCGCACTCGGCTACGACAGCATCGCTTCATTAAAGGGCGCGGATCCAGATGAGATGTATGAGCGCACAAAGGCCCTCGGCGCGGCAACGACAGGTGCATCCTCTATGCTTATCGCATGGTTTGCTACTACGCAAATACTCCGCACCCAGACAAAGCCAAACTTAAATGGTGGCTCTGGAAGGACTAAATTTTCAAATTTGACCAGCGGCGAGTCGTTTAAATTTGAGTGGTTTTACGCGGCTATTTTTTTCTGCGGGAGAGCGGCAGGCTCGAAAACACAAATTTAAGCAAGATATCAGCGGTATTTAATTATAATGCGGTTTCTTTTTTGTGGACAGATGGGTGAGTGGCCGAAACCACACCCCTGCTAAGGGTGCAGCTTCTAACCGGGGCTCGAGGGTTCAAATCCCTCTCTGTCCGCCACGAGATACCGCAAATAGCCTATTTTAAAGCTT
>CAURWB010000008.1:0-50713 GCA_963528245.1 uncultured Campylobacter sp. | reverse complement strand
TGAAGTCGCTAAATTTAGCCTTTAGCTGCTCTTGCGAGGTTTTGACGAAGCTTATTAGCTCGGCGGCCTCTTTTTCGCGGTTTGCGACCTTGCCAAGAAGCTCGATCCCGTCGTAAAAGCCCTCGGTATAGGCCGCCTCATCGTCTTTGAAGGTCGGATTTAGCTTGCCCTTATCGGCGGCGTCGCTGCGCTGGAAGCTAACGGCGACGACTGGGATTTTGAGCTCCGTCATTTTGTCGATGTATTCTTGCGGGATGTAGTTCGTGACGATCACGACGTCGGGCTTTAGCTTAAGCACCGTCTCGTAGTTGATCACCTTTAGATCGCCAGGCGTCGGCATATCTTTGAGACTCGGCGCTAGGCGGATGTAGTTTTTGCCGAGCGACTTCTCCCACGACTCCTGCACGCCGACGACCTTATCTAGCGCGTTTAGCTCATTCAGCGCGTTTAGGCTTTGGTGCTGAAGCACGACTATGCGCTTAACCTGATCAGGTAACGTGACGTCGCGACCTAGCTGATCGGTTACGACGCGATCTGCAAAAAGCGAACTAGCACACAGCGCAAGGGCTAGTGCGAAAGAGTGAAATTTGCTCATGTTTTTCATTAAGTTTTTAAATTATATTTATTTATAGGCTTAAAATTGGTACTTTTAACCAATAAATAAACAGCAGTATATTACAAGAACAGCGATAAATTTAGCATAAATTTGCAGGTTTTGTTTTACGGGTAAATTTGAGGGGCGGCGTTGGTGTAGTTTTTGATAAAATTTAGTAAAACGGCAAGCGTGGTAGCTGCGATGAAATTTGAAATTTATAAATTTTAAGGCTACGCAAGAGCGATATTTTTGATTTTAGTCCAAGTCGCTAGTTCGCAAAGCGGGATCAAGAGCGCTATCGTAAGCAGTGCATATGGAGATACTAAACCGTTAAGGGACGAAATATCGATAAGCTGAAGCGCTATGCTCATAAAAGCTAAGCCGGCGCAGAAGTAGAAAAAATTACTTTGCGTGTCTTTGCCAAGCAGGTAATACGACGCGCCAAGCATAAACCAAAAGTAGATAGTTAGAATAGAGTCTGTGGTAAGAAATATCGTAAGGGGCGTGCCTTGTATATTTAAAAAAATATTTGCGACTGCACCGATTATGGCATAAGCATTGTTAGCAAAAGAGCCTCCGATCTGCGCCGAGGCATACTCTACCGCGCTAAAACCGACTTGACTTACCGAATACAATGACATAGATAGCCATAAAATCGCTAGTAGCGCCGCCGTGACTAGCGCGGAGAAGGTTTTGGTAAAAAGTTTGCTTGCGGAGAGTTTGGAAATTTGTCTAGCGGCAAGAAGCCTAAAGATCATCGACGCAAGAAATATAAGGCAAACGAAAAACACGGCGGTCAAAAATCCAGCTAGCGAGACGCGGCTGCAAAATTCGCACAAAGCCCAAATAGATATGTAACCGTCAATCAGTAAAACATTAGAAACTATGCCGTGGAATTTTATCTCGGCCAGGGGTTTCTGATCTATCTTTGCGCCTTTGGATTTTCTTTAAATTTGGTAGTTGTTTTTATTTGCCGATCGGCTATAAAAGAGGAGGGCTAAATTTAGCCCTCGATGTAGTTTTTGAGTTTTCTGCCGACTTTCGGGTGTTTTAGCTTTTTGATCGCAGAGCTTTCGATCTGGCGGACGCGCTCGCGAGTTACGTTTAGCTCTTTGCCGATCTCTTCTAGCGTGCGGTCGCTCTCGTCATCTAAAAGGCCAAATCTCATCCTGATGACGGCTTTTTCGCGCTCGTTTAGCTGATCTAGGACTTCGTCGATCTGCTCTTTTAGGTCGTTTTTTAGGATGTGATCCATAGGGCTTAGAGAGCTTCTATCCTCGACGAAATCTCCAAATTTACCGTCGTCTTCGTTGCCGATAGGGGCCTCTAGGCTAATAGGCTCTTTGGTTATTTTGATGACCTGTTTTATCTTGTCCGCACTTAGTCCGACCTCGGCTGCGATTACGTTTATATCCGGCTCTTTGCCTTCTTCTTGTAGGTATTTTCGGTTGATTTTGTTGATACGGTTTATCGTTTCTATCATATGGATAGGGATACGTATCGTGCGGGCCTGATCGGCGATAGCACGGCTAATAGCCTGACGTATCCACCACGTCGCATAGGTAGAAAATTTATACCCTTTTTTATATTCAAATTTATCGACCGCTTTCATTAGCCCGATGTTACCCTCTTGAATCAAGTCTAAAAACGGCAAACCGCGGTTCGTGTAGCGCTTGGCGATGCTTACGACTAGGCGTAAATTTGATTTTGCCATCCTGGCTTTTGCTTCGTCGGATATCTTTTTGCCACGTTTGATCTGCTCTAAAATTTCCTTTAAAAGTATCGGATCGAGGTTGAATCCGCTCTTGCTCGCTTCCTTGGTCGCAAATAGCTTTTTGATCTCCACGTAGGTTGATACCATCGTAGCCTCGGGTACTCGCGCGATTATATCTTCTTTGCTGAGCTTGATGATATCTTTTAGGATCGACTTGTGATTTTTCTTTAGCTCGTCGCTAAACATAGGTAGCTTATACTCGAGTCTTTTTAGCTCTCTGTCAAATTCATCATCGCTCTTTAGCGCCGTTTCCATCGACTTTACGATCTCGGTTATGAGCTTGCTGGTAGGCCCTAGATCCATTAGCTTGTCTTTTAAAATTTTCTTTTTAAACGCAAGCGTTATCTTTGCTAAAAACTCATCCTCAGTCTCTACTTCGTTTTGTTTATTTGCAGTTTTTAACCACTCTTTTTTGGCTTTTTCGAGTGCCTTAAAGCTCTCGATTACTTTTTCGGCTCGTTTGTCGTCTTTTTTATTGTGTTTTTTGGGCTTGGCTTCTTTCTCTTCGCCTTCCTCGACATCATCCTCGACTTCTTCGTTTTCTTCCTCTTCTTCGACCTCTTCGCTACCTTCCTCACCTTCGTCGTCAAAGCTTCTAAAAAGCTCTTTTACGCGGCGTTCGCGGTTGATGAGCGGCTCTTTGTAGTCAAGAATAAAATCGATAAGGTATGGCACCGAGCAAAATGCGTCGATGATGATATCTTCGCCAAGCTCGATTTTTTTGCTGATTTCTACTTCTTCTTCTTTGGTTAGTAGTGCGATTTGACCCATTTCGCGTAGGTACATACGCACGGGGCTATCTGAGCGCGACCACTCGAGTAGATCGGTTTCGCTGGCTAGGTCAAATTCTTCTTCCAGATTGTCGTCGGCTAGTTTTGCTAGCTCCTCGCGGCGCTTTTTAGCATCTTCGATATTGCGCATTTTTGCGATTTCGGCCGAGGTTATGAGCTGGACTTTATTTTCTTTTGCCAGCGATTCTAGTTTTTTTGCTATCGCTGCCGTCGGCGCTTTGTCTAGAAATTTAACAAGTTTTTCGTAAGTGATATAGCCTTTGGCGTTTTCTTTGAAAAGCTCTTCTATGAGCGACAATGCCTCTTTTTTTGCGGTACTCATTCGGGATTCCTTCTTTTTGTAGAAAACGAGGATTATACCCAAACTTCTTTAAATATTAATAAAAATACGATTATTCGGGCGTTTTTATGTAGGATAAATTTGCTGAAAAATTTATTAAATTTAAGTTGGAACAGAAGTTGCTATTAAATACCCGATAAAGCGAGCGGAAGTAGCTTGAGACGCAGACGAGGCGGGTTTTTGCGAGGCGAGGGCGCATATATATGATACGTAACCGAAGCTGAGCAAAAAAACCAACGAAGTATGCGTTTAAGATACGACGCGTAAGATAAGGAAAAATAAATGAACAACGGCTACTACCAAGCAACCGGCGCCATGGTGACGCAGTTTAACCGCCTAGACGTCATCGCAAACAATCTAGCCAACATAAACACTATCGGTTTTAAACGCGACGACGTTGTAGTAGGGGATTTTGAGAGGATTTTTAAAGAGTACCGCGACGAGTTGCCGATAGAAAACCACACGAAAGACGCGGCGAAATTTCTAAACAGAACTATCGATAGAGTGCCGCAAATTTCGGAACAATATGTAGATTTTAGCCAGGGCGGGCTTAAATTTTCAAACAACGACCTTGACTTTGCGATGAAGCGAGAGGATTTGTTTTTCCTAGTCGAGGTAAAGCCAGGCGATGTGCGCCTAACTAAAAACGGCTCGTTTAATCTCGACGAGGACGGATTTTTGGTAACCAAAGAGGGCTACAAGGTGCTACCGAGCGATTATTTTACGAATAATTTTCAAGGCATCCAAATCCCGCAGGGAGAGCGCTTTTCCGCCGATAAAAACGGCAATCTCTACTCAAACGAGGAGCCGCTGGCTAGGCTTTATATCGCGCAGCCAAAAGAGATACGAAATCTAACCAAAGAGGGCGATAATCTCTACGTTTTGCCTAATTTAAAGGAGCTTGAGGATGTGGGCGGCGAGATAGACGCGGTCGCTTGGAAATACACACAAATCTCCAACGTAAACGCCGTGACCGAGATGGTCGGACTCATCGAGACGCAGCGCTTTGTCGAGATGTATCAAAAGGTGATGACGTCGCATATGGATGATCTAAATCAGGAAGCTATAAGTAAGCTCGCTAACACGAAAGTCTAAATTTAGCGTTATCTCTTTGGCGTATTTGCGAGAGATTTAATTTTTACTCGCGGCGACAGGCTACGTGCCTAGTCTTGCTCGTAAAAATTTGCACAGCTCGCAAATCCGCTCAAAGATATTTTCGCTAAGGTTTTTAAATTTTAGTAAACATAAATCGCTATACATTAAAATCCTTGCCGCTAATATAAATTTAAAATACTTCCGCCAAAATATTTTCAAATTTCCCAAAATTTGCAAATTTGGAACGCCTTTTGCTAAATACCCAAGAAATGCGAGAAATCGCGCCGAATTTGTAAATTTTAGACTTTTGCCAGGCATAAAACAGTCGGCGACGGTTTTATGCAAAAGCGTAAAATTTAAGACTGCAAATTTGGAATATATTTTGCAATGGTAAAAAGCGATGAGCCGTTTATTAGATACATAAAGATAAGCGGCAGTAGCTTGAGATGGAGACTAGGCGGTTTTTTGCGAGGCGAGGGCGCGTATATGCGATACGTAACCAAAGCCGAGGAAAAAATCAACGAAGTATACGCTCAAGATACAACGCGCTAAGAAAGGAAAACACGAAAATGATGAGGTCTATTTATTCTGCCGCCACCGGCATGATCGCCCAGCAAACCCAGATCGACGTTACGTCGCACAACATCGCAAACGTAAATACTATCGGCTACAAGAAAAACCGCGCCGAGTTTGCCGATCTGATGTATCAGGTCATGGAGTACGCTGGCACGGCAACCAGCGCCACGACGAAAAGCCCGACTGGTATCGAGGTGGGTCTAGGTGCGCGCCCGACGGCGATAACGAAGATATTTTCGCAAGGTTATTTTAAAGAAACGAGCAACAATCTCGATATGGTTATCGCGGGTAACGGCTTTTTCCAGGTGCAGCTTCCGGACGGTACGACGGCGTACACTAGAAACGGCGCCTTTAAACTAGATAGCGAGGGTACGATCGTAAACTCCGACGGCTACGTGCTCCAGCCTCAGATGACTATCCCGGCCGACGCCACGCAGGTTTCGGTGGGTACCGACGGCACCGTCTCCGTACTACAGCCGGGCAACACCGAGATGACGCAGGTGGGCCGCATCGAGCTAGCAAATTTCATCAACCCGGCAGGTCTGCACTCTATGGGCGACAACCTCTATCTACCTACGGGTTCTAGCGGTGAGGTCGTAGTCGGTACGGCGGGTCTTGACGGTCTGGGTACGATCAGGCAGGGGTTCGTCGAGATGAGTAACGTCCAGCTGGTAGAAGAGATGACCGACCTCATCACGGGTCAGCGCGCATACGAAGCCAACTCGAAGGCGATCACGACGAGCGATGATATGCTCTCTATCGTAAATAGCCTAAAGAGATAGCCTAAAATAGGCTAAATTTGAGCCGCCTAGTCCGAGATTTGCTTTGCAAATTTGACGGAGCGAGCGGCTTTTTTGTTAAATTTGAGTTAAATTTAGGCGCTTTTTGTTGCATTTTGGCTTACCAGCCTTGCTCGTTTAGTATTTTGTACTTGTCGTAACCGCTTTGTTCGCCCATATCACATGTCTTACCAAAATACTCTTTTGCCACTCTTTTATCTTGCTTTACGCCTTTTCCATTTACGTATAAAACTCCTAGATTGTGGCAGCCATTCGCATCCCCTGCATCGCAAGCTCTAGTGTATAGCTCCTTGGCTTTTTTGTAGTTTTGTCTTACGCCTTTACCGTTCTGATATAAAAAACCGAGATTAGAACAAGCGCTTGCATATTCCATATCGCATGCCTTGGAATAGAATTCACTAGCTTTCTTATAATCTTGTCTTACACCTCTACCATCCTGGTATGAAATGCCGAGATTGTAGCAGCCTCTTACGTCTCCTGTATCGCAAGCGCTTTGTAGCTTCTTTGCATCATTGCCTGCACCAAACAAAACCATTGCGCACGCTACCGCTACGACTACTTTTTTCATAATTTTACTCCTATAAAAAGATTAGCGCCATTTTATAAAATTTAGGATTAAAAGGCGGGTAATTTGATATTAAACGCTAAATTTGAGCGGGCCAAATTTGCCTACCGCGCCGTTGGTTCAAATTGCTCAAATCTCCAGCCTTTATCTGAATTTTTTAAAATTTTAGCTATCATCGCGCTTTTATTAAGGAAAATTTTTGCATTTTAGTTACGTTTTTAAGCTTAGCGTTCCGATATTTATGGGCTATTTTCCCCTTGGCGTCGCCTTTGGGATACTAGCTAAAAGCATGGGCGTTAGCGCATTTATCGCCATAGCGCTTAGCACGCTGGCGTACGGCGGCGCAGCGCAGTTTATGATGCTCTCGCTTTTTAGCGCTGGCACGGGGCTTTTTGAGGTTTTTATCGTCTCGTATCTGGTAAATTTACGCCATACTTTTTACGGGCTGGCGCTTTTAAAAGAGTACAAAGATCTCAAATTTCGCCTTTTAAATATCGCGACTCTCACGGACGAAACCTTTGCGATATTTAAGGCACTTAAGATCGCAGACGCAGCGGAGCGTAGCTATGTTTTTACTCGGCTAAATTTGCTCTCGTGGCTCTACTGGGCGGCCGGAACTGCGGTCGGATGCCTGGCCGGCGGGCTGATAAAGGTCGATACGAGCGGGCTTGAGTTTAGCCTAACCGCGCTTTTTATCGTGATCGTGATGGAGATGTTTAAAAACGATAAGAACTATAAGGTGCTAGGCGCGGCATGCTTGTTTGGAGTCGCCGGCGTAGCGCTGATGCCGGCTAAAGCGATGCTGGTAGGCTCGATGGCGCTTTGCTTTATTTTTATTTTAGTTTTTAAGGATAAGCTTTGATAAGCGTGAGTTCTAGCGAGTGGATGATATTTACCGCCGTTTTGCTAAGCGCATTTGCGACCTTTTTGACGCGCGCAGCACCGTTTTACGTCATCAAAAACTATAAGCCTCGTCCGTGGCTAACGGCCGTGGAGCGACACATGGGGCTGATGATAATGGTTATCTTGGTGTGCTACGGACTAAGAGACGTCAAATTTGACGTTTATCCGTACGGACTAAACGAAGCGCTAGCCGTTTTTAGTGCAGTTTTGATTTATCTAAAATTTAAAAATACCCTGCTTAGTATCGCGGCTTCGACGGCGATATATATGACGCTTATTAGGATTATTTAACTGAAAATAAAAATTAAGAATTAATAATAAATTTAAGCAATAAACGCTAAAATCCTCGTAACATTTCAACACAAGGAGCAAACATGCGTTTTGCAGTAAAGGCGGTGATTTTCATGCTTTTAGGAGCGACTTTGGCTTTTGCAAAGCCTACTATTTACATTTTGGCAACTGGCGGCACGATAGCCGGCAGCGGCTCTGGTGCTCTTGATACGAGCTATACCTCTGGAACCGTTACGGTCGATAAACTGATCGCCGCGGTACCTGAAATCAACAAAATAGCGACCATTAAAGGCGAGCAGATCTCAAACATCGGCTCTCAGGAGATGAACAACGAAGTTTGGTTTAAGCTCGCAAACAGAGTAAACGAGCTGCTAACTAGCGGCAAGGCCGACGGCGTCGTCATCACGCACGGAACGGATACGATGGAGGAGACGGCGTATTTTCTAAATTTAGTCGTCAAAAGCGATAAACCTATCGTTATGGTGGGCGCTATGAGAAACAGCGGCTCGCTAAGCGCGGACGGCCCTCTAAATATCTTTAACGCCGTAAACGTCGCGATGAGTAAAGAAGCCGCAGGCAAGGGCGTAGTAGTCGTGATGAACGACGAGATCCACGCGGCTAGAGAGGTGACTAAAACCAACACTACCGCGGTCGATACATTTAAATCTCCAAACAGCGGCAAGATCGGCACCGTGTTTTACGGTAACGTCAAATTTTATATGAATCCGGTTCGCAAACATACCGTAAATTCGGCATTTGACATCACGAAGATCAAAGAGCTTCCAAGAGTAGATATCATCTACAGCCACTCAAACGACAACCCGGACTTTGTAAATTTAGCCGTCAAAAACGGAGCTAAAGGCATCGTAAATGCGGGCATGGGTAACGGAAATCCATTCCCAAGCGCGCTTGAGGCTCTGGGCGAAGCGGTCAAAGGCGGCGTAGTAGTCGTGCGCGACTCACGCGTAGGTAGCGGCGAGACCACGCTAAACGGCGAGGTGGACGACGGTAAATACGGCTTTTTGGCTAGCGACAACCTAAACGCGCAAAAAGCTAGAGTGCTCTTGATGCTTGCGCTTACGCAAACAACCGATAAGGCTAAGATCCAGGAGCTTTTCCTAACTCACTAAAATTTGAGTTTGAGCGGATATCTCGTGGGCGCTTTTAAATGAGCTTTAATTTTTCTCAATCGACAGCCTACACGGCTAGTCTCAATCGAAAAATTATGCACAACATTTAAAATCACCTCACGATATATCCGCCTTATTTTATATTGAGGCAAGGTTGTTCAAAGCGGGCAACTTGCCATCTAATTCGCAAAGCAAAATCCATCTTACCTAGTTTCGCGATACTTCCGCTTTGTTTTCTATCGCGGCGTATTTGCTAAATTTGCGATCCGCCGTCCTTTCATAAATTTCATTTTTCGGCGGCTTTTGCTGCGACGAATTTATCTTAAATTTGCGCTTAAAATTTACGCGCTAAACGGCGATTTGCAAGCGTAAATTTTATCTTTCGTTGGGTATAATCGATTATTTTAATTTAAGGAGCAAAAATGGGAATGAGCGCGCACTATTACGCCTATGCGCAGGGCGATATCGAGGCGATAAAAAACGGCGGCGACGACGATGTCGAGGCGCTGGACGAATACGACCTGGATAAAATGTGGGACGCGATGCATAAAACACTAACGGGTAAAAATATGTTTGAAGCGATGAGCGCGGGCGAGATTTTCGCGACGCCAAATCCGCTTAGCTGGGCGATATTTGGACGCGGTATGGCGGGCGAGGAGGGAAGCGAGGCTGTATCTTACGTGGACGCAGATGACGTAAAAGCCGTAGCTAAAGCGATGCAGAGTACCGATATGGGCGCGCTTTTGGCAAACGTAAATTTTGCAGATTTCGGCGAGGCGGGCACGTACCCCGAGATATGGGAGCATGAGAGTGAATTTGAAGATATCAAAGCCGAGCTAAAAGAGCATTTTAACGGGCTTTTGAGCTTTTATCAAAATGCCGCCGACAAAGACCTTGGCGTGCTGATCGTGATAGCTTAGATTTTCACTACCTATGTTTTTATAGTGATTATGGGATGCTTTTGGTGATTATAGGGGTATAGGTAAGATGAAAGAATAAGTATTTGTAATTTTTTTATATCATATAACTTTATATGGTTTTTCATTTTTTACAGTCTCTAGGTTACTAGTAATTTTAATAATTTTTGATAAATTCATAACTGCACCACTATAGCCTATATATTTTAAGATTAACACATTAACAAGATAATTTAACTGGAAGTTTAAATATAAAATTTCTTTTGCTTCATCTTCTAGTGGCAAATTTTGACTTGCAAAAAGATTGTTTCCATGCAACAAATCATTACGTCTTTCTATTTGATTTAAGTCGTTAATTGATAATTTTAAATTAAGTGCATCAAATGACAATCTAAGTTTATCCCTGTTTGTTGGTTGCAATAAAGCATTGATTCTCTTTTTTATAACGCTCTCGTTGTATTCTTCATCAGGTATTTTATCTTTGTAGTAGTCTTGTGCCACCTGATCTAATTTTTTCTGTAATTCTTTCTTTTTGATCTTATTGTTTATAGTGGATTTATATTTATTATCTTGACAAATTATGCTCGTTATTATTTCTAAACAAACAGCGTATAATGAAGCAGTACCACGTCCAAAACTATCAATTTTATTTATATTAAACATTATGTCCATAATGTCATAAAATTTTGAATTATTTAACATACAGTTGGTCAGTTTTTGTATAGAGTCTTTTGATACTGGTCTTAACTTGCTGATAAGTTCATCTTGTATAGACTTATCTTCACTATAGTTATATACATTGGTGTTTATTATTTTTACTTTTGAATTATATTCCGAGAAAGCGTTAGCATCATACACAAAGCTTTTATATTCTTGACTATTATCATAATACCCAAAAATATAACCTTTTTGTACTGGCGCAAAACCAGTAATAAAACAATATGCAGTTAAAACTATTCTATAATATTCATCAAATAATTTAAAATCTAGTTCTTTTATGGAGTCTATAATAATCGAATACTCATCTATACTATATAATTTAAATTCGTAGATGTCTACTGGTAAAATAATTGATTTCACTTTTTGAGTGTTTATATTTTCAAAATTAAAACATTCAAATAAATCATAGTGTTGTGTATAATCTATTTTTTGACTGCATGGTAATAAAATTTTATACCTAGCTTTTTGAGGTTTATTTATATCGAAATTGTCGCTGCTTATTTTGTATATTTTAAAATCTGCATCCAATGAATTATATTTTATTTGCATAGAGTCGAGTATCTTTATTGTTGTGTTGTTATTTTTTATGTTAAAGATGTATTCATTTATATCTTTAAAGCTATCCGGCATAAAATTGCATTTTGTAGAATTTGTTGATTGCCTAAATGTGATTTTATCATTTAAAAATTTAATATTTACATTGCTTAGTTTATCGCATAAAAGCTCACATTCTGATTCTAGTATTTCAATTAAATTGAATTCTTTTGTAAAAATATTATTCATGGCTACTTCCTTTTTTGTTTATATTACAATGTTATTTCTTAAATTTTATTCTGAAAAATACTAAACTCTTATTATAATTGCGCTAAAAAAATTTTTAATATAGTATAATGGAAAACTTAAATTTATCCGATTTCTAGGCCCCGCGCCGTTTTTTATCTTAAATTTATTAAATTTGATTTACTATTTCTTCAAAATTTAAGGCGCTTTATGAACTACCTGCTTTTTATCGTTACATTTTTTCCGATTAGCCTGATGCCGGGTATCAACATGACCTACGCGATGAGTATCGGCATGAGCCTGGGCTACGTGCGCGCGCTGCCGATGATGGCGGGGCAGCTGGCGTCTCTGGCCTTCGTAGGGATTTGCTGTATGCTGGGCGTTGGCGCTGTTTTGGCGCATTATAGCTTCGCGTTTAAGGTTTTAAACGTCATCGCGGGACTTTATCTACTATATCTTGGCGCTATGCTGTTTTTTAGCAAAGGGCATCTTAGCATCACGAAGGTTACGCAGCTTCCGAGCAAAAAGCAGATGTTTATAAACGGCACCGTAGTCTGCATCTCAAATCCTAAGGCGTGGATTTTTCTCTCGGCTTTGTTGCCTACTTTTTTGGACGCGAACGATCCTTTTAGCTTGCCTCGTATATTTTCTATCACCGTTATGCTCGTTTTTATCGAGTTTTGCTCGCTTAGCCTCTATGCGCTGGGCGGAGCGATACTAAAGAAATTTTTGCAAACTCACCTGCGCCTTTTGGAGGTTTTTACAGCCGCCATCATCTGCGTCATCGGCGTTTTGATGATGCTTCGCTAAATTTACCCGCCCATTTCTCGTTAAATTTGATAAAATAGGACAAAATTTATCGCCTTGCCCGTTCAATTCGGGGCAAATTTAAGGAAAGCAAATGTTTAAAATTTTAGTCGCCGAGGATGACGAAAATTTAAATAAAATAATCTGCCTAAAACTCGCGCAGGAGGGCTTTTCTCCGCTTGCGGCATTTGACGGGCGGCAGGCTTTGCAGCTGCTAGAGAGCGAGCGCGCCGATCTTGTGATCACCGATATCATGATGCCCGGGCTTAGCGGATACGAGCTAACCAAACAAATCAAGCTGCTAGACGAGTCGCTGCCGGTGCTGATGATAACGGCAAAAAGCGGCATGGAGGGGATGGAGAAGGGCTTTGTCACGGGGGCGGACGACTACATGAGCAAGCCTTTAAATTTAAAGGAGCTGATCTTACGCATAAACGCCCTTTTGCGCCGAGCCAAGATCGCTAGCGGCAAGCGGCTAAAGTTTAAAAACTCCGAGCTAGACTATGCGGCCCTTAGCCTAAAAATCGGCGGCGAGGCCGTGGAGCTCCCGCCAAAGGAGTTTTATCTGCTCTTTTTACTGCTCTCAAATCCAGGTAAAATTTTCACTCGACTAGAAATCATGCAAGAAATTTGGGGCTACGACACGGACAGCGACGAGCGCGCGGTCGATACGCACGTAAAAAAGCTACGCCGCAAGCTAGAAGGCTGCACGGACTTTGAGATAGCTACGGTGCGAGGCATCGGCTATAAGGGCGAAATTTACGAGTGAGGGCGGGGAGACAAAGTGAAAATTTTAAAAGCTATTTTAGCCGCGGCATCGGCGGTTTGCTATCTAAACTCGGCCGTTTTACCCGAAAGCGACTGGAGCAAAAAGGATCTAAAAGGCGAGGTCAAAAGCATGACGGCTACGGAGTACGAATACTCCATAGACGGCTCCGGCACGCTAGAAAATACGCGCGTGAAGCAGACGGAGTTTAACGAAAACGGCTATATACTGCAAGAAACCGAGCATATAAACGGCGTACCAAACAGCTCGGTTTTGTTTGAATACGGCAAAGACGGGCTAATACGCAAAAAATACCAAGATAGCGCCGTTTATCTCTACGAATACGAATTTGACGGCGAAAATTTAGTCGCGACGGCCAAAGAGCAGCACGTGGAGGATAGATTTTACCCGCACACGGAGAAAACCACTTACGGCAAGGACGGCAAAATGATCGCTCAGGCGGTGTATTCCGGCGGGACGCTAGTGATGGACGATAGCTACGTCTACGACGAAAAGGGCGTTTTAACGCGGATAGAAAATAATATGGAGCCACGGCACGGCATAGAGATAAGCTTTGAGCGCAAGTCAAACGGCGAATACGAAAAAATCACGCAAGCCCCGGGCTCAAAATGGGTTTATTACTACGCCGCAAACGGCGACGAGGTGGAGTATACGTCGGTAAATTACTTCGGATCTGAGGCAAAAATCGGGCAAATCTTACAGTTTAAAGACATAATCAGGGATGAGCGGGGAAATTTGACGCATAAAACCTCGGTCAAATTTAAGCCCGCGGACAAATACTACGAAAACGGCGACATAAAAGAGATCGGTCTATATAAAAAAATGGAAATAAAATATGAATACTACACAAAATAAGAAAAAATATCTAATCAGCCTAAAAACCTACACCGCGGCGATGTTTATCTTCGTCTTTTGCGTGCTTTGCATCGCGGCATCGGCGGCGATACTGGCTTACGAGCGGATATTTGAGGTGAAGCTTGGGATGTTTTGGGGCATCATCAGCTTTTGCGCGATCGTGATGGGCGCGGGCGGAGCGATATTTTACGCGGCTACGGCATACTTTTTGAGATATGTCGAGAACTTTAGGCTAGCGGCCGGCAAGATCGCTAGAGGCGACTTCGCCGTTAGGGTCGCGCGCAAAAACTGCAAGCGCGGCGCAGATAGCGAATACCTGCACGAGCTAGACGAGCTGGCGGCAAATATAAATTTGACCGCGGCGGCACTAGAAAAAATGGACTACATGCAAAAAGACTTCATTTCAAACGTCTCGCACGAGCTAAAAACGCCCCTAAGCGTCATCAGCGGCTACTGCGAGATCGCACAGGACGAGACGGACGAAGCGCGCAGAAACGAGTATCTAGGCTTCATAAAAGAGCAGGCAAACTCGCTAAGCAGTCTGTGCGAGGATATGCTGCTGCTCTCGCGCCTAGACAGCCAAGCGGGCGTAAATTTGGACGAGAACGTGCGCGTAGACGAGCAGCTGCGAAAGGCTGCGGCGATGCTAATGCAAAAGTACGACGGGCGGGAGTTTGATCTAGATCTAGCCGCCGTAAGCGTACGCAGCAACGCCTCGATGCTGGCGCAAATTTGGCTAAATTTGATGGATAACGCTTTAAAGTACTCGGCCGCGGACATCGGCATGAGCTGCCGCGAAGAGAGCGGCTGCCTTGTCGTGCGCATTAGCGACGAGGGGGCGGGTATCGAGGCAAAAAAGCTAGAAAAAATCTACGATAAATTTTATCAATGCGAGGAGTCGCACAAGGGCAAGGGTAGCGGCCTGGGACTATCTATCGTGCGGCGTATCGTTCATCTTTTAGGCGGCGAGATAAGCTTTGAGAGCGAGCCTGGACGCGGCACGACCGCTAGCGTAATGATCCCAAACGCGCGTAAAATTTGAGGCAAAGCGCGGCTAAATTTTATTAAATTTGCACTTTTTAGCGGGCGAATTTAGCTATCGGGGCGGGCGGCAAATTTTACTTGCGGACGCAAAATTTGACGAAAATTTAAATTTGATGCGAATGACGCAACCGAATTTGCCGTAAATTTGACGAAATATGCGTAAATTTCAAACCAAATTTTAAAAAGTCATACAAAGGACACATTGAGGACACAAAAGGTCATTATAATTCTCCAAAAATAAAGGAGAAAGAGATGAAAGATTCTGCAGTAACTCACGTAACTATGGCTATCGGAGCCGTACTTTGGGGCTGTCTAACCGCAGTGGTGGTTTTGTTTTAACGATTAACGCAAAGAAACGTAAAAACAAAAATCTACGGACGAGTATCGCGGCAAGCGGCCCGCAAGCACGGCGATAGCTCGTCCAATCTCTAAATCAAATTTAACCGCGGTCTCCGCATTAAAAAACTCAGCTAGTTTTCGTCTCGTCACGCTTGTTTTTATATAAAATTAAAATTTGACTCGCAAGCCGAACTGTTTAAATTTAACCTCAAATTTACCCGCACCGGCCGCTACCTATCGCGCTTTGATTGTTTATTTAGCTTCTTTTGGATAAAATCGCCCAAATTTAATCTTAAGGCGAATCATGAAACAAGCAAAAGTCTGGAAATTCGGCGACAATATCGACACCGACATCATCATAGCCGCGCGCTATCTCAACACCTCGGACGAAAAAATCTTGGCCACTCACATCATGGAGGATGCCGATCCTGAATTTAGCAAAAAAATCTCCGCGGGCGACGTCATCGTAGCTGGCGAAAATTTTGGTTGCGGCAGCTCGCGCGAGCACGCTCCTTTGGCGCTTAAGGCCGCAGGCATCGGCGCGGTGATAGCTAAAAGTTTTGCTAGGATTTTTTATAGAAACAGCTTTAACACAGGGCTTTTGATACTTGAAATCAAAGAAACCAACGAGATAAATGCAGGCGACGAGCTAAAAATCGACGTGGATAACGGCGCGGTCGTAAATTTAACGAGCGGCAAAGAGTATAAATTTAGCCCGATACCACCGTTTATGCAAGAGCTTTTAAAAAGCGGCGGACTCATAGAATACGCGAAAACAAGGATATAAAATGGCTAAAATTTATAATATCGCAGTGATAAAGGGCGACGGCATAGGCCCTGAGATAGTGGACGAGGCGATAAAGGCGCTGGACGCGGTTAGCGCGGAGTTTGGTTTCGAGCTTAGCTATAACTACTACCTGATGGGCGGCGCTGCGATCGACGTATTTGGGGAGCCTTTGCCTAGCGAGACGCTAAGCGGCGCGCTAAACTCGGACGCGGTGCTTTTCGGGGCCATAGGCGGGCCTAAATGGGACGGCTTGCCGCGCCATCTACGCCCTGAAAGCGGGCTTTTGAAGCTACGAAAAGAGCTTGGTGCGTATGCGAATTTGCGCCCTGCGATGATATTTGACGAACTGGTGGACGCTAGCACGCTAAAGCCATCGGTCCTTCAGGGTGTCGATTTTATCGTGGTTCGCGAGCTAACCGGCGGGATATATTTCGGTCAGCCGCGCGAGAAAAAAGAAAACAGCGCCTACAACACTATGACCTACACGAGCGAGGAGATCGAGCGCATCGCAAAGGTCGGATTTGAAACCGCGATGAAGCGCAAAAAACGCGTCTGCATGGTCGATAAGGCAAACGTGCTAGAGACTAGTCAGCTCTGGCGCGAGGTCACGAGCGAGGTCGCAAAGGACTATCCGGAGGTAAATTTGGAGTTTATGTACGTCGATAATGCGGCTATGCAGCTAGTGCGCGCGCCTAGTAAATTTGACGTGATTTTGACGGA
Organism: uncultured Campylobacter sp.; assembly: GCA_963528245.1. GTDB lineage: Bacteria > Campylobacterota > Campylobacteria > Campylobacterales > Campylobacteraceae > Campylobacter_A. The sequence continues at coordinate 34,097 of CAURWB010000008.1, read as the reverse complement.
AAATCTCTTCGGCGATATCCTAAGCGACGAAGCTAGCATGGTGTGCGGCTCGATAGGGCTCCTGCCAAGCGCCAGCATCGGGGGCAAGGTAGGCATCTACGAGCCTATCCACGGCAGCGCGCCCGATATCGCGGGGCAGGGCATAGCAAACCCGGTCGCTACGATACTAAGCGCTGCGATGATGCTTAGGTATTCATTCGGCGAAAACGAGGCAGCAAAAGCGATCGAAAACGCAGTAAAAGCAGCTCTTGCGCAAGGATATAGGACGAAGGATATAGCGGAGTTTGGCGCTAAAGAGATTTGCTCTACGAGCGAGATGGGCGGCATCATCGCCTCGCTAATAAAAAAATGAAAAATACTATCACAGAAGCCCTAATCTACGAGGCTCAGGGGCTAAAAGACGATGCGCTGATAGTTTATAAAAACATCCTAAAGCGCGAGCCGACAAACGCCGCTGCGATCGCCGCGATAAGGCGTCTAAGCGGCCTTAGCAGGAAAAAAACGGGCGTAAACGAGCAGATGAAAGACTTTTTCGTCAAAATGAAAACCGACGAAGAAATAACCGAATTTAAAAGGTGGCTGATAAAACTATGAAACTAGAAGAAATAGCGAAAATGGCGATAGACGAGGTGGCGATGGAGCTAAAGCAAATGAGCGCCGCGCAGGAAAACTTGGGTGCTAGTGATACTGAAAGCGCGGCAAATTTGACGGGCGTTCCGGCGTCAAGCGGCGATGTAAATTTGACTAACGCCGCGGGACTTGCAAATTTAGTCGGCGAGATAAGCGTAGACGAGGCTAGCGAGTTTGAAGCCGTTTTAGAAAGCGCGACAAACTCGCAAAACGTCTCGGCCGAATTTGACGGTGTCCGGGACTCCGCCGCGACCGCCGCGCCGCAAAAAGCCTTTGAGGTGGAGGTTGCAAATTTTACGGGCGAGGAGATATTTCTAAAAAACCTAAAAGAGCGCGTTTTGGTACTTTTTGAAGGGCTAAACGCAACTAGTGAGGAAAATCTAAAAGACAGGCTCTCGCTCACGCTTAAATTTTTAGAATTCGTGCTGGCAAATGTCGAAAATCGGCTCGAAAATTTGCAAAAATAAAAATCTAAAATGGCTGCGAGATTTTCTAGCACCCTACACCAAGCGCGCGTATATCGTCGGCGGCTGCGTTCGCGACGCGATGCTGGGTAAAAAAATCTCCGACTTTGACGTTGAAATTTACGGCATCGATCCTGCCAAATTTGACGCTATGATGGCTCAAATCGGCGCTTGCGGCGTGGGCAAAAACTACTTCGTTTATAAATTTAAAAATTTCGATCTTTCTTTACCGCGAACCGAAAATAAAACGGGCGAAGGACACAAAGCCTTTGAGGTCGCATATACGGACGACGAACGCGCGGCGTCTTTGCGCCGAGACTTTACCGTAAACGCGATGATGATAAATATCTTTGACGGCTCGTTTTTGGACTTTTACGGCGGACAGCGCAACCTAAAGCGCGGTATCTTGCGCCATATCGACGATGAAAAATTCGCCGAAGATAGCCTGCGCATACTGCGTGCGGTACAGTTTAGCGCACGGCTAAATTTCCGTATCGCGCGAGGTAGTTTACGGCTGATGAAACGCCTAAATATCTCAGATCTTAGCCGAGAGCGCATAAACGGCGAGCTGATGAAGCTTTTCGGCGCTAAATTTCAAGAAATCGGCTTTTTATATCTTTACAAGCTAGGACTTTTGGGTAAAATTTTCGGGCTAAATTTGAGCCGCGCCGAGGCGGAAAAATTTGCCGCAAAGCTAAAAAGCGCGGTTAAATTTCTACCAAAACAAAACGGCAAAAAAGACGAGCGCGAGTTTTTATATCTTTTAAACGGCTACTTCGGCGTTAGAAATTTTTACGCTTTAGGACTGCCGAAGAGCTTTGAAGCCTGCGTTAAAGAGCCGTTTTTTGTGGGTCATCCGAGCGATAAAGATTTGCTAAAAATCGCCCTTGATAAACCGCTAAAAAGCTGGCTCGGGCTAAACTCGCCTAGCCTAATAAAAAGAGCTAAAAATTTAGGCGTTTATGAGGCAAAATTTGAACCTGCTATCGATACGACGGAGATTTTAAAATTGGGCTTTAAAGGCGCTGCAATAGGCGCTGAGATAAGGCGTAGGCAGGATATAGCGATAGAAAAATTTTTAAACGAAAAGTCAAGCCTCGGGTAAAAATTAACCTAGTTAAAAGCGCAAATTGGCTAAAATCAAGCCCTATTTTAAAGAGGCGAAAGTGGAAAAAACTTCAAATATAAATTTTCAAAATAAAAATATTCTTTTTAAATTTATTTGCTTTGCAAAAAGCCTAAATTTGAGCGACTCGGCAAGTACTTTTGTGGCTTTTAAAACGCATGCTAAGGCGGCTTTGTAAATGTTCAACATCGTCCTCGTTCATCCTCAAATCCCCCAAAATACGGGCTCTATTGGCCGCATGTGCGTAAATGCAAACCTTAAGCTACATATAATCAAACCTACCGTTTTTGACATCAGCGAAAAGGCCGTTAGGCGCGCGGGGCTTGATTACTGGGCGCGGTTAAATCCCGTGATTTGGGAGAGTTTGGACGAGTTTTTGCGCTCAAACGCCGCTTACGAGGATAGATTTTTTTACGCGACGACGAAGGCGCATAAATTTTATTTTGAAGCGGAGTTTAAAAAGGGCGATTTTCTGTTTTTCGGCGGCGAAAGTACGGGCCTGCCTATGGAGCTGATGGAGCGAAATTTCGCAAACGCGATCAAAATCCCGATGGGCGAGCATGGCAGAAGCTTAAATTTAGCCACGAGCGTGGGCATCGTCGCGTACGAGGCCATCAGGCAAAATTTCGCCCAGTCGGGCTTTGGAAACGCGATATGAAATTTGCGGCAAATAGACTCTTTGCGCTCTTTTTTGCGGCCCTGTTTTTCGCTGTTTTTGCGGCAGGCGCCGAGCTAAAGATCGCTACGTTTAACGCGCAAAATTTATTTGACGCCAAAAACGACGGCAGCGAGTATAAGGATTTCGTCGTCGGCAAATCGGAGTGGAACGAGAAAAAAGCGAGCGTCAAATTTAAAGCCGTAAGCGCAAAGATAAAAGAGCTAAACGCCGATATCATCGCGCTTCAAGAGATAGAAAACGAAATGATTTTAAAAGAGCTGATGAAGGAGGCGGGCTATAAATATTTTGCCTTTTCAAAGGGTAAAAACGGCCCCGTAGGCCTAGCCGTGTTATCTCGCGTAAAGCCTGAAAAAACGCAGATTTTTAGCGTGCCAAACGTAAAAACAAGAGACATTTTAAAGCTTGATTTTGAGGTTAATGGGCAAAAATTTTGCCTTTTAAATTTGCATTTTCCTGCTAGAAAAAATCCTTTAAAGCAGAGAAAAACGGCTTTTATTACTCTAAAATCGGCCTTAGCGGATACCGAAAAGGTCGTGGTTTTGGGCGATTTTAATACGCCTTACGAAGATAAAGAGCTGCTGGGCGATCTTGCGGCTAGTAAAAATTTAGCCAATCTTTGGGCGTTTTTGCCAAAACATGAGCGCTACTCTCACACGAGCCTAAATGCGCTTGATCACGTCCTGCTCTCAAAGGACGCGCTTAGCCAAAACTATGTCTTAAACAGCTTTAAGGTTGAGCGAGACGGGACGCAAATTTCGGATCATTTCGCGTTGGTTTTTAGGCTAAATTTTGATAAAAACGCTAAAAATACGCTGCAAAATATCGCCGAGGCGCGGGTCGGCGAGCTGTCAAAAAAGTCAAATTTGCCCGTTTTGCTAAAACGCGCTACGGTCGTGCAAAAAGATAAAAAAGGCTTTACGCTAGCGCAAGATAAGCGCGGTATCTACGTCTACGAGCGAAAAAACGACGCAAAGCCCGGTCAGGTCATGGACATAGCGGTAAACCGCCTAGACGAATTTAAGGGTAATCTTGAGATCAGCTCGCATTACGCGGTAAAAATTTATGACGAAACGCAAGACCCGCATGAGCAAATGCTGGAAGCTAAAAATCTAATACAAGCGCGCTCAGGCGACGTGTTTAGTCGTATCGGTGGCGAAGTTCGAAACGGCAGGCTCTATACGCCGTACGGAGATATCAAAATTTACGGTGCAAAGGGCAAGCCGCGCAACGCAAAAGAGGCGGTTTTCACCTCCGTTCGCGTCGTGAATTATAAAAACGAACCTCAAATTTGGATAGAAAATGAGAATAATTGACGCATTAGTGCTGGGCGCATTCGTGCTTTTTACGATATTTTTGATGCGCGGATTCGTCACGCAGACGCTTGAGAGAAGCAAAAGAAGACAAAATTTAAAAAAGGATAAAAAATGAGCGAAACAAAAGAACTGATCGTGGAGATCGGCGTCGAGGAGCTGCCGGCGATCCCGTTTTTAAAAGAGTGCGGCAACGTCGCGGCGAAATGGCGCGAGACGCTAGCGCAAAACGGCCTAGATAGCGAGTGTGAGTTTTACTACACGCCGCGCAGGATGGCGTTTTACCACCCGAAATTTGCGGTGCGTCAGGAGGACGGATTTAGCGAGTTTATCGGCGCGCCAAGGCAAGTCGCGCAAAAAGACGGCGCCTGGACGCCGGCTGCTCTAAGCTTTGCTAAAAAATGCGGTATCGAGAAGTCCGAGCTCAAATTTGAAACCGTCGACGGCAAAGAGGTGCTCTACCATAAAAAGCCGGTTGCCGGCAAACCAAGCGCGGAGCTTCTTGGCGATATGATCGAGAAGTTTTTGCTCGGCTTAAATTTTGGCAAATCTATGCGCTGGGGCGATGGTAAATTTGAGTTTATCCGCCCGGTACGCTCGTTTTTGTGTTTGCTTGGAGACGAGGTTGTTAAATTTAACAAATTTGACGTGGAAAGCGGCAATAGTATTTTTATGCACAGAAGCGTAGGCTACGATAAATTTACCGTTAAAAACGCGCAAGATTATTTTGCCGCGATGCCTAAAATCGGCGTAATCCTCGATCAAAACGCGCGCAGAGAGAAAATTTTGAGCGAGTTTAAACAAATCGAAGCCAAAAACAGCGTAACGGCCGAGGTGGATGAGGCGCTGCTAGACGAGGTTGTAGCGATCACCGAGTATCCGACCGCGCTACTTGGCGGCTTTGAGCGGGAGTTTCTGGAAGTGCCTAGCGAGGTCATCATCACTTCGATGAAGGAAAATCAGAGGTATTTTCCCGTTTTTGAGGGCGGCAAGCTAGCTAATCGCTTCGTAGTCGTTAGCAACGCCATCTCACCTGAGCCCGCGCTCATCGTAAAGGGCAATGAAAAAGTACTTCGCGCAAGGCTTAGCGACGCGATGTTTTTCTGGCGTAGCGACCTGGCGCATGAGTTCGGCCCTGAAAAGCTAAAAAACATCACCTATCTAAAAGAACTTGGCAGCACATTTGAAAAGAGCGTGCGCGAGCTAGGCGTCGCAAAACGCTTGGCTAAAATCTGCACCGATAGACTAAAAGCGTGCGCAGGAGAGGGCTACGAGGCGCTGCTGGAGCGCGCCGTGATGCTGAGTAAGGCTGATCTAACCACGCAGATGGTGTATGAGTTCACCGAGCTTCAGGGCGTGATGGGCGGCTACTACGCGGCGGCTAAGGGCGAAAACGAAAACGTCGTAACCGCAATCAAGGAGCAATACTTGCCGAGCGGCGAGGCTAGCACGCTACCTAGCACTATCTTTAGCTCCGTCGTCGCGCTCGCGATCAAGCTCGAGACGCTAATCGGGCTCTTTAGCGCGGGTAAGATCCCAAGCGGCAACAAAGACCCGTATGCGCTGCGCCGCGCGGCTAACGGCGTCATCAAGATCATCCAAAACGAAAATCTAAACCTTGATATCGCGGCGTTTTTGCGCGAGACGGCGGAGGGTTACGCTAAATTTGACGTCGAGGCGCTGATAGGATTTATATTTGATAGGCTTTACACCTTCTTTGACGTGAACCCGTCCGTAGTAAAAGCCTGCCTAGCTAGCAAAAAAGGCGATATACTCGCCCAGTGCGAGGCGATCGATGCTCTGGGTGCGATCTGCGCGGCGGAGGACTTTAGGCAAAATTTCAGCACGTTTAAGCGTCTGGCAAACATCATCAAGGATGAAAATTTCAGCGCGGTAGACGAGGCGAAATTTGAAAACGATAGCGAGAAAAAGCTAAACGACGCGTTTAAGGCTGCGGTAAAAGTAGGCGGCTCATACAGCGAACGCCTAAAAAATCTTTTCGGTCTAAAAGCCGCGATAGACGAGTTTTTCGACAACGTAATGATAAACGCCGAGGACGAGCTCGTGCGTAAAAACCGCCTTGCGCTCGTGGGGCAAATTTATGCGGAATTCCTCAAGATCGCCGATATAAAAGAGATAAGCTTATAAAAACTAGAAGCGGTGATGCCGCTTCTAACTCGGCTATACTCTGGCTAGGCATCGGAGCTAGCGGTCTAGGATACTTTTTATGGAACAAAGGCGCATGCGAGGTAGATAGCGGCACTCTAGCCATCATGAATAATGCTCTCATACCTGCTGCTATCATAGTAAATTTAGTATTTTGGCATAAAGACGCGGACATACTAAGACTCTGCCTAGGCGGTGCAGTGATTTATATCTCGCTACTCATTCGCAATAAAATCATCGCACACTACGAGCGAGCAAGCGTAGCAGTAAAATAGTCAAATTTGACGTAAAATTTTGCTAAATTAAAACTAGTGCGACGTTTAAGCTTGCTGTTATAGTAGTTGTTTAGTGGTTTGATTTGCAACTGTAAATCCATATTATTTAATTTAAAAAAATAGAATTTAACGAGTTTGGAGATTATTATGAAATAGCTTTTAGGCTTGCAAAAGAGTTTTAAGACTCTAAGACTCTAGTCTCAAATTTTCTCTCTTTTCTGAAATATTTAAAATACACGTAAATACAAAATAGCGGGATAGAAATATACCAAAAAGCGCAAATAGCAAGAAAAAGAAGTCCAAAAAACATAAAAGCAAAATAGAATAGACGCCGATAAATAGATCGTTCATTTTAGCGTCTCCGTTGTATAAATTTGCATCTAAATTTTAATAATATAAAGATAAAAAAGGGCTGAAAAATGATTAAAAACTGCACTATACGCGGAGGCCGACGCGCCGACGTGTGCTTTAGGTGGGTGAGGGGGGGGGGGGTGAAATCCCTCGTCGCAAGGGCGGGCTTCACTCGTCCGCGAAGTTAAAAGTAGCGTAGCTGTATGGCAAAATTAGTAGGGCGTTTTTCGCGTAGCGAAAAGATTTCTAAAGGAGCGTAGCGGGATGGCAAAAAAATGCAACTATGACCTTTGGAATAAACATAGAGTTATGTAAACAATTTTGACAGCAATCAAACATACCTAAAATGGTTTTACGGTAGTTAAAATAAAATAGCATATGTGTTATGCTTTACTAAAAGCACAAAAATTACACTTCGCCAGCTGGTAGTTGGTTTGGAATATTCTATTTTATTTTTTAAAGATACTTTTTAAACATTTATATGTCGAGAATAGTGTATTTTTGGATATTTGTGATTTTATATGGTGCCCGAGGTCGGACTCGAACCGACACAAGGTTGCCCTTACCAGATTTTGAGTCTGGGTCTTTACTAGACTATAGATTATTATAACTTTCTATAAATACCCTATTTTACGCTATTTTAGTATATTTATAATTTCCTTATAAGCGACAATTTTATACAATTTGCTATAAAAATGTGTACCCCAATGTGTACCCTAACAAAAATTTGATCATATAGATATAGGATTTTGCTGTGGCGGATAAGCTGATTAAAGTCAATCTTGATAATGCGGATTGTAAAAACATATATTTTGTAAATAATGACGATTTGTTCGCTGGAAAAGAGATCGTAAAAGCTCCAACTTACATTAGTAGAGACTATAAATTGATATTAAGAATTACTATTGTAAATATTAGCGGTATGAGAACTCAAACCAAGAAAACGTATTCCTTTAATAAAAAAATCACTTTCTTGCAAGCAATTAAGGAGGTGGCGTCAAAAAGAGAAGGGCTTTTGAGCAAGCTCAAAGAGGGTAAGCATAAAGAGATAAAAATAAAAATACCGACATTAAGTCAGGCGTGGGGCAGATATATGGATATGAAGAAAAATCAACTATCCTCAAATACGCTTGCTTCCTATAATCTATTTACAAATAAATGGATACTGTCTGATTCTAAGCTAGCCAAAACGCCTATAACCCACATTACCACCGAAATGCTGCAAAGCATAGTGAATAAAATGCTAGATTTAGGTATGAGCCCTAGAACCTCAAAATCTGTTAAAGAAGCTCTTAGGCCTATGTTTAACCTGTATGTTTTGGAGGGTATGGTTAAAACTAACCCAGCTAGCTTGATTCAAATACCTAAATTTGACAATCAGGTAAATGTTGAATTAGACGACGAAAAAATAAGAGAGCTATACGATGCGCTATATAGTTATCCTGTAGAGCCGTTTAGAAGTATATTTGTGTGGCTTTCGCATGGCAGAAGACTAAATGAGGTTTTGAGTTTAGAGTGGAGAGATATAAATATACCAAATGGCATATATAATATTAGATACGAAAATAATAAAGTTAGAAAGCCTATGACTTATAAATTAAGCAATGAGCTTTTAGAAACCCTTGACAATATCGATAGGCAAGAAAGTGGCTATATATTTCACGCCATAACAGATAAGAGTAAAAAAATAGATAAAAATACGATCAGACCTCATTGGGAAAAGATATTAGCAAAGCTTGGGATAAAAATTAGAATTCACGATTTAAGGCACTTGATAGGCGGAGTTTTGGTTTCGGAGGGTAAAACGTTAGAGCAGATAGCTTCTATACTAGGCCATACTTCTACAAATGTTACAAAAAGATATTCAAAGGTCAGAAGAGAAGTGGCTGCTGAAAGCCTAGATGATTTTTTTAAAAGAGTAAAAAAATAAAATCTATCGCCACTGATAAAATATCTACGCGCTAATAACGCTTATCGGTTTTATGGCTTCCAGCTCGGCTTTTTGCCTATTTTTGCTTTCTCTTAGCTCTATATCGCTTTGTAAATTAATAAAAAATCCGTCGGACATCGAGAAGTATCTTGAGAGCCTCAAGGCCGTATCTATAGATACTCTGCGTCTTCCATGTAAAATATCTTGTATGCGAGAAACCGGTAAATCTATATCTTTGGCTAGTCTATATGCCGATAGGCCGTAAGGTTCCATAAATTCGCTAGCTAAAATTTCTCCTATCGTAGGAAGAGGTATTCTATCCATAACTACTCCTTAATGATAATCCACTATTTGCACGTCGCAAAAATCGTTTTTGTTTTCTAACTTAAAACAAATGCGCCATTTGTCGTTTATTCTTATACTATACTCATCTTTTCTATCACCTATTAGTTTTTCTAGGCGATTGGACGGCGGGGAACGCAAATCGTTTAAATTATCCGCATTGTTTATCATCAAGAGTTTGCGCAAAGCCTTTTGCTGTACATCGGGCGGAAACTTTTTTGAAAAAGTTTCATTGTATATAAGCTCGGTCTCTTTGTCTGCAAAACTCTTTATCATAGTTAAGGATTATACACGAAATTCAGGTATAAGTCAATATGTTTTATTTTTTAAAAATATTCACTCGTTCGGCTTGACCGAACGAGTGAATATAAGATTATTTGTATAATTTTCATTTTTAGTATTTTGGCTATCAAATCTACGTTGCGAATGCTTGCTTTAATAATTTTTAGCATCAAATTTCAAAGGCGTTGTATTATTTTAAATTTTCTAGTGGCAATGCGTTTAGCATATTTTTGATCGTTCGCCAGTTTGGCAAAAACCTATCCATGTATGCTATGAAATTTTTATTATGGTGTCTTTCTAGCATATGCACAAGCTCATGAACGACTATGTATTCTAGGCATTCTAGCGGTTTTTTTGCGAGTTCGTAGTTGATAACAATATTGCCATCTTTTATATTACAACTTCCCCATTTGGTTTTCATTTTTAGGATTCTTATGGAGCTTGATTTTACTCCGATTTTTGTTTCCCAAATTTCTAGTATTTTTGCGATTTTTGTCCTTAGTTCATTTCGGTAGAATTTTTCTAAAATTCGTTTTCTACTTTCAAAATTTCCGCCATCTTGCACGCTTAGTACCATCTTATTATGCTTTACCGTCACGCCGCCGACCCCGTTTATTACCTGCATTAGATACCGCTCGCCCCACAGATAATGACTTTCGCCGCTTACTATCTCTCTTGCACCTATGCGCTCTTGCGAGTTATAAATATTTTGATGTTTACGTATCCATGCGAGCCTGCCAGCCACAGCCATGCGAATTCTATCATCACTCGCATCAAACGGCGCACTTACTTTTACTTCGCCATTTGGCGGCATTACAGAGATGTGTAGATTTTTTATGTCTTTTCGCGTTACTGCAACATCAATCGAGCCTATTTTCATTGGTAGTCTTCTTGTAGTTTAATAAGCTCAAAAAGTTCGTTTATGTCCAAATCCTTTTCATCAGTTAGGGGCTTTATGACGCGTTTTAGTTCGCGTTCTTTCATTTTGTTACCGATATACCCGTCTGGTTTATATGTTTTGATTGTCTCATCTAGTCTGGCGATCCAGTCTATATCTTGACTAAAGTTATCATATATCGCTCGTTTGCCGTCGCTGTTTATCTCTGGCGGATATATGTTGTTTGTATTTTTTGTTTGTAGCTGTTTTGCTAGGTTTATAACCTCTTTTAGATACTTTTCATAGTCCAATGCGCCCTTTTTACGTTGTTCTATCAGTTCGTCTAGTATTTGGGATAAATTTTCGTAAAATTTTGGATTTAGGGGATTATTATCGACTATTATACGCCTTATGTTGTTTTCTATCGCCTCGGCAACCGCCTCATTGCCGCCTAGTGCCTCTTTTTTTTCTTTGCTAATGCCCTCGTTTTGGATCAAAATTTCAAGCAGGCCTTTGTCTTCAAATTCTGCTAAGACCTTACTGTCGCCGGCATTTACATACCTGTTGATAAGCGTACGCATGTCACTATCCCATTTGCGCATATCCACGTAGTCTCCGCTTGCTAGTTTGACGGTATCTCTTAGCATAGAGAAATTCTTTACGCGATTAGCCCATTGCTGCTCTTGCTCTGTACTATAACCTAGCTTTAAAAGTTCATTTGCTACTCCGTCATACGCTCTGATAAAACTCGCAACCGCACGGTAGAAGCTGAGCCTTCTGGTTTGCATCTCATCTTTTAAATTTTCCCTACTATCGCCGCAAAAATACTCTATAAATTCTTTATCGCTTTTTGGCGACTTTACACCCTCGCATATTGCGTCCAAGATTTCCCATGTATTTTCTAGGTCTTCTTTGCCTTTTTCGAGTCTGTCTTTTAAAAGCCCAACTATATCGCTCTCGTCGTACCCATCAAATGCCTCTTTTGTATAGTCGCTATACGCTTTTTCTAAGCTCTTAAAAAGATCGCGATAATCCACGATATATCCATACTCTTTGCTCTCTCCGTCTAGTCGGTTTACTCGGCATATAGCTTGAAAAAGTCCGTGATCGCGCATAGGTTTATCGATATATAGATATGTCGCGCTTGGTGCGTCAAAACCAGTTAAGAGTTTATCGACGACGATTAAAAGCTTCATTTGTTCAGGTTTTTCTTTAAACTCTTTTTTTACGTCTAGCTCAAACTTATCAGCTTTGGCATCATCTACATCTTTAGTGTTTATGTCGTAGTAGTTAGCTATCATCTGCTTGTAAATTTTATACTTATATTCGCCGTCGCTCATACCATCTGGAGTTATTTCGTTTCTTATCGCTGACGCAGTCGGTCTGTAGCTAGATATCACGGCGCATTTTTGTTCAAATCCGTTATCGCTAAAAATCTTATACGCCTCGCATGCTTCATATACGCTAGAGCAGACGAATATCGCATTTCCGCGCTCTCTTAGTCTAGTTTTATTTTCCATATCAAAAAGTATATCGCCTGCGATTTTCTCAAGCCTTTGTTTTGAGCTCATTAGTTTTTGTAAAGTCGCCCATCTAGCCTTTACTTCACCCTTAGCTAGGTCGCTTAGTCCTCTTGTTTTGTTTTCAAATTCTTTGTCTAGTTTATCTTTTGAGCCTAGCCACTGCTCGATGTCTCTAGCTTCATATACAAGGTCTAGCACCACGCCGTCACGCACCGCTTCGTCAAATTTATATGCATGTATAAACTCGCCGAATACTTGCACCGAGCTTTTTTTGTCGTTTTTTAAAAGCGGTGTTCCTGTAAAGCCGATAAAAATCGCATCAGGCATTAACATTTTCATAGCTTCGTGTAGCTTTCCGGATTGCGTTCTGTGACACTCATCTACAAATACAACTACATCGCCGTTCACTTTAAAATTTCCCGCTCTACGCTTTATATCGTCCAGATACGCGCTCATGGCACCGTCATCGCTTTCGTCTTCTGCGCCGTTTCTGCCAAATTTATGCACCAACGAGCATATGAGTGAATGCTCGGCGTTGCTTAATTTTTCTAGCAAATCAGCTCCGCTTTTTGTTCTGTAAATGCTTTCTTTTACGCCGTTAAAGACATTTTCTATCTGCTCGTCAAGCTCGGTTCTGTCTGTGATTATAAGTACCCTAGAGTTTAGATTTTCTTTTATCCATTTTGCGAGCCAGACCATACTTAGGCTTTTGCCGCTACCTTGTGTATGCCAGATGATACCGCCTTTTTTAGCGCGTAAAAACTCCTGCGCGCGTTTTACGCCGAAATATTGATTATGCCTACAAGTCTTTTTTATCCCACAGTCGTATATGATAAAGTCGTGTAAAATTTCAACCAGTCTCTCTCGCCCGCAAATCGCTTTAAGTCCGCCATACAAGCTTAGTTTTTCGCCGTTTTCTTTAAATTCTAAGAAGTATTTTTCAGGCGTCTCTATCACGCCGTATCTTAGTCCTTCGCTCTCGTTTCCAGCCATTACAAGTTGCACGGTAGTAAAAAAGCTCTCTATAAACCTCTTGTCTTGGCTTGATAAATTTTGCCTTATGCCCTCGCTCACCGACACGCTTGAACGCTTTAGCTCAAGCACGCAAACGGCTATACCGTTTATATAAAGCACTATATCGGGGCGTTTGTCAAATTCGCCGTTTGTAGTTTTTACGCTTACTTCCTCGGCTATGCTAAATTTATTTGCCAGCGGATTATCCCAGTCGATGAGCCAGACGCTCTGATTATTTTCGCCTACTTCTTCTATTACTTTTACGCCGTATCTTAAAAGCGAATATACGGCTTCATTTGCATCGTATAGTTTTCGACCGCCGCTTGTGTGATTTTCATCTTGTAGTTTTTTTAAGGCTTTATCTATAAGCTTATCGCTGTAGCCACGACCTTGTAGCCACGTCCTAAGCTCATCCTCTCTTATGTTTTTATTATCGAGTCCTTGCAGATCGCCTATATATTCGTAGCCGAGCTCGTTTTTAAAAAGATCTATGACTCGCTCTTGCGTTTTTCTCTCTTTTTCTACCATATTTTCATGCATAACTCACCCTTTTAGCCTTATTTTACCGCTTAATAGCTCTCCCATGACGCCTTGTTTTATCATTTTTAGCTTCTCTATTTCGTCTTGCAAGGCTGAAATTTCCTTGTCCATATCGCTTAAAATTTCAGCGATTTTAGTTTGTTCAAGCAATGAAGGATAAGAGATTTCTAGGTCTGATAAATTTTTTGCATATAAGTGAATGATTGTTATTCCTTGTGCATATTGTGCAATTTCTATTTTTTTTGTACTGGTCAAGTAGTACGCCATAAATTTACCACTAACATCATTTCTTTTTTTTCTAAGAATATTTATATCTCCACCTATCAAAATTTCACATTGTAAGACGACGCTAGCTTTTGCCAAGTCAATAGCAGAGGTTGTAGTAGAAGCTGGTATTAGTAAGTCATCAAATTTGGATTTTATTCCCTCTTCGGAATTTGTAGAACTTTCAATACTGTCAATAACTTCATTGTATGTTGTATATAGTTCCCCATACAAAATACACTTAAATTTTCCATTTGAAATTAATTTTTCTTTTGATAACCCTTTGCCTTTTAAAAATGTAAAAATTTCGCCAAGTGTTGCGGTGTGCCAGTAGGGTTTGGGGGTTAGAAGTTGCTGGGCTGCGGCTTGTTTTATAGCACGTTTTTTGTCTAAAAGTTCGCACTTGGCGCTTATAAGATCGTCCATATCGCCCAGCACCTGGGATATCATTTCCTGCTCCGCCTTATCCTTTGGATATAAAATTTTTTTACCTTTTAGCTTTGAAAAATGCCTTTTATACATCTCAGGAACAATCGGATCAAATTGTAATAGTTGATATAAAAATTTTGGATTTAAGAATTTTTTAGATTTTAAAATTTTAATCCCATCTGCACCTTGTGCAAAATCAAAATTTACAAATTTTGTTACACAGGTATGATCACCAAAAATTATTACAGGCTCTGAAATTTTAAGCACTTTTTTTTCGTCGTCAGTCCATCCGCAAATAAAATCTTGTGATTGGTCTATAATTGGAAATTTTCCACTTTCGCCGTATTCAATAGTGTTTATTTTTGATGGTGGTGTAATAATTTCTATGCAAACGCCAATTATGGCGGCTTCCCAGCCTTGTGGAATTTGATCGTTATAAAAATGACTACTCATCTTGCTTTATCCATTGCGTCAAGGTGGGCTTTGACGCGAAGCGATAGAGCATTAGCGCGCTCAGTGAGCTCATCTAGTGTCTTATCGTAGCGAGCCGCAAGCGTGCTTATGCGAGTTATGCGCTCTTGCACTGCTTGTTCTACGGTGGATAAAATTTGCTCTTTTAGTTCGTTTAGCCATTTATCATCGACGACTAAGGTTTTTATCTCATTCTCGTCAAGGGTTTTAAATTTGTCAAATACTTTTTGATTTAACTCCCCAGCGGCGGCCTTTAACGTGCTTTCGAGTTCTTTTTGGTTGGTTAAAATTTGAAGTGCTTTGTTATAAATTTCTTGCTCATTTTTATCGCTAGTTTGCTTTATAGCTTCTTTTAGGCTTTTTGGAGTTGTCTTGTCTTTATCGTCATAGGCGTTTGATAGCTCGTCCTCTCCGAACTCATCTACAAAATTTATAAATTCATCTTGCTTTTTACTAACCTTGGTTTCAAGGAGCGAAATTTGATCTATATCTTGTGCAAAATAACGTTTTGCTATAAGCTCCGGCGGGATGATCTCGCCTATAAATTTCTTTGCATTTTTTCCCGAACCCAGGATTAGATTTGGCGTTTGTTTGTCGCCTTTTTCTAATTTGGTTAGGATGCGCGCCGTTAGCCATCCGTTTTGCGCGATAGCATAAATGTCGTCGCTTAATGTATCTTCGACATAGTCCATAAAGACCTGGTAAACGTCATAATCGCTCACTAGCTTAGTTTCTTTAAAGTGTTTTAGAAGGCTTTCGCCGTATTTTTTAATAAGCTCTTTTGGATGGTCTTTTTGTTTTATGGATTTTAGATCATTTTCATCGTGCCAATCCTCAAAATGCGATAAAATTTCGTTCTCAAATTTTGCATATTCGCTTGATGCTTGTATCGTTGTCTTTAGTTCGCTTGGGGCAAAATTTGGCGAATAAAGCGAGCCATTGGGCGTAAAAATTTTAGTTTTTGTTTGTGTAAAAATACTCCAAAATTCGCCTAAGTCATCAATGTCGCTTTTTGGAATCCCCCCGCCATATAAATGCGCATGTAAGTCTTGCGTATCTGCTTTGTCGGCACTATCGATATATCGCGGTATGTTTAGATTGTAGTCGTTGCGAGAAATTTCATCTAATGAGACTAAGCGGCTATAGCGTTCTAGCTCTTTTTGCGTCGTAAAGGTATCTACTATCTTGTGTATGTCTTGCTCGCGAAGGCGATTTTTATTGCCGTCTTTTATAAAACCTTTTGACGCATCTATCATAAAGACGCCTCGACCGCTTAAAACTTCGCCTTTTTCGTTAAATGTAGTGTCAAATGAATTTTGCTTATCTATAACTATAATGCATGCCGGTATACCTGTGCCGTAAAATAGGTTTGTCGGTAGTCCGATGATGCCTTTTATAATGCCTCGGCGAAGTAGCTCCGTACGAATACGAGCCTCAGCATCGCCCCGAAATAGCACGCCGTGAGGCAAGATGATAGCGCCCTTGCCAGTAGTTTTAAGACTCGCTATAAGATGGAGTAAAAATGCGTAATCGCCGTTTTTTTCTGGTGGGATGCCTATTTTAAAACGGTTGTAGATGTCTGCTGTTGGAACTATACCGTTTGTCCAGTTTTTGTTAGAAAACGGCGGATTTGCCACGGCAAAATCAAAACGTTTTAGCGTATTTTTATCGGCAAATGCAGGCTGAGCCATAGTGTTTCCTTGGCGGATGTCGGCGGTGTCGTTGCCATGGAGTATCATATTCATACGAGCAAGTGCATATGTGGCTACATCCATCTCTTGACCGTAAATGCTAAGTCCTAATTCTGACTGATTGGCAGCTTTAAGCAAGAGTGAGCCGGACCCGCAAGTTGGGTCGTAAACCGTTGTAGAACGGTTGGCGGTAGGCGGAATGCCTATGATTTGCGCCATGATGCGCGATACTTCGGCTGGGGTATAGAACTGTCCTTTAGATTTACCGGATTCCGTCGCAAAATGGCGCATGAGATACTCGTATGCATCGCCCAACAAGTCATCGCCCTCAGAGCTGTTTGACGAAAAGTCAAGGTTCTCAAAAATCGATACTAGCGTACTAAGCCTATCAACCAGCTCTTTGCCTTTGCCTAATTTATCCTCGTCGTTAAAATCAGCTTGATTTATAACGCCTTGAAGGTCGTTTGCTTCTGCGATAGAGGCTATCTTTTTGTTTATTTCATCGCCTATGCTTGGTTTGTGTTTAAGCGCGACAATGCTTGCGTAATCTGTACCAGTAGGTAGCTCCAAAACCGTGCTGTCTTTGCGGTCTGAGATATATTTTAAAAATAAGAGCGTTAGAACATAGTTTTTATAAAGGCTTGCGTCCATGCCGCCGCGCAGTTCATCGCAACTAGCCCAAAGCGATGAATAAAGTTCTGTCTTTTTGAGTGCCATATTTATACCTAGGTTATTGAAATTTTGGCTAGATTATAGCATTTAGAGCGTGAAAATTGATATAAAATACATCAATACGGCTAATTCTTTCTAGGCCTGCCTTTATTGGTTTTCTTTGGCATGACGCCTCTCCTTAAAGCTCTAAAGCCTTTTCCGTCTGCATTGACTATATTTTGCTCTCCCTTGCATAGATATGACAGCACTTTCTCTTTCAGAATTTGTATTTTTTCTTTGTCGTTGTAGCAAAATCTACCCAGCCCATTATTCTTATATTTTCCTAAATTGCAATTATGAGAACACCCTTTACCTTTTGTAATATTATTATTCCAATAGTCGCAAAGACGTTTGGCTGTCTTTGGTGTTGTTTGCTCTCTAGTATTTTGCCCATCCATAAAGATAACGATGTGAGCGTGTAAGTGGTTATATCCACTATCTCCTTGCTCCATTTTGATAATATAGCCTTTTGAATTTTTAAATAGCGTATTGCCTCGTTTATTGGTGTACAAGTGGTTGATATCATTGTCAAAGCTTTCCAATGTAACGTCGTCTCTATTTTCTTGTCTATAATACAAATCAACTCTTATCACGTCTATCCTGGAATTAGTTTGCATAATTCCATCTACATATTCATTTAGGCTTTCTTGCCTTCTCTGTGCTGTTCTGCCGCAGTGTTTCTTTGTCATATTTAACTCCTTTGATATTTTAGATAACTACAGATTGTATATTTAGCTATTTTTGTATCTATTAATAACTTTAAATTAATTAATAATACTTATTATGCTAAAATCAAAGCCTGTAGAAAACAATATAGCGGATTGGCTAAGGGTTTGATATTCTATACGTCTTAAATTATCAGTTAATATACGTACTTATGGCAAAACAAAAAAAGTAAAATATTAATATACGCTCAAAGCCCATATCGGACTTTGAGCGTATATTTATTATGCAACGTTAGGGCTAATGGCTTTATACCATTGCTTGCTACCGTTGTCCCATCTAAAGCCAAGAGATTTAATCGTATCCTTCTTTGAAAATACGTCTTTCCCAGTAACTAGCAAAAATCCATTTCGTTGGACGATATCTAAACCTAAATTTTGTAAGGTCGTTTGCTCGTCGGTTTGGCTGAGGTTGTTCTGTCTGGTATAGAAGTTAGGTTTTTGTTCTTGCTTGTGTAGGCTGACAGTAGCTTTTGACAAATTGTTTTGCTGTGCATTTTGCGGAACGTAGTTACGGCTTTTGTCGTATAGAGAATTGCCGAATTGATTTCCAAATGTTCGCAAACTCCTTTTTAGTGCATCGGTTACGGCCTCTTTTGCGCCGTTTTCGTGAGCGTATGCTAGACTTTTGGCTACCCCCGTGCCAAATCCTACATCTTGGCGAGTAATGCATTTGGAGTGATCTAAGCTAAAGACATCGACCTTAACTACGGCTTTATAGCAAACGACGGCGTTTTGATTATTGTTCGTCTCTTGCGATACTTGCCCTAACGAAACGATACTGTAACTCCAGCTCCCGAATCCAAAAATGTTATTGGCGGCTTCTATAACGTCAAAACCTTCCAAGTAGGATAATTTAATATTGGCCTTTTCTCTTGTTTTTATCCTACTGCTATCTAGTTCTTCTTGCAGGATTTTAATTTGCTTTTCGTTAAACATCTAATATCCTTTTAAACAGCTTTTGGAAGCTCGTCGTCTGCTGGGAGCATATTGATATTGTTAGGTTTGACGTCTCTTTTTTTATTAACCTTGATTTTGGCTGGGCAAACGGTGCTAACGATCGAAATTTCCGCAAAATCCTTTATTTCATCTCGTCTACCGTCTTTTAGTCCTTCTTCTATGGCCTCCATGTCAAGGCTAAATTTTACGTAGCCTAGGCTCATTAACGCAGCCTCGTCTTTAATCTTGATTTCGTCTTTTGTCTTTACGTTTTCTTTAATCAGAGTTAAAGATGAGATTACGTTACCGTCTATTCTGTCGATACCGTTTTCCAAGAAAACTTCCGCCGCTATCTCCTTTGCGATCTCTAGCGCTTGTGTTAAGTTTCGTTTCAGAGTTTGAAGCTCTTGTATGTCTTGAGATAAAACGTCTATTTTATTTTTGATCTCGTCTAGAGATAACCCTAAGTAGTCGCATTTTTGAAAGTAGCTCGTACTATTATTTTCTAAGATACTTTTAAGATACTCTTTAAAATTTTGCGTAGGCTTATTTTCATTTAAGCGTTCTATCTCGGATTGTAGCTTGTAGTTTATAAGTTTCATTTTTCTGCCTTATGCTATCAATTTGCTTTGAGTAGCTTTAATCTTGGCGATGCTTTCTGCCATATTCCAAAGCTTCTTGTTTATGTCTGTATCGGTAGAAATCGATTTTATAATCCTACTAGTAAATCGTCTATTCGTTTCGGCGTTAATTCCGCTAATGTTGCCCCTAATCAAATGTTCCTGGATGGTGTTAAAGGTGGTATATAGGTCGTCCTTCTCGTCTTCTATCCTGTGCGGAACCAATAAATCTCTATAATCCACCTCCAAATGCTTTTCAAATCTTAACGTGATCGCAGCCTTGGCAAAGCTTGCTTTATCGTCTTGGGTTAGCGGTATTTTGCTAAATAGCTTTATTTTGTCCAAAATATCGTATTTGGCTTTGGCTATTTTGTTTATAGCGATCGATACGTCGTTTTCTTTGTCGCCCAAGTGTTTTATTTGGTAAGACTCGAATACTTCGTCTGATATCACTAGGCCGTTAGCGCAAACGAATCTAAATACGCCCGCACTTATACTAAAGCATTTGCTTCTATCATGCGAATTAAACAGCAAAAGCTCTACTACATTCTCTCCTGGGTTTAAAAAATCGTCTAGATGACGAAACCTTACGTAATGCTTTTGAAATCCCTCTTTCTTTTCGTCTCTCACGTTTGCTTCTCTTACGCCTACGGGATACCAAGCGTAATCCCTGATCTCGTTTATTACGTCGATCGTAGATATAAAGTGATACTTGTCGCTTGCTTCAAAATACGGTTCGTCCGCAAACAAAGACGGAGCTAATTGCTCTAATTGCTCATTAGTGAGCGGTTCGTTTGATATAGTCATTTTTTGTTTCTCCTTTCGACTATGATTTTGCTACAAATAGCTACACTACTCATTCACACTATCCTTGATTATCTTAGCGATGGCTATCACTATCTCTAAAAAAACTCCCATTTCACACCCCTTGAAAATGTAATTTAAAATTTATGCTATCGATTGGAAAATACCCAAAACCTCTTATTCTTGCCGTCGGTGAACTATCGCTTATACTGACTACGCTAGAACTCATATCTATTCCTTTTGCGTTTTAGACGTAATAGTTTATGGATTAGTCTTTTGATCCGAGACGGCCTCTTATTTGGTAAAAAGCAACGATTTACCATATTAGCTCCTTGAAAAGTGAAGTAGCGATATATTTCTATATGCTTATATAAATAATATATAATTGAAATTTTTTCATTTTGATCCCATATCCACCCATGGCAGATTAGCCATAGGTGGAGATCTTTGTGCCTTGTTGAAGTAGGGGGGCGTTTTGTAAGTGCGTAAAATAAAAAGGGTGATATTGTTTAATTTGTAGCGGTTTTGTTAGTTTAGGGCGGGCAGAGTGTTGCTTTCTAAGAATAAAATCAAGACTTGCCTACTAATAAAATTCTTGGTGCCGATCTTCACCACCTCTATTTCTCTATTGTAAATCAACTTCTTTAGCATATCAGATTTTATCAAGTTCATCTCCTCTATATCCTTTATACTAAACAGCAATCCTTTTGGAAGGAGCGAATCATAATTTGCATAAATTTCCATTTTCAAAATCCTTGGGTTGTATTTTGTCAATGGATTGAGCTGCTGAAAAAAGAAAGTACTAAAAGCGCATACGAAATCTAAAATTTACGCAACTATTTTTTTAGATAGTATATATTTACTTTTATCATTGTATAATGTACAAATAGTTTCTATATATTTATATATGTATATAAGTAAAAAGTATTGTATTTTTAGGAATTTATGTATTAATTTTAAAATATAATATTTTAATAGTATAGAAACAAAAGTGCTATAAAATACGCTTTTTAGGTATTTTATAAGTATTTCTATATTATATTTTTAATGTTTCTAACTTTAGAATAGAAACATTAAATTTATTTTTATCTATATCTAGAAATATAATAGAAACACTAAAAGAAACATAATATCAATTAAGTATAATATTAATACTTTAAAAATATTTATCTAATTTTTGTCTGGGAAATAGAAGCATTTTGCTCCGCCTGGAGCTGGTACTGTTTTGAAGAAATTTTCATCAAGCTCTTTTAGTTTCTTATACAAAGTAGTAGCGCTAATATCATAGTCATATTTTTGTTTAAAGACCTCGTATATGTATTTTCGTTCTACTTTTTTATGTTTATCATATAGTTTTTCTATGTCCTTAAAAATTTTATCGACATATAATTCTTGCAGTTTAGTCAATAAATTATTGTCATTCTTAAGACCATCTGCAAATTTTGCAACACAATATTCTAGTGTTGGCCTTATTGTTACATCAACATCTTTTGGTATAGTTAATGCATTTTTGTTTTTTAATACATAGGCTCGCAGTATATTGGCAAAATTTTCTAAATCTAATAAAATTTTATTTTTTAATTCATCAATTGTGTTTATATTATTTTCTTTTATAGATTGTAAGAAATTTTTTAAACTTCCTGATACCATAAAAACACTATACTCAAATTTAATATTAAAAGGCAAATAGCTTTTTTCTGCTGTAATAATTTTTATATCAATAGAAGAACACAAATAATCAGTAGGACAAAAAAAGTTCTCTAGAGCTTCCTTTTTGGTTTTATTTGTTGTTGTTTTGGCGGTTATATTATTAAAAATATATAAAATTTTATTTTTTGCTTGATTTTTTATATCATGATTTTGCATTGTATCGTCGTTTATTTCTATGCAATTTAAAGATCCGCATAATGGAATCAAAATTTCATTTATTAATATATCTATTCCGCTATCTTTATTTGCTACAAAAACCAATATGTTACTTGTAGGGGATGGAGTGAATAAGTCTGTTACCATACTTATATGTTTAACAAACTTGGATAGCAAACTCATGATGTAATTGAATTTATCTATATTGTAGTTCGAAATATAGTTTATATACTCGATAATAATGGAAAATTTAATATCGTTCCTTTTATTTGTTTCCAAATAAAAGGAACGATGAAAAGTATTTCTGTAAAAAACATTAACGGAGTAAGATTGATTTATAAAACCTGAATTGGCGCAAGTTATAAACATTTCCCCGTTTACTATGCGAAGTGTGCTTAAAAGCAATATGCTATTTGTAGGTAATAGAGTTTTTTTAGTTTTATTGTTGAATTCCAAAGTATTTCTAAAAATATATATCTGGCGACCAAGCAGAGACGACAAGAGTTGAGACAAGTTGCTCCTGTTGACATTTCTAACTATATTATTACTATAATGGCATATTTTTCCTGTATTATCCAGCCAAAATACACTGCCAATATTCTCTAGTTCTATTAAAATATTATAGCTAGACTGAAAAACATCCGTTGGATTGTAACTATAGTTGAAATTATAAAGTCGCATAATATTTAATTTGATTGGTTCACTACTTGTGACCAAATCATAGCTGCCGAAATTTATTTCATTGTTTGTATGTGGATACATATATTTCCCCTAAGCATAAAAAGAATATTATACGGTTTTTTAAAAATCTTTATGTGCTAAGTATATAAAATTATAAAAAAATGTGCACCCTAATGTGCACCCTAGGATATAATTATAGATTTTCCAATTTTGAGAAAAAGCGCTCAAACATACATAAAATCGATGGTGCCCGAGGTCGGACTCGAACCGACACAAGGTTGCCCTTACCAGATTTTGAGTCTGGCGCGTCTACCGGTTTCACCACTCGGGCTAATTAAAGAAGTGAGATTTTACCTTGAAAGATATAAAAAAGAGATTAAAAAACATGAAAGCCCAATCTTGAGCTTTCATGAAAGGGTGATTATTTCTTTTTGCCTTTTTTGCCTGCGCCTGCTACTACTGCTTCTTTTAATTTTTTGCCTACTTTAAATTTAACCGCTTTGCTAGCAGGAACATCTATAACTTTTGTAGTTCCCGGTACTCTTGCTTTTCTAGCGGCTCTTTCGGCAGTAGCGAATGTACCAAAGCCTATAAAGCTAATGCTATCGCCGTTTTTAAGAACCTCTTCAATAGTCTCTAGTGCGGCATCAACTACCTTTAGAGAATCTTTTTTAGAAAGACCGGCCTTGTCGGCAACAGCTTGAATAAAATCAGCTTTTTTCATAGAACCATCCTTAATAAGAAGTGATATGCGGGCATTTTACAACGTTTTTATAAAAAATACAATAGTTTTTAGCCGAAAATTTAACGATTTTTACGCGAATTTGACGAAAAAGCTCGAATTTTAGACTATTTGCACCAAAAACTCGCTTTTTAGTCCAGTTTTTTTGACGTCTATAAGGCGCAAATTTTCTATATCGGTTTTGCAAAGTTCGCTGAAGTTTTTTACCACATTTTGCGCTACTTGCCTCAAAACTATCCCGCGGTATGCTTTGGCGTAGTGACTGACGACTTTGCCGTTTTTTAGAAATTTAAAGGTCGCAAACGGTTTTTGTATGCGGTAAAATTTTTCGTAAAACTCAGCTCTAAGGTCTAAAATGTCGTCATCTCCTAGCCACTCATCTATCTCGTCGCTAAAATTTTGCCTATAAAATTCCTCTAAATTTAGCCCATTTATGCGCTCGCCTTGCTTTAGTTTGTATTCGGGTAGTGCATCTGCCGCCGTCACAGGGCCGAATAAATTTGAAAAAATCAGCGTATTTTTATCTATAAACTCCTGCGCCGCGCTATCAAGGCTGCGGTAGTCAAGGTGTTTGTAGGCTACTCCGTCATAGCGCAAGACGGCTTTTATTGCACCTTTTTTAAAGAGGCTTTCGCGTAAGCTCGGCTCATCGGTCAAATTTTTCACGCCGAAAAGTTTTGAGATTTTTACAATGGTAGCCTTTTGTAAAAAATCATCGTAAATTTTTAAAATTTCGCACCGCTTTTCATATAAATCAGGAAAAATAAAGTCGTTTCTGTCTATAAATTTGTTTGGACTCACGGCGGTTTTTGCTTCGCTCGGCGAAAAGAGTATTTTCATTTGTTCTCCTTAAATTTGTCAAAATCATATCTAAAACTAAATAAATTTTGAAATTTGACGATATAACGAGTGGAACTTTATTTGCTTGCAAGAGCTCAATTAAATTTAAGGAAAAATGCGATGAGAATGACGAATCAGCTAATGAAATTTACGAATAACTACGACTATCAGACCAATATGAAAGCGCTTTACAAGCTAAATACGCAAATTTCAAGCGGTTTAAAAATCCAAAATTCTTTCGAGGATAGTAGTGTTTACAATGACGGCATGAGGCTTGATTACGAGGTTGCGACGCTTGAGCAGGTGCAAACGGCTACGTCAAAGGCGCAACACTTTTCAAAAAATACCGATAAGGCTTTGGGTGAATTTAAGCAGCAGCTTGAAACTTTTAAAACGAAGCTAGTTCAGGGTGCAAACGAAATCCACTCGCAAACATCGCGGGAAGCCATCGCAAACGATCTTCAGGGTATCAAAAATCACCTAGTAAATATCGCAAACACCTCGATAAACGGACAGTTTTTATTCTCTGGAAGCGCTATAAACACAAAACCTATAAACGGCGATACAAACGAGTATTTCGGCAATGCGCAAACAATGAAAGCCGTAGGCGGAGCACAGATAAATTTAACCTATAATCAAAACGGACATGAGCTGTTTTTGGGTAAGGACGGCGATTATAATAAAAAAGTCACCTCCAATACGATGCTAAAAGCTCAAAATTTAGACGATAAAAATAAAACCGTTTATATCGATAGCGAGCATAAAATGCGCGATCTAATCGGTTTTAAATATGTAAAAGACGAAAAAACTCTAACCAACCAAGATTTTACCGGTACGGGCGTGAGACAGTTTCAGGATACGACGTTTTTCTTGCAGGGCAAAAAGCCAAACGGCACGAGCTTTACGAGTAAATTTAAGATGACTTCGGACGCTTCGATAAACGACCTGCTAGAAAAAATAGGCACCGAATACGGCAACACTCCGACTAATAAAGTCGTCGAAGTAACGATAAATAACCAGGGTCAAATCAACGTAAAAGACCTAAGCAAGGGCAATCAGGTTATTGATTTTCACATGATAGCGGCGACGAAAAAAGTGGCAAACGCGGATGCTCTAGCTGGCGGTATAGCTGGAGCTTCTAGTGCGTTTGACACTGTAGATAGCCTAACTAGCGGCGCAAACCCGCTCGAAGCCATGGTGCAGGCAAACCCAGACGACTATGAAATCACGGAATTTGTTAAAAGTAAATACGAAGACCTAGACGGAGCCACTACAAATGCCTACGACTACGACAAGATAAACTTTAAACAAGAGGGCAGAAACCTAATAGGCACCGTATCGCAAGTAGAGCGCGGTAGCGGTAAATTTGCCGACGATAACACGACGCTAAGCCAAGTCGTGGGCTCAAAAGAGCTATATCTCGGCGAAAGAGACAAATACGACATGAATGATCAAGCCTTAAAAATGCAGATCAAATCTAAAAGCGGCGGAGATTATAAAGTGGACGTGATTTTCGGTAGCGCCGTACCGCCTGCAACATCAGGTAATGCTCAGGTAAGCATAACAAGACCGGATGGCACCACATACACTACCGAGGTTTGGGATAGTTTTTACAACGACACCACAAACCCGCCGACCACCGAGGGCAGAACTACGCAGTCAAAAAATATGACTTTTAGGCAGCTAAACGACATTATCGGTATGGTAGCTAGTGACAATGTTCCTGCGGGCGCCGGCGGTAGTGCCCAGGCTGATTATGTCGCCTACAAACAAGCTATAGCAAAATCGCAAGGTAGCGTAGAGGCAAATATGGATCACCGCGGCCGC
This sequence comes from uncultured Campylobacter sp., assembly GCA_963528245.1. GTDB lineage: Bacteria > Campylobacterota > Campylobacteria > Campylobacterales > Campylobacteraceae > Campylobacter_A. Next base: position 7,981 of record CAURWB010000008.1, on the reverse strand, counting down.
ATAAAAGTAACCGACAAGCAAAACGCCGTCACGCCGATAAAAGTCGGAATTTACGACGAGGTAAATTCTGATCAATTTTACGGAGATAGCACCGGTACGACGCCTGCAACCACGCAAGGAGACGGTTCACTATGGAACTTTTCGGCAAACAACGGTATCGAGATAGATAGCCCGAGCGTGGATATTTTTGATGACCTGGATAGGATGATAGAGGCTGTAAGAAGCGGTCAATACCGTGCCGATAGTGAGAGTGAACATCCGCGAAACTCCGGTATCCAGGGCGCGATCGAGAGACTAGATCACATCGCCGATCACGTAAACAAAATCCGCACTAAAGTTGGAAATCAAACAAATACCCTAATACAGACCAACACGCAGGCTAGCGTCATGGAGGTAAACGTAAAAACCGTCAAGGCCGATATCACAAACGCAGACCACGTCGAGACATATATGAACCTCATGCAAAAAATGATGTCGTATCAGGCGATGCTGCAGTCCGTGGCTAAGATAAACCAGCTTTCGTTATTAAACTATATGTAAAAACTCGCTATAATCTACCGCTTTATTAAAGTTTCGTTGTCAAAGCGGGCGGAGCGAAAATGGGGCCAAATTTGATAGATTCGGCTCTAAAATTCGCTCTCCCGCAAATTTAAATTTACTCAATTTAAAAGGACGCACCATTTTAAGAGAATCGGTTTTAGTCGTAGTCGTTTGTTTTTTGATATTTTTCGGGATCGCCACTATCGCGCCTGCGGCAAATTTCGTCGGTAGTTTTGGCAACGCGATCGGGCTTTGGAACTTCAAGCTTTTTGGCTTTATAGCTTACGTTTATCCTTTTATTTTTATATTTTTCGCATATTATATTTACAAATACTTTAACGGTTTTAATGCCGAATTTGTCCAGACGGCGCTCGGAGCGACGCTGCTGTTTTTGGCGTTTTTGATGTTTCAATCAGGCGCGGACGCTAACTACGGCGGACTAGTCGCAAACAGCATAAATGATGCGCTAAAAGACGTTGCCGGCGTGATAGGCATGTGGGTATTTATCTTGATGCTTTTTGTGTTGAGTTTTGGTCTCATCGCGCAAGATAACATCATAGCTATCCTAAAAAAGGCTTTTGTAGAACCTAGCGCCAATGAAGATAAATTTGAAAACCCAGCCGAGATTAAGCAAAAATCGCAAAAAAAACCTAGACAAATCAAAAAGCCTAAAGCTCAAAGTGAGTCAAATTTGAGCGAGGGAAACGGCGAAAAGCTAGAGGATGAAGACGAGCCGGACGACGAAGACGATGCGCAGGATGAAAGCGAGTCAAATTTAGAAGAAAAAAGTACTACTATAAACGGCGTCGAAATTTTAAACGAAGTCGCCGAAAATAAAAAACTGCTTGAACAAATGGAAAAAGGCAAGGTCGAAAAACCTAAGGATTTTGCGTTGCCGCCGCTTAAATTTTTAGCCGATCCGCCTAAGAGATCAAACAGCGTAAATGAGGCTGAGATCGATCAAAAGATCTCCGATCTGCTCGATAAACTGCGCAAATTTAAAATAGACGGCGATGTCGTGCGCACCTATACGGGTCCGATCGTCACGACGTTTGAGTTTCGTCAGGCGCCGCACATCAAGGTGAGTAAAATTTTAACCCTGCAAGACGACCTCGCGATGGCTCTGCGCGCGCAGACCATCCGTATCCAGGCTCCGATACCTGGCAAAGACGTCGTAGGTATCGAGGTTCCGAACAAAAATATCGAGACTGTATATCTAAAAGAAATTTTAGATAGCGAAGTTTTCAAAAACTCGAGCAGTCCGCTAACTATCGCGCTGGGCAAGGATATCGTCGGTGCGCCCTTTGTCACCGATCTAAAAAAGCTGCCTCACCTGCTAATCGCGGGCACGACGGGATCTGGCAAGAGCGTGGGCATAAACGCGATGCTACTAAGTCTGCTATATCGCAACAGCCCACAGACGCTGCGCCTGATGATGATAGATCCAAAAATGCTCGAGTTTAGTATCTATAACGACATCCCGCACCTACTCACGCCCGTCATCACGCAGGCTAAGCAGGCTATAACCGCGCTATCAAACATGGTTGCTGAGATGGAGCGCCGCTACCAGATCATGAGCCACACGCGCACCAAAAATATCGAAAGCTACAACGAAAAGATGAAAGAGGAGGGCGGCGAGCAGTTCCCGTATATCGTCGTGATCATCGACGAGCTGGCTGATCTCATGATGACTAGCGGCAAGGACGTGGAGCTATACATCGGGCGTCTGGCACAGATGGCTAGGGCCAGCGGCATACATCTCATCGTAGCCACCCAGCGCCCGAGCGTAGACGTCGTGACGGGGCTCATAAAGGCAAATTTGCCTAGCCGTATCAGCTACCGCGTCGGCCAGCGCATCGATAGCAAGGTGATTCTGGATCAAATGGGCGCTGAGAGCTTGCTAGGACGCGGCGATATGCTGTTTACGCCTCCTGGAAGCCCGGGCGTCATCAGGCTGCACGCGCCGTTTGCTAGTGAAAAAGAAATCGACACGATAGTAAATTTCCTAAAAGCGCAGCAAGAGGTGGTCTACGACGAGAGATTTTTAGCTGAGGAGGGCGCTAGCGGCGGTGCGGGCACAGGCTCCGGCGCCGTAGCGGGCGAGCTAGACGAGCTCTACGAAGAGGCCAAAGAGATCGTGCTAAGCGAGCAAAAAACCTCGATCAGCTACCTACAACGCCGCCTAAAAATCGGCTACAACCGCGCCGCTACGATCATCGAACAGATGGAGCAAATGGGCGTGCTAAGTCCGATAAATGCAAAAGGGCAGAGGGATATTTTGTAAATTTGGCTCAAATTTACGAGCGAATTTAGGATATGCTTTTTAGGTCGGTATCGGGTAAATTTGATTTTTTGAGGCTAGGAGTCTAGCTGTGCTTGACATGATGAAATTTGATCCGCTTGAAATCAAATTTAAGCCAAATTTTATGCTATATCCCAGTATCGCGGTTTTACTTAAATTTTACCTACCGAATTTGCGTCGCTACGCTTGTTTATCTAAATTATTTTGCCAAATTTTCTTTTATTAGAGCCGCTTCGTCAGTATAGGTTTTTTATAGCAGTCTTAAATTTTGGCCGATAGAGGCTGTTTGCTAAACTATATAATTAGATTTACAGACCAAATCTGGATAATTTTGTAAGCCAGTAGTTAGCTAAATTTGCCACTGGAAAGCAAAATCATTTATAAACGTCAAGGCTCAAATTTAGCTCGTCGATTATGCGCAGCAGTTGCGAGATCTCATCTTTTATGGCCTGCGCATCAGAAAGGCTTAGCGGCGGGTCTAATAGTGAACTTTCAAAACGGTTTTTTGCGCCGTTTAAAAAGAGATAGAATTTATTGTCCATAAACGCCGCGCTTAGCGATACGGCACTGTCAAAACCCTGCTTAACCTCGCGTAGGCGTTGCATAAAACCGGGGCTTAAAAGATAGCGCGCTTCTATTTTGTCGTCGGTAAATACGCGAAATTCGTCGTTAAACTCTGTATCGTCAAGTATCTCTTTTTCACCAGATATTTTCGTATTTAGCACCTTTTTGTCGGCTAGTATCGTTTGTCCTTTGAAATTTTTATAAAACTCGCAGACTAGTACTGTACCGTTAAAGTCCATGTATTCGTCGTATATGACTTTGCTTACTCTCAAAAGCGCTAGATAAGGGTTTTTTGAGCCGTTTGAGTCATATGTTTTTTCTACTTTTATAGCCTCGCTTAATTGAAATTTGACATTAGCGTAAGTACCGCTTATTTGGTCTTCGCCGTAAAAATTTACGCGCCTGTATATTCCGCTTTTATAAAATTCGTTTGCGGTGATGCCTTTTTGAGGCTCGTATGTAAAATTGCTATCTATATCGGCAATTACCGTGCTAACAAAAACATTTTTGTAGAAGCTTCTATACTCTTCCAGCGTTTTTTCTACTTTTGGAATCCTCGGCGTGACGTATATTGGGATGACTGCAAATAAAAGAAAGAATATTTCAAAGCGTCGCTCCATAATAATAAAAATTAGTATTGGTGCGACAAATGTCGTTATAGTCATAAATGTAGCGTATTTTTTGACTATTTTTTTACACTCATTTTGCTTTTGCGTTACGGCAGCGATAGCTTCTTCGATTTTTAGATTTCTCATTCGTAAAAAACTCGGTTTAGATAAAGGCCGTTTGGAGGCGCGGGGATACGCGTGAGCGGCTTTTGCTCGTAGATAGCCTGGCGTAAAAGCTCTTTTGCCTTGAGGAAATTTGTATCGCGGCAGTTGTTTGCTACTTCGTTTAAATTTAAGTTTTTATCGTCAAAATTTGAGGCGACGCACTCGGTGCGTTCGGCGGTTAAATTTGCGTTTTTTTCAAATTTCGCCAAATTTACGCCTTCGTGGCTTTTTGTCAGGATATTATCGCTGCTATTTTTGTTTAAATTCGCTCTCAAATTTGCTGCCTCGGCGCGCTCAAATTTAAACTCATGCGTCTGCATTTGTCTAAATTTACCGCTTTTGGCAAGCTCGGGCGCCTTTAAAACGCTAGCGACCATGAGGCGAACCTGGGCTCGCAAAAAGCCGTTTGCTTTAAAAACGATAATCGTTCGCTCGCCGCGCGCGTAGCAAAAAGCCTTTGAGACGCGCCGCACCGGGCTTTTGACATCGCTGCCAAGCTTCATAAACGCGCTAAAATCGTGCTCGCCGACAAAAAGCGCGAGCAGCTCGTTTGCTAAATTTAGGTCAAATTTTGGTAAAAAAGTCTCGTAAGGCGCCAAAAAAGGCGAAAACTCGCCGTGATTAATCACGTATCGATATGCACGTGCCGTAGCGTCGTATCGCGGATGAAAGTCGTCTTTAACGCGGCTTATAAATTTGACGTGAATAGCCGGGTGAGCGTGGCGGTTGATGAGGGCTTTTAGGCGCGCAAAGTCCCTAAAATGCTCGCCGCACTCCACGCAGGCGACTTGATTGTTTGCGTGCACGCCCTTATCGGTGCGCGAGCTGGAGATTATCTTGCTAAAGATCCCTACGTGCGTTAGGGCTACGCCCAGAGCGTCCTCGACGCCGTTTTCGTGCGGCTGGGTCTGCGAGCCCTGAAATTTCGACCCGTCGTAGCTAAAAACTAGTTTAAGCCGCACTTAGTATCTTTTTAAAATTTTAGCCCTAAAGCTAAAAATCGAGGCGATAAAAAATAGTGAAAATATCACTGCAATCGCGATAAAAACGCGCGAACTAAAGAGCATAATGAGCGTAAAATACCCGAATAGCACGCCAAATATCCCAAAATACACAAAGCCTTTTTCGTAGCGGTAGGTCACGATACCTAGGCTCAAAGCAAAAAGCGTCGTCGCTAGCGGAAAAAGCGCGATGAGAACGTAGGTTGCAAAGTCTTTGGCGCGCTTTTTATCTTCGCTCATCGCCTGCCAATACTGCACAAACGACTTAGTTTGCGCGACGCTGTCCTCTTGGGCGGTGCTGATTTTCATCGTGCCAAAGTCTGTTTTATGCCACGAGGCGTCTCTCATATCGTAAATTTTACCCTCTGATAGCGTAAACTCAAGGACGGCGTTGTTGTTGGTTAGGCGAGCGTTTTTAGCAAGGACGAATCGGTGCGCGCCTTCTTTTGGTGAATAAAGCGTCACGCCCTCGTAAAGAGTGCCGTTTTCGTCGCTTTTTTCATTTTGGATAAAGACCATCCAGTCGGAAAATTTTTGTCCGAATTCGGTTGTTTTTAAATTTAGCTTGGCGACGGTTTTTTTGTACGAGACGAAATTTGAGTTTAGCTCTGCGGCCGTAGGGATCAGCACTATCGCGGTGACGATGAGAAAGATTGAGACCGCGCCGCTAACGATGAGAAAAAATTTAGCGATCTTAACGGGCGAATATCCGAGCGTAAAAAGCACGATGCTCTCGTTTTCGCGCGAAAGTCTGAAAAACATAAGCGCAAGCGATGCGAAAAACGCGATAGGAACGGTAAAAAGCAACACTCTAGGCAGCATAAACATATAGAGTTTAAAAAGCTCTATAAACGTAATCTCGATGTATGACGTGATACGCGCGATCTGGATGAAAAACACGATCGACATGATGAGAAAAAGCGTCGCAAATAGCGATGCGAACGTACTTAGGAAGTTTGAAAAAAGATAACGCGCCGTCCTATCCATAAATCAGCCCTAAGATGTAGATAAACTGCTCCTTAAACGCATAAACGATGAGCGTAGCAAGGCTCAAAAACGGCACGAAAGGTAGCTCGTATCCGCGTTTTCGCACGATGAGATATTCAGGTAGCGTCAGTAGCGCCGAGACATAGATCGCCATGAGGCCAAGCTTGATGCCCAAAATCGCTCCCATAACGCCCGCGATAAAGATGTCCGCAGAGCCCATAGCTTCACGCTTGAGAGCCAGGCTAACGACCGCGCGCAGTAACCAAAATGCAAACATAAAAATTGCAGCGTTTATAAACGAATCAAAGGCGCGCAAAAGCTCATCAGAGTCAAAAGAGGCGGGTAGATTAAAACCGTAAAGTAGCGAAAATGCGACGCTGGCAAAAAGTAGCGGATCCGGAACAGCCTTGTAACGAAAGTCGATGAGGCTAAGCGCTAGCAGCAAGATAAAGCAGATGCCAAGCATTGCCGCCTTAAAAATCGCGGCGTAAAAGCCGTCCGCAAGAGGCTCAAGTCCGTGCGTCTCAACGCAATACGCAAGCACGCAAAGCAGGCCGCTAGCAAGCTCAACCAGAGGATACTGAAAGCTGATTTTTTCGCCGCAAAACGCACATTTGCCGCGCAAAAAAAGCCATGCAAAAATCGGGATGTTATGATACGGTTTTAGCGGAGTTTTACAGCTTTGGCAGTGCGAGGCGGGGAAATTTATGCTCTCGCCGCGCGGCATGCGGTAGATCAGGACGTTGCTAAAGCTGCCGACTACGGCGCCCAAGATAAAAAACAATAAAATAAAAAATACAACGGCGAAAATCATAACTCTCCTAATTTAATTTATAATGCATTTGGCTGCTTGCGGTTGTTTTGGGCTAGCGGCGACGTTTTTAAGCAATGTTCGCGCAAATTTGCCGCGCGATTTGAACTAAAATTGGACTCGTTATTTGCGCCGCAAAAAGCATAAAACACAAAATTTAAAGGCGATTTTAGCGAAATATTGCCTTGAATGATTTTAAATTTAAAGATTTTGGTTCAAAATTTATGCAAAACGGCGTTGCGGCAAGGCTTTTGTTTGTCAAATTTAAAGTTACGTTTTCGGCGAACGAATTAAATAAAACGACGTAAATTTAAAAAGACAGAGGCAGCCAAAAACATCAAATTTAAAGTCCGCCAAACCTTCTATCTTTTTTCTTAAATTTGGCTGTTATCTGGGCTAGCTCCTCGCGGGTAAAATCTGGCCAAAGCGTGGGCGTAAATGTAAACTCGGCGTATGAAGCCTGCCAGAGCATAAAATTTGACAGTCTTTGCTCGCCGCCCGTGCGCACGAGAAGGTCGATGGGTGCGGGCTCGTCGAGGCACTCCTGCAAGCTATCTTCGCTCAAATTTAAAGCTAATTTTTCGGCGTCAAATTTTCCGCCGTTTTTTTCGCAAAATCTCCTAAAGGCTCTTAAAATTTCATCTTTTGCGCCGTAGTTTAGGGCTAAATTTAACTTTAACCGCGAGTTTTGAGCGGTCGCATTTTTGATCTCCTTAATCTCGTTTTTTAGCTTATCGCTTAGCGGGCTTTCGTCGCCGATAACGTTAAATTTGATGCCGTTTTTGATAAAACTATCGCGTTTTGATAGCAAAAATTTATATAAAAGCTCCATCAAAAACGCCACTTCGCTCTTTGGGCGCTTCCAGTTTTCGGTGCTAAATGCGTATAGGCTCAGTACCGCCACGCCCTCGTCGATGCAAAACTCGCACATTTGCTCCACGACATTTGCGCCCGTTTCGTGCCCTTTGGTGCGTAGCAAACCGCGGCTTTTGGCCCATCTGCC
>CAURWB010000007.1:0-52380 GCA_963528245.1 uncultured Campylobacter sp. | reverse complement strand
CGGGCGGCATGATCATCTATATAAACATCAACAACTTTATGGATTTTCGGTTTTTTTACAAAACAAAGACCGTGGACGCCATCATTGCTTCATTTGCGACGACACTTCAGCTTTGTATCGATACTTATAAGATTGATGCGAACATTTATAGAGTGCAGTTTGATGAGTTTTGTATCTGGTACGGTGGTGACGATGCAGAGCGGGTCGTACGTAAATTTATCGATTATTTTAAGGCAAATAATCTCTATATCACGGTTGAGGGGGCACGCGAGTTTATCCCTAATATCAAAATAACCATCGGCGTTAGCCTGCCTCAAGACACTCCGCAAACAAACCGCCTAACTCAAGCCATGCTAGCTCACCACGAAGCTAAGCAAAACGGCGAAACGGTGCAGTTTTACACCGAAAACAGCCACATCGAGCAGCAGTATTACCACAACCAAATCATGTCGCGCACCATCGAAAACGCGCTATATAACGATACCGTGATCGTCGAGTGTCAGCCGATCTACGACGTATCTGGCGAAACGGCGCGGGTCAAATACTACGAAGTGCTCGTGCGCCTCATCGACGAAAACGGCAAGATCCGCTATCCGGGCGAGTTTTTGGACATAGCAAAGAAAATTTCGCTTTATAACGATATCACCAAAAAGGTCGTCGAGCACGTATTTAGGCTAGTTGAGAAGTTTACGAATACGAGCTTTTCGATGAATCTTTCCAGTAGCGACATCGCAAACGAGAGCATAAGGGATCTCATCGAGAAAAAGCTACGCGTCTGCTCAAGGCCCGAGCATGTGTATTTTGAGATACTAGAGAGCGAGGGCGTGGATGATTATAAGATCGTAAATGACTTCATCAACAAGATCCGCGCCTACGACTGCAAAATTTCGATCGATGATTTTGGTAGCGGCTACTCGAACTACTACCGTATCTTAGAGCTTGATATCGACACGATCAAGATCGACGGCTCGATCATCAAAAAACTGCCGTACGACAAAAACGCTAGGTATCTGCTGCAAACTATCATCGACTTTGCCGGAAGACAAGGCTACAACGTCGTGGCGGAGTTTGTAAGCTCAGAAGAAATTCTCGCCGAGATAAAGAAATTTGGCATCAAATACGCGCAGGGATTTTTGCTAGGCAAACCGATGCTGCCCGATAATATAAAAGGCTAAATTTGCGTGCGGCGGCTATACTGCGCTAAATTTGACGGCGGCGCGCGTACAGGAGAATAAGTTTGACCAGAACGGATTTAGCCTTAGTTTGCGTACTAGCCTTTTTGTTTTATGCCAAAAGCGCAGGGATGGGCTGGTTTGCGACTGTCGCGATATGTTTTTGGATTATAGGCTACTTTGCAAATGATATTTTTTAGGGATTTTTTAAATTTGCTTTTTAATGCTAAATTTAACGCGGTTTACGTCCGCCGCTAAATTTAGCTCATTGTAGTCAAATTTGTCTGCTCAAATTTGACTACTCCTGCATCCAAACCGCCAAAAATCCGAGCAAAACTACAACTAAAAATAATCCCGCCTGAAAATAGAAATTCTTTTTTAAATTTTCGTTTATCAGAGCGCAAAGCTCGGAGATAAAGATGTATAGCTCGCTCACGCATCTCCTTTTGACTGCAATTTTTACGTCAAATTTGCTGTCCTCGCAGAGTCAAATTTGAACGAGGCGACGAAAAGCAGCTCAAATTTAGCTTGGATTATAAATTTGAGCTTGGCTCGTCTTTAAATTTCCTTCTAACAAAAGTGGCGCAAACTACAAACGAAACCGCCGTCAAGGCGTAAAATATATAGCTAAAAATAGGATTTGCCCGCGTTTTGCCCTCTTTTAGCTTTTTAACCGAAACCGCGTTTCTAAACATATCAAACATCGCGATGCGCCAGCCGTAGTATTTGATCTGCGCCCTGCCTTCGCCCACTAGGCTTTGTGCGGCGGCTTGGACGTCGGCGGAGTTAAATTTAAAATAAAGCGGCAAGCCCCAGCCCGTGTCCTCGTTTCTATACGGCATCACTTTCGTGCCGTTAATTTCGCGCGTGTAGATAAAGTACACGTCGCGCGTCGGGCCGTCGGCCGGGTTTTGCGCGTCGATAAAGCCGTCTTTGTCCATGCGCTTGACCTCGCCGCCCGTGACGATCGCCTCGTCGTAGTGCGGAAAAGCGTAGTTTATCGCTGCAAACACTAAGGCGTGCAGGGCAAACAGAAAAGTAATGATGGAAATTTGAAGATATTTTTTAAATTTTTGCATTTTCGTCCTTTGGGGCGAATTGTACAAGATAGAAGTTTATAATAAGCTAAGCCCCTAAAGCAGGGGCTTAGGCGGTTAGGCTTTGGCCTTGCAGCCGCAGCTTCCAGCGATAAATTTAAGAATCTGGATAAAGAAGCAAACGCCGCCGATGATAAAGATCGTATCTCCGATCATCCTTAGCCAGCGTAAATTTTGCAAGTGATCCATCTGTAAAAACTCCGCGCTTCTAGCGTACCACATGCCTACATCTATCGCAGCGACGGCCTGATAAAGACCGATCGGAAGCAGCGACGCTACGATCATCAGCATTAGTCCCGCGTTTAGCGACCAAAAGCCCACTTTCATAAGCTTGTCGTTAAACTCTTGCCCTTTGAAAAGATAAAGCGCTACGAGCCAAACAAAACCTAGCGCCAAAAATCCGTAAACGCCAAACAGCGCCGCGTGTCCGTGCACCGAAGTGGTGTTTAGCCCCTGAATGTAGAACAAAAATAGCGGCGGGTTGATAAGGAAGCCAAACACGCCCGCGCCCAGCATATTCCAAAACGCCACCGCAATAAAGCAGTAAAGCGGCCATTTGAGATTTTTCGCCCAGCTTTGCGCGAACTGAAGCGAATACTGATGAAAGGCCTCTGCTCCAAGAAGCACCAAAGGCACGACCTCAAGCGCGGAAAAGCTTGCACCCACGGCCATGATCGGAGTGGTCGTTCCCGCAAAGTAAAGATGGTGGAAGGTGCCCGGGATGCCGCCGATCAAAAATAAGCTCGCGCTCGCTAGAGTCGAATAGGTCGCAAATTTTTTGCCCACTAAGCCTAAAGATGCAAACACGAACGCAAGCGAAGCGGTCGCAAACACCTCGAAAAAGCCCTCGACCCAAAGGTGAACGACCCACCAGCGCCAGTACTCCATCACCGGTAGCGGGCTTCTTTGTCCGTAAAATAGCCCAGCACCGTAGAAAAGCCCTACCGCGATAGCAGAAGCCGTAAATATAGCTAGCAGGTTTTTGTCGCCCTCAGCCTTAAACCCGCCGACAAATCCGCGAAGCACGAGCGCCATCCAGATAACAAGACCGACAAACAAAATAAGCTGCCAAACTCTACCAAGCTCGATATACTCGTATCCTTGGTGTCCAAGCCAAAAGCTCAGGCTAGTATCCATCTTGCCCGCTATCGCCATGTATTCGCCCACAAAGCTACCCACGACTAGGAAAAGCAGCGCGTAGAAAAGCAAATCCACGCCTAGTTTTTGAAATTTAGGATCCTTGCCGCCGTTGATGATAGGCGCTAGGAAAAGTCCGGCTGCCAAAAAGCCCGTCGCGATCCAGAAAATGCTCGCCTGGATATGCCAAGTGCGCGCCAAAGAGTACGGTATGTGCTCGGATAAATTTATACCGTAAAACTCCTGTCCCTCGACCGTGTAGTGCGCCACGAAGCCGCCTATCATGATCTGGAAAACAAATAGCGCGAGTGCTACGAAAAGGTATTTGCCAAGCGCCTTTTGAGACGGAGTTAAATTTAGCTTTGAAAGCGGATCGGCATCGATAGGAGCGAGTTTCTCGTGATCTTTTTCGCCGTAGAAATTTGAAAACCAAACTAGTAAGCCCACGCCCGCAACCAAAATCGTAACGCTAATAATCGTCCAAAATACGTTTTCTTGCGTCGGGACGTTGTCGATTAGCGGCTCGTGCGGCCAGTTGTTGGTGTACGTAGCCTCGCTATTTGGGCGATTCGTCGCCGTAGCCCAGGTCGCCCAGAAGAAGAAATCGTTTAACTGCTCGCGGTTTTCCTCTTTAGCTAGCGTGTTGTTTTTCATCGCGTAGTTTTCGCGTAGTTTTTGGTATTTCGGATCGTTGCCGAAAAGCCCGTTATACTCGTCGCGCACTACCTTTGCTGCCGCGATCCTCTCGTCGCTGATCGTTATAACGCCGTTTTTTAGCGTATTCGTGCGGTATTCGCTCTTGGTTAGAGCCTTGATGTTTGCTTGCTGTTCGGCGCTTAGAGCGTCAAATTTAGCTCCGTAAAGCTGATTTGCCTTTATATCCATAAACGCGACTAGCTCTTTATGCAGCCAATCAGCCGTCCAATCAGGCGCCTGATACGCTCCGTGTCCCCACACAGAGCCCACCTGCATACCGCCGATGCTTTGCCAGGCCTCTTGGCCTTTATAAATTTGCTCTTGCTCGACTATTATTTTGCCGTTTTTATCGGCGAAGCTCACCACCGGCGGCGCTTCGCGGTAAACCTCTACGCCGTAATAGCCGAGTATCCCGAAGGCGATAGTAACGACTGCTACCAGCGCCCACCAATACTTCTTGTATTCACGCATACTTTGTCTCCTTTTGAAAAATTCGTATAAAGTTTATCCAAAATAAATTTGCGCAAAAATGATGTATATCAATAAAAGGATTAAATTTGTCCTTAAAATACGCCTTATATTAAAAAATGTATAATTTCAAAAATATATTTTAGGAGATTTTATGCTCAAATTTGAGATTGTTTATAAATTTTGTCTCATTTGCATGCTGATTTTGGGACTTTGCTTGCTCGCGTTTTCGGGGGTAAATTTCGCGCTCGGAGAGTACGGCGAGTTTTGGATGGGCGCGCATAAATTTGCGGGCTTTTTAGTCGCGCTCGCAGCCGTTTTACACGTGATAAATCGCAAGAAAAAGCTCATCAAACTCGCAAATGAATTCATAGATGTCGTCACTCGCCGCAAAAACCCTAGCATGTGCAACATGGACCGCATCATCGCCTCGCTAGAGCCCTATACGATCGCTGAAATCTCGCAAAAACTAGGCTTTGACGAGACCGAGTTTTGCCGCACCTTGCGCGAAAACGGCGTCAAATTTAACGGTGCCGATCAAACCCTGCGCCAAATCGCTTTTTTAAACGACGAAAAGATATTTTTCGTGCTAGTTCTCATAGTCGAGGCGAAATTTGGCAAGAGATTTTGCGGCGAACTCAAATTTAAAGGCGCTAAATTTAACGGTGGTAAAAATGCGGCTTAAGTTCGGCCGCAAGCGACGCAGGGGTTAAATTTGCATTTTTGAAAGGACTCAAATTTTAAAAATAACCGAAATTTTAATCATAACTTTTAACATCTTGCTTTTTGGCGGGATTGCTTGGACGATATTAATGCTGCTTCTGCCGCCCGTGGGAATGAGCACATCAATGTTACCACTATAAACCACATTAGGTCTTTGTTCTCTTGTGGGTTTTAAAATGTAAATTTCGGCTTGACGGAAATTTAGCTAATAAAGGCCTCCTTAAAATAACTTTTGGGAGCGATTTGGCTCCCGAATTAATTTTTTAAAGTGGATTTTTTAAATACCAAATCTCGTCGAATTTTTCAATCGCATATTTACGAGCTCTCTCTCCGCTTGCAAATTTTATTTCAATTACAAGCTCGGCGTGCTTATGGTCTATCATGTTTATTTTATAAACAGAGGCATCAAGTATCTTATCTGATTTATTATTTTCTATCTCTTTTTCTATCTTTTTGGCTATTTTATCTTGCTCGTCTTTGCTATCGGTTTTAATTAAAAACGCCATATCGACTGGGTTATTTTTGATAGTTTTTACGACTTTTTCACCTAATTCCTCAGGCGTTTTTGCCTCGTCGCTTCCGCAGCCGACCATCACGAACGCGCCTAAAATCAATGAAAATAAAATCTTTTTCATTTTTTCTCCTGTTAATAAATTTGTATAAAATTTTATCGGTTTTTTTGTAAAGTCAAACTTGCTTCATTTGAACTGTAGATGGTTGCATTTGCTTGACAGAACCGATATCAATAACCTTATCAAAAATAAATTTAAGCTCCTCTTGGTGCGTAATCATGAGTACGCCAAGACTCGGAAAGTCACGCTTGAGATTAGCTAAAAGCTCTTTTGCCAGCGCGCTATCAAGCGCCGATGTCGCCTCGTCAAGCAGTAAAAACGTGGGCCGCGTAAAATAAACTCTCGCAAATGCAAGCCTTTGCGCCTCGCCTCCGCTTAAAATCTTGCCCCAGTCTTTAACTTCGTCTAGCTCAAAGATAAATTTCTCTAGCCGTACCCGCCGTAAAATTCCTTCAAAATCGGCATCGGCGCCTTGCAAATCGCTAGGATACGCGATAAGCCGCCTTAGACTCATGCGCGCTAAAAACGGCTTTTGCGGTACGCTCATCGTCCCGCGCGGTACGCCAACCTCGCCCGAGCCGTAATCCCAGATGCCCGCGATATACCTAAATACGCTGCTTTTTCCCGTTCCGCTAGCTCCGCGTAGCAGCACCCATTCGCCGCTTTTTACGCTTAAATTTAGCCCGCAAACCAGCCTTTCGCCGCTCGGGGTAAAAATTTGCAAATTTGAGCATTTTAGCTCGTTTTGTTCGCCACTCTCGTCAAATTTAACGCTCTTAAATTTATCTTGCGCCAAATTTGCTGCCGTTGCCTGGGCAGGTTTGTTTGCGTCGTCAAGATCGCTGTTGTGCTCTCTAAATTTAGCGTCAAATTTGACCTTAGAGTCCGCTGCCTGCGCGATCTCGACAAATTTATACACACGCTCCACGCTCGCCGCCCACTCCATGATCTGTTTATAGTAGTCCATAAACCACGCAAAGCCGTCCTGCACGCTATAAAACGCCGAGCGCGCCCGCATCATATCGCCAAATGTCATCGCGTGCGCAAAGTAAAGCGGCAAGCAGGCGAAAATCGGGATTAGATTCGTGATCTTTAGGTAGCTAGCCGAAAAGCACTCGAGGCGAAACTCGGTGTTCATGATGACGCGCCAGTTGCGCACTACCTCGCTAAAGCTCGCTCGAAAGCGCGTTTTTTCAGCGCGTGCACCCTTCATCAGCGCGACGGCTTCGGCGTTTTCGCGAGTGATTAGCAAATTTGCGCGGTAGTCGGCCTCGACCTGCTGTTTTTCGTAGTTTAGGCGCTTTAGGCTGCGGCCTATGAGGTGCGTGATAAGCGAGCTAAAAAGCGTATAAACGAGCGCGACGTAGACCAAAAAGCCCTCTAGCGCGAACTCGTGACCAAATGCGCTAAAGTGCAGTACCTTTGATGCCTCCCAAAGGATAAACGTGAAAGCAAAAAGCTTGGAGAGGTTATAAACCATGGATTTTATGAGATTTACGCTTTTATCGGCGAGTAGGAGGCTGTCCTCGGCGATACGCTGGTCCGGGTTATCAAAGCCCGCGGCGCTGGACAAGCGGTAAAAATTTGCGTTTTTTAGCCATAGATTTTCCATCTCTTCGCTTAGACTTTCGCGCCACGAGATCACGAGCAGCTTTTTAAACCAGTTTCCTATCACGATAAAAAGCACGATAATCGCAGTATAGACGAGAAACTCGCCCACAAGCGGGAGCATGAGATCTTTTTCAAATTTCTCGATCGCGTCGTAAAATTTTTTATCCCAGGCATTCATTAGCGTCGCGACCTTGACGATGGCTAGACTAGCCCCCAGCGTCACAGCCAGCATCGCCCACGCCGCTAGTGAACGCTTGCCCGTCCAAAACCAGCCCGCGATGATGAAAAACTTCTTTAAAATTTGCAAATTTAGCCTTTTTTAATTTTATGTTCGTCTGCCTTGCTTGACGGCGCATTATGACTTTTGCGCAGAAATTTATCTTCCAAATTTTACCGCAAATTTAATCGCGCTTTACGGACGAGTAAATTCGTGTCCCGCAAGCCGAGAAAGGTTAAATTTGAGCAAATTTAGCTCCATAAATAAGCAAGACAAATTTACGCTAGAGGCTCGTATTTATAAATTTTACGAGCCTAGCTAAGCCCAAAAAGCAGGTGCGCAATAGCCTGATTAGTACGCGTAATTAAACGTCACCATAAAGTTCCTAGGCTCACCGTAGAAGTTATTTTGTCCGGCCACGCGGTTATTTTGATTGATAAAATACTTCTCGTCGGCTATGTTTTTGACGGATAAATTTACGTTAAAGTGCTTGTCGTAATAATACGCGATATTCGCATCCCATAGCGCGTAGGCCTTTTGGTCCGGGATGTCGTTAGCCGGATAATACGCGCCGGTCGTGATATTGTATCTTGAGTACATGTTGTTGGTCTTGGTCTGATAGCGTACGCCCGTGCCAAAGACTAGCTTTTGCTGCGCAACTAGAGGCAGCTCGTAGCTTGTGTAGACCTTGACAATATGTTTTGGTATCCAAGGCTTAGCATTTGTGCCTTTGCGGTAGTCGACACTTGTAGGATTGTGCGTTTCGTCTTTCATGTATTCGCTTTTATTATACGTATATCCGCCGAAAATTTTCCACCTATCGGTGATCGCGCCGTTTGCTTCGATATCAAGGCCGCGGCTTCGTACTTTACCCTCGGCTACGCTTCTGTTTTTATTCGTGGCGACGTAGTACTCGTAGTCTTGTATCGCGCGATTTTCTTGTTCGATCTGAAACAGCGCTACGGTCGTGTTTAGCGCGCCGTCAAAAAACTCGGACTTTAGACCGATCTCGGCGTTGTAGCCTACGATAGGCTCCAGTATCTCGTCGTTTCTATCGGTAGCAGTTTGTGGCTTATATATCTCGGTGTAGCTGGCGTACAGCGAGTGATCTCTGGCAAAATCCCACGTAAGGCCGATATACGGCGTTAATTTGTGCTTTTTGACCTCTTGCGCTACCGTATGTGTGCCTCGGCGGTAGTTGTCGGTAGTGCTATTTCTCTTTAACCACGAGTATCTAGCGCCAAGGAGTAAATGCCAGTCGTCGCTAAAGTTATACCTAGTGCCGATCGTAAACATCTGTTGGTAAATTTTAGTGTTGTAGTATAGATTGTAGCAGTTGGCACCCAGCGCGCAAAGAGCCGTCATATCTCCCCAGTTTGGTTCGTTGTTTATGAGGCCTTTGTTGAAGGTATTATAGGTGAGATTTGCCGCGCCCGTAAATACGTCTCTGTCATGCTGCGTGAAGGTCTCGCGCGACATCGTAATGCTGGTGAAAAAGTCGTGATTTTGACCAAATAAATCATAGTTTGCGTCGATACCGGTTTTAAAGCTAAATTCTTTACTTGCGTTGTCGTATCTGTCGTAGCCGATATATCTGGTAATCGGATCGCGATTTACTCCGTGCCAGCCGCCGAATTTGAGAGTGCTCTTGCTATCGGTATAGTTAAATTTGGCATAGGCCTTGATGCTGTCGTTAAAATAGTGCTCAAGATCTAAAAATAGGTTATATTTTTCGTAGATCGCGCGACTCCAGTCTGATATAAAGGTCGTTTTGCGGTTTAAATTTAACTCCTCGCCGTTCTTGCCGACCACGGGTACGCCAAACGGATCGTAGACGCCTCTACTTTTTTGGTAGATTATCCCGGCAAGCGCGTTCGTGGAGTCGCCTATATCGGTTTCTATCATCGCAGAGACTGCGCCTCTTTTGTTGCCTTTTATATCCCTAAACGACCCATCCTTGCCCAGAGTGCCGATTACTCTGCCTCGGACTGAGCCGTCGGAGTTTAGCCCGCCCGTCACGTCTGCTACGCTACGGTATGTATCCCAGCTGCCTATACCTAGGGATAAATTTGTTCCGAACGTCTTTTGCGGACGCTTTCTAGCTAAATTTATCGTGCCGCCGGGCTCGCCGTTACTCTGCGTCAGACCCGCCACGCCGCGAAGTACCTCCACGCGGTCATAAAACGCCATGTCGGTATGCTCTTTGGACTGGCCATAGAGCCCCTGCGCAGCAAGCGCGGTGGTGGACTGCATGCCGTCTTCTTGGATGTTATCGATGTTAAAGCCTCTAGACATCGGTAGATTCATGCCAAACCTGCTCGTAGTCGTAATGCCCGGCGCATAGCTTAGCGCCTTATCTACGTCGTTTAAATTTAGATCTTTAACGAGCTGATCGGGGATAATGGTGACGGTCTGCGGCGTTTCGCGGATAGTTAAATCAAGACCCGTCGCAGTGTTCATGTTTTGCGTCGTATATGAGCCCGTACCCTCGGTGGCTGAGATGTCTGTTTTACCGTAGGCGGTCACCTCGCCGAGGTTCGCATCGACTGCGTAAAGCGAGCAAGCAAGGCACATAGATAAACCTACAAATTTGCATTGAGCGTTCAAAATTTTCTCCTTAATATTGATAATGATTAGGCGAATTATATATCAAAATATTTAAGAAAAAATAAAGAGCAAACAAGCGCTAAATCAGACAAAACAGGGGTTAAATTTGAGCGGATAAATTTAGTATTTTGGGTTAAGCGATATAAATTTGGATCAAATTTAAAATGAAGGCAAATTGCTTTAGCGAGCGCCATAAACCGCTCGCTAATTAAAAGCATTAAGCACCGATGATGATATGGCTAGCTTTAATGATAGCCGTTACTTCATCGCCTGCTTTTAGAGATAGGTTTTTAGCAGATTCGTTAGTGATGATAGCGCTTAGTTTATCTCCGCCTGCTATCTCGATATCTACTTCGGTATTTACCGCACCCTCTACTACTTTTACTACCTTACCTTTTAGTTGGTTAGTAGCGCTTAGCTTTAGACCGTTCTCGCCTTTAGCTACTATGATAGAAGAAGCTTTAAATAGGTAAACTACCTTTTTACCCGCTACTAGATCTAAAGCCTTTTGGCTATCTACGGTTACGGTTGCTTTTACTGTCTCTCCGCCTTGCAACTTTGCTACTACTAGAGAGTTTACCGCTCCCTCTCTTACCTCTGTGATCTCTGCTGACAGTTGATTTCTTGCGCTAAACATTGCGTTTTCCTTTGTGATTAAATTTGATTTTGTATTAAAATCTGGACGAATATTAACAACTTAAACTTTTATAAAACTTAAAAAACGAATATGCAAAAATCTAACTTTATCACTAAAAACGCATACATTAACGATTATCGGAATTTTAGGTATTTTGATAAATGAAGTAGAAAAATTTAATTTCGTAAATTGGAAATTGGGGTAGATGGGTTTTGGTGATGATAGAGTTAAAATTTAGGCTAAAATAACAAAAAAGGAGGCAAAAATGCAAACTCAAAAAGATAAGATCGCCGTCGATATCAGTCAAATTCCGCAAGATGCCCTAAAGAGTTATGATAATTGGCGCTTTAGCAGGAATTTATTTGTCGGGCTTTCCGCAACTTTTATAGTGCTTCTTTTTTCTTTTTTGATAGATCCAGGTCGCCCGTCTTCACCTTTTTTATTTGCGGTGGCGTTTGGCGTGTCTGCTGCGTTAATACTCTTTTCGTTAAGCTCGCCTAGGCGCAAGCGATATAGCGTGTTTTTGTTTAGCGACGAAGGCAAAGCCTTTACCTTGATATGTACTGAAACTATCGCGCTCTTTTTCATTGCGGCGAGCTTATATGCGTTGTTTTTGGATGCGGCTTTTAGCACGCCAACGACCGTGCAGGCGATCTTTATCACGATAATTATGCTCCCTATCGCAATAATAGCCCACAATGCCAACGACGAATTTGCTGCCGATGAGACCGTGTATCTGCCGCAAAGAGTACTAAAATCGCAAGAGAAAATCAGCGAGCTAGTCGTGGACAAAACGACTAATGGGCAAAATTTAAGCCAAGCGCAGACGCAAGCCAATCAAAGCGACGCAACCGAATCTGAGCCAAAATTTGAGGGCACGAGCCATGAAACCGAGCCAAGCCAAAGCGACGAGGAAGCCGAAGCGCTAGAATACGGCAAAGCTCTAGCTCAAATCCCCGAAAATTTAAAGCGCAGATATCAGATTCATCTTTTAGTTAGATTTGCCTTCGTGAGCTTTGCGGCGATGGCTTTTTTGATTTTGTTTTCATCTAATGTTGATAAATTATACTGGGCATTCATAGTTAGCGCCATTTGCGTAGGCGTATTTTTTGCTTCGGGGCGCAGATATAGCAAACTTTTCGTCGAAAATCCTGAAAAAAGCAACACAATTTTCGCGATAGAAAATTTTGCGATTATGACGCTAGTTTTGTATTATCCTGTCGGCTCGCTGTTTTTGGAAGGCAAGGCTGTTCATAGTAGTGATGCGGCAGCGACTTTTGTTTATTTGTATTTGCCGCTGATACCGATACTGTTGATAACGACAGTTGTTTGTTTGGCTCGCAATTTGAGCTTTTATAAGGAAATAAAAGAGTGAAATTTAAAAATGGGGCTAAATTTGACGTTCAAACTTGCAAATAAAAAAGTAGAAAGTAGAGCAGGGCGGCTAAATTTAACCGCCCGAATTTAGCGCAAAATTGAGTCCTAAGCCGCATCAAATTTGCCGCATAAAGCAGATCAGATAGGTAGGACGCGGATATTTGGACTGAGGTTTTCTTGCAATACGTTTTCGATCGCGTATAGCGTGCCCGTCGCGCCGCTCGCGCAGCCGCTGCAAGCGCCCATATACCTGATATAGACGTCAAATTTACCCTCGGCGTCTTTTTGCAGATCGAGGATTTCCATATTGCCGCCGTCCATCATCAGCATCGGGCGGATATCCCTATCTATGACGCTCTCGATGGCCTTTAACTGGCCCACGACGGTCATATTTTCAAAGCTCACGTCGTCAAATTTGCCTGCAGCCTGCGCGTTGATGAGGGCTTGCTTTTTCTCCTGTTCCATCTCGGCTCTAGTGTCTGCGAGGATGTCCACGAGATAATACTCGCGCTTTTCGTGTCCGCCCGGGCGCACGCAGGATTTGCAAAAGGCGCCTGCTTTGGTATATTGCGTGATCTCCTCGACCGTGTGTAGGTCGTTTAGGCGGATGACCTCTTTGATCGTGCCTAGGCTCACGCGCGCGCACTCGCACACGATGATCTCGTCCTCGAAATGCTCCGGATCCACGCCCTTATACTGCGCAGCGGCGGCCTTGATGACGTCGTAGGCCATGACTGAACAGTGCATCTTTTGCGGCGGAACGGCTGGGACGTCGGGTGTGTCGCGCATGGCTTTTTCCACGTCGATGTTTGTGATTTTGACCGCTTCGTCCACGGTCTTGCCGATGCAAAGCTCGGCCATCGTATCTGAGCTAGCCACCGCCGTGCCGCAGCCAAAGCTCTTAAATTTAGCGTCCATGATGCGGTCGGTTTTCTCGTCCACGAGCCAGTACAGCCTCACCGCGTCGCCGCAGCTTTCGGCGCCAAAGTCCGCTACGATGAGCTTACCGCCTCTTGCTTTGGCCTCGTCCTGCGTTATCTCGCCCATAAATTTAGGATTGTTCATGCGGTCTTGGACGTTTTGGGAGTATTCGTCCCAAATTGAACCGCCTATTAGATTATTTTTTGCCATTTTATTTCCTTTTTTGCGCTTCGCCTTTTGAGCGCTTTTTGCGGAGCTTGCTAAAATTTAGCTCGGCGGACTATCTGTCCAGCCTACGCTAAATTTTATCTACGCAACCCCAAAAATCATCTCAAAACACTTCAGCTTACGCTTTTTATTTAACTCAAATTTGGGCTTTTAAAGCTCAAATTTCAATCAAACTTTAACCTCAAATTTGAACGTAAAGCGATAAGGCGCCGTATTTTTTCTTTAGACGAGGCGGAAATGAGCCGAGCGATGGCGCGTATACGAAATACGTAACCGAGCTTCGGCGAAATTTCTAACGACGTATAAAGGAAAAAGACAAGCTGCTACTTGCTGTTAGGGTTATAGGCGTACGTGCTTGAAATGCCCCTTAGCCTCTCCACCGCCTTTTTGATATGCTCTATCGCATAGTCGATCTCTTCTTCGGTATTGAACCTCGATAGCGACAGCCTTAGCGCCGTATGCGCCAGATCGCTGCTAGCACCGATGGCTTCCATTATCGGGTTGCTCTCTAGCGTCTCGGACGCACACGCCGAGCCCGTAGACGCCGCGATGCCTGCTTGATTTAGATCCCACAGCATCGCCTCACCCTCGACGCCTTTTATAGCGGCTAGGATGGTGTTTGGTAGCCTGTGAGCGCGCTCTCCCACGACCGAGACGTCGGGTAGCTGTAGCAGCGCGTCCTCGAGCTTGTCGCGCAGGCGTCTAACGTGCAGGTTTTCAAACTCGATTAGTTTATTGCTGTTTTCCAGCGCTTGCGCCATGCCGACGATGCCTGCGACATCGAGCGTTCCGCTGCGTCTACCGCCCATATGCTCGCCTCCGTGAAGCAGGCTCGTTAGCTTTTGCGAGTCTTTAATATACAGGCCGCCTACGCCTTTGGGCCCGTGAAATTTATGCGCCGAAAAGCTCATAAAGTCCATGCCCATCTCGCGCACGTTTATCTTGATCTTGCCGACGGTTTGCGTCGCGTCGGTGTGAAACAGCGCGCCGTGCTCGTGAGCGATCGCCGCGCACTCTTTTATCGGGAAAATCGTACCCGTTTCGTTATTTGCCCACATGACGCTAACGAGTGCGGTTTTGTCGTCGATTAGTTTTCTTAGGTCGTTTGGATCGAGTAAGCCGTTTTCGTTTACGGGCACGCGGCTCACGCGAACGCCGTACTTTTTGAGAAACTCAAAGGTCGCCGAGATCGCCGGATGCTCGACGGCGCTAATGATGACGTGATCTTTATCTTTATTTAATATATGATCGAAAAATACGCCCTTAGCCACCCAGTTGTTGCTCTCGGTGGCGCAGCCCGTGACCACGATGTCGTCGTTATCGCTCGCGTTTATGCCGGCATAGAGCTGATCCATCGCGCGGCGAAGCGCCGGGTGCGTCTCGGAGCCGAATCTATGAAGCGAGTTTGGATTGCCGTATTTTTCGCAGAAAAATGGCTTCATAAGCTCGAAAGCTTCGGGATCGACCATTGTCGTGGCATTGTTGTCTAGATATACTCTCACGCTTGACCTTTATCAATTAGGATATATTTTATCCCTTTTATTTTTGCGAGGATAATATAACAAATTTTATAAATTTTTGATTAAAATTTTAGCTTAGTTTTTTCAAATTTAAGCGTTTTTTGATAGAGTTTATATATTGAAATTCCTTATCAAATGAGCAAAACGTCGGTCTTTCAGTCAAATTTGATATAAAAAGATAAAATATATCCTAAACTTAGTTTGATTTCTTAAGGTTTTAGAAAATTTAAAAATTAAAATTTTTGCATTTTGGATAAAATGTGGCGAAATAAATCCGAATTTACACCTTTTTTGGATAAATGCGTATCCTTGCTCGGTTAAATTTAATGCAAGGCAAACACGAAAGCGGCCGCCGAATTTAAATCCGTTGAAGGTTTCTGGAGTCGTAAAATTTAATCGTACATGGCGCGTCCGAGATATCAGCGCCCAGCTTTGACGAAAAATACCCCCGCACCGCGGCGTAGTCTGATTTTGAGATGAAATAAATATTTATAACGCTTGTTTGGCTAAATAGGGCAAGGTTGCAAAAGTGGCTTAAAATTACGTCTTTGTCAAAGGCCCTGAGCACGCATTTGGCGATAAAAATCAGCGCATAAAAAATAAATGCGGCCAAGACGAACATAAACGGGATCACTATCGCGGAAAGCGAATTTTTAGGTATCGCTCCTAAAATTTGATAGGGCTATTTTCGCATTTCGCGGATATCCGTCAAATTTATATTTATTCCTTTTTCGGTTTGGAAAATTTTATCCTCGTAAAGGTAAACGAGCGAGGGATTTTTGAGTTTTTTGATTAGGTCGGTGGCGACTAAAATATTCATAAGAATACCGCTAGCAAACATCGGCTCGCCGCTTTTTGCGCTATTTTGCAAATAATAAACCTTAGATCCGTCCTCTCGCACGCAAACGTCGGCAAAATCCGCGCGGTCTACGAGGGTTAGGATATGTTGCCCTTTTAGCTGCGCTAGACGCGGATTTGCGTAGTTTTTACCGCTCGCGCAGCCGCTAAGTATTAGCGCGCTTGCAAGCGCGGCTTTCATTAAATTTCGCATTCTCTTGCCGTTTTATTTGTTTTTTGTTAAATTCGTGAACTCTCGTGCAAATCCGCCCTAAATTTACTTAAAATAGCCGTTTCGCCTATCGTTTAGGCATTTAGTCGCCGCGCGGCAATTTCATCCTTTGCGCTATTTGGCTCAATCTTCTATCTCAAAGTAGTAAGAAATAGGCAGAATTCGGCCCTTTTTATCGATAAACACGCTTTTGTAGTCTACACTAGCGGTCGTCGCGTTGCCCTCAAAAACAAATATGCTATCGAATTTTGGTTCTATGGCGACCTTGCCGCCTATGTCTAGGCAACCGCTTTTTCTATTTACCCTGAAATTTAACATTCCGCCGTAAAACTCGTCAAATATATAGTCGAATTTTTGTGGCTCAAGGATAAATTTACCGCTTTTATCTATGATACCCCACAGCTCGCCGACCCTCACTACGGCACGTTCTTCTTTAAATTTATTTACTTCGTCAAAACGCGGTTCTATCGCGAAATTTCCGCTTTTGTCTATAAAACCCCATTTGCCGCCCGATTTTACGGCCGCTAGTCCTTCGCTAAAGAGCGACGCTAATTCAAATTTAGGCTCTATAACGACGCTTGCGTCCTTGTCCACAAAGCCATAAAGTCCGTTAAATTTTACGGATGCTAAGCCTTCTGTAAACTTTAGCGGGTAGTTGAAATTTAGCTTTGAAACGGTAGCGCCGCTTTTGTCTATCACGCTCCATTTGTCGCCGATGCGCACCGAGGCTAGTCCATCGGAAAACGACCTTGCCTCGTCGTAGCGCGGAGGAATGATTGTTTTGCCGTTTTTATCCACGTAACCGTATTTCATCCTGCCGTATTTCATCTCACCCACGACTATCGCGCCATCTTTAAAGGCTATACCCATATCGTCAAATTTGGGTTCTACTACGACCTTACCTGTTTTATCTATGAGGCCGAATTTACCGTTTTTGGCGATGCCTGCTAGCCCCTCGGTAAAGCTGGTTTTAAAGCCCGTACCGGGCGCCAAACGCACGACAAGTCTGCCGTTTTCGTCCATAAAAAAGGTCTGTTCGCCTATAAAAACCACGCAAAGACCGTCAGAAAAGGTTCCCGTGACCATAAAATTTTTACCTACGGCTTTTATGTTGCCGTCTTTATCCACGGCATTGCCGTCCGCAAAAACCAGCCCGTAGTCCGCTAGCTCACCCTGCCCGATTATCTTAGCTTCAAGACCGAGCAAGCCTAGAAGCAGCATCGCTAAAATTTTTTTCATTTTTGCCCTTTTTGTAAATTTGAGGCTAATTTATCCCGCCCAGCAGCTCCTGCGTCTGCTCGAAGCTAAAGCCCTCTTCGGCGTCTTGTTTTAGGAAGTTATCTATAAATTCTTTTTTCGAGATCGCGAGGTCTAGCTCTTTGTCGCTGCCCTTTTGATATGCGCCGATGCGTAGCAGTACTTCGTTTTCTTTTAGAAGCGAGTAGAGGCGCTTTAGCTTGGCGGCGTTTGCTCTGTGCTCTTTGGTCGCGATGTCGCTCATCACGCGCGAGGCGGAGTTTAGGATGTTTATAGGCGGATAGATGCCAAAGTCCGTCATCTCGCGGCTAAGCACGATGTGGCCGTCTAGGATCGAGCGGCTCTGGTCGGCTATCGGATCGCTCATGTCGTCGCCGTCTACTAGCACGGTGAAAAAGGCCGTTATGCTGCCCTTGCCCTCCTCTTTGCCCGCGCGCTCCATCAGCTGAGGTAGCAGGGTGAGCACGGAGGGCGGGTAGCCCTTGGACGTCGGCGGCTCGCCTAGCGCCAGCCCGATCTCTCGCTGCGCCATGGCAAACCTCGTCACGCTATCCATGATGAAAAGTACGTCTTTGCCTTGGTTTTTGAAGTATTCTGCCACGCTCATAGCGCAAAAGGCGCCGTATTTTCGCATCAGCGGGCTATCGTCGCTAGTGGCTACGATGACGACGGTGCCGCTTAGGTCGCCGCGTAAATTTTTCTCGATAAACTCCGGCACCTCGCGGCCGCGCTCGCCGATAAGCGCGACAACCTTGATCGGTGCTTGCGAGTTTTTTACTATCATGCCCATGAGCGTGCTTTTACCTACGCCAGAACCTGCGAAAATTCCAAGTTTTTGGCCTTTGCCGCAGGTTAGTAGCCCGTCTATGCTTTTAACCCCGACGCTAAAAATTTCATCTATCAGCCCGCGCTTCATCGCATCGATCGGAGCTTGCATGATCGGAGCGTACTCGGTCGTAGCGATCGCGCCTTTGCCATCTTTTGGATTCATAAAAGGATCCACCACGCGCCCCAAAAGAGCGTCGCCTACGGGGATTTTCATGCCTTGGTCGCTTTGATAGACGAAGTCGCCGATCTTGTAGCCCTCTACAAAGCCAAAGGGCGAGATGAGCGCGGTATTTTGCCGCACCTCGGTCACCATCGCTAGTCCGCTTTTACTCTTGTCTTTAGCGCAAATTTGCACGATGTCGCCGATACTTGGGCGCAGGCCCGAAATCTCTATCGTCGTAGCAGAAATTCGCTCTATCACGCCAAAGACGCTAGAGAGAGATAAATTTGCCCCCAGTTTTGATTTTAAGCTATCTAAATTCACTAAAATCTCACTTCTTTGTGCGAATTTATAAGGGAGAAAAACTCGCGTCTAGTCTCGCTACTCTTTAAAAAGCAGCCCCGCAGCGCCGACGTGGTCGTAGTCGAGTTGATCTTGCCCACGCCTCGCATCTCCACGCACATGTGGCGCGCTTCGATGACGACGCCAACGCCTTTTGGCTTGATGACGTCCTGTACGGCTTCGGCGATCTGCTCGGTGAGCTGCTCTTGGATCTGCAGGCGGCGGGCGAAGATATTTACCATACGCGGGATTTTGCTAAGGCCTACGACCTTGTGATTTGGGATGTAGGCTACGTGCACTCGCCCGAAAAACGGCAACAAATGATGCTCGCAAAGGCTGTAAAACTCGATATCGCGCACGAGCACCATTTCGTTATTTGAGCTATCAAATAGCGCGTCGTTTAGCACGACTTTGGGGTCTTGCGAGTAGCCGCTAGTTAAAAACTCATAAGCTTTAAAAACGCGCTCTGGAGTTTTAACTAACCCCTCTCTTTGTGGGTCTTCGCCGACTAAATTTAGCATCTGCTCGACGCAGCTTTCAAACTTTTCTTTTTTTAAATTCACATTTTTTAAATTTTCTTGCATTTGCGTTCCTGATTCATTTCGCTATCTAAATTTGATAAATGATTTTACTTAAATTCGCCTTTCGCGCGCTTAAATTTATACTATGAATAAGGAAAATTTTGCTACACTCTAGGAAATTTTTATTTTTTAAAGGAATTTAATGCAAATCAAAACCAAGGCGATCGACGCCGTAAATGCTTCGCTAAGTGCGAAAATACCGAGCGCGGACGTAAAATCCAAACTCGAAAACGCTGCTAAAAAAGCTGCGAAAAATATGAAAATAGACGGATTTAGAGCGGGCAAAGTGCCTGTAAACGTAGTTCTAAAACGTTACGAAAAAGAGCTAACCGCCGATGCTGAGCAAGACGCGCTAAAAGACGTGATAGATGCTGGACTAAAAGAGCTAAATAGAAAATTTGAAGAGGTTATCGGCGAGCCGATCGTGACTAAATTTGATAGAGGCGAGAACGAGATAGACGCTGAGATCGAGCTTTCGTTTAAACCCGTTATAAACATCGACGGCTACGAGGAGCTGATAGAAAGCGTCAGCACTCCGCGCGTAACTAAAAAAGAGATTGACGAGAGAAAAAATGAAATTTTAAAAATGATGGCTCCGCTAGAAAAAGTGGAAAAAGCCGCGCTTGAAAAGGGAGATTTTGCTAAATTTGACTTCGAGGGCTTCGTGGACGGCGAGGCGTTTGAGGGCGGCAAAGCCGAAAACTACCTGCTAGAAATCGGCTCGGGCCAGTTTATACCGGGCTTTGAGGACGGTATGGTCGGGCTAAAAGTCGGTGAAGAGCGCGACGTGAAGGTTAAATTCCCTGCCGAGTACGGCGCTGCGCACCTCGCTGGCAAAGACGCGACGTTTAAAGTAAAACTACACGAAATCCAAGGTAAAAAAGTGCCTGAAGAGATCGACGAAGAGACACTAAAACGCATCATGCCGGGCGAGGAAAAGGTAAGCGTCGAGCTGTTTGAAGAGAGACTAAAAGAGCAGATCAAAGCCGAGAAGCACGCTAAAAACGTAAACGAGGAGCTAAAGCCTAAATTTGCCGACGCGATCGTGGCTAAATTTAACTTCGACGTGCCGAAAAACATCGTAGAGCAAGAGATGGATATGCAGTTCCGCAACGCTTGGAGTAGCTTTACGCCTGAGCAGATGGCTAAATTTAGAGAGGATAAAGACGCTCTAACTAAACAGCGCGAGACCTACCGCGACGATGCGGTAAAAAGCGTGAAGCTGACGTTTATAATAGACGAGCTAGCTCGCCGCAGAGATATCAAAGTAAGCGATCAAGAGCTGATCCAAGCGGTGTATTTCGAGGCGTATCGCTCGGGCGTAGATCCGAAACAGCACCTTGAAAACTACAAAAACCAAGGAATTTTGCCTGCGATCAAAATGTCGATGATCGAGGAGAAGCTATTTAACGAGATGTTTGCGCTAAAGAGCGATAAGAAAGAGAAAAAGGCGGAGTAATGAGCTACTACATCCCCTACGTCATCGAGCGCACGAGCAAGGGCGAGAGAAGCTACGACATCTACTCGCGCCTGCTAAAAGACCGCATAATAATGCTTAGCGGCGAGATCGAGGATGGCATGGCGTCTGCGATCGTGGCTCAGATGCTGTTTTTAGAGGCTGAAGATCCGGACAAAGACATATATCTATATATAAACAGTCCTGGCGGCGTGATAACGAGCGGATTTAGCATTTACGATACGATGAACTACATCAAGCCCGACGTCTGCACGATCTGTATAGGTCAGGCGGCGTCTATGGGCGCGTTTTTGCTTAGCTGCGGCGCGCAGGGCAAGCGTTATGCTCTACCAAATTCGCGCATCATGATCCACCAGCCTTTAGGCGGCGCGCGCGGACAGGCGACGGATATAGAGATCCAGGCGAAGGAAATCTTGCGTATGAAAGAAATTTTAAACGCGATCCTAGCCAAAAATACGGGTCAAAAACTAGCTAAAATCCAAAAAGACACCGACAGAGACTTTTTCATGAGCTCTGCCGAAGCCAAAGAGTACGGGCTTATAGATAAAGTTTTGGAGAAAAGCTTTAAGTAAAGAGTAAAATTTGATAAAGTTAGACAACAAAAAAAGCGAAAACGTAGCGGCAAATAACGCGTCTGCTCAAAAAGTAGGCGCAACAGCCAAAAAGGACGAGTTTAACATTTACGGTTTTTCCGAGGCGATCATAAAAGAACTAACTGAGGAAAATATCCCCTCGATCCCGAAAAACTACACCGTTTTTTTTGAAAAGATGCTTGAAAAGCAGTCTGACGACTTTAAGAAAAAGGTCGGCGAGATCATAAAGATCGAAGACGAGATCGGCAAACTCGAGGACGACAGACAAATAAACATCGAGCGCGAGGTTAAAAATAGCTTTATGCAGATAAAAAGCATGCTACAGGCCGTTGCGCTCATATATAAAAATTTGGGAGTTTTAAAAACTATCATCAAAAAACGTTCGGAAAGCCTAGATCCAAATGTAAATTTGATTACGATACAAAGCGTCTTTAACTCTTTTAACGAAGACTTAAACAAGCTAAATTCGCTAATGGACAAGCATATCGAAGTTATCAAAACGAGCTACGAAGAGATTAGTAAGGTTTTTAAGCTGGTTGAAGAACAGTCTATATATGATGAAAAATTTGACGTATATAATAGAAAATTTTTCCTCAAGACGCTCGGTATCGAGTCTGAAAATATAAAAAAATACGACTATAAATCCTCCGTAATGTTGCTAAAACCAAAGGATAGCGCGCTGGACGGTATTGGGCCAAAAGGTAAGCTCGCCGTTTTAAAAAATATCTCTCGCATGTTGCTTCGTACATCGAGGCGCAGCGATATCTTGTCGCATTACGGCGGCGGATGTTTTGCTATGCTGATGAAGCATACCGACATAAGCGGCGCACAAAAAGCCTGCAAACGTATAACAGATATGTTTTACGACACCTCTTTCATGCTAAACGGAGAGAAGTACGAGTTTGATATGGAAGTGGTCACTTTTGATCTAAACATGACAAAAACTATCGAGGAGATGCTTTCTTTGGCGCTTGATTCGCTTGTAAACACCGGCAGAGACGGCGAACACTTTTTGGTACTAGAGGACAAGACTGAAAAATGATACTAGAAATCCTAACTTATCCGAGCAAAAAACTCTTCGTCAAATCGCTTGAAGTTAAAGTTTTCGACGACGAGTTGCATAAATTTTTAGACGATATGTATGAGACCATGATCGCTAAAAACGGCATCGGACTAGCCGCCATCCAGACGGGCAAGGCTAAGCGAATTTTGATCGTAAATTTAGTGGACGAAGAGAGTAAAGAGCAGCGCAAAGAGGATCTGCTAGAAATCATAAATCCCAAAATTTTACGCAAAGAGGGCGAGATAATCTACCAAGAAGGCTGCCTTAGCGTGCCCGGATACTACGAGGACGTAAAAAGGGCCGAGTTTATAACGCTAGAGTATCAAGACCGCTTCGGACAGCGCCAAGAGCTCGAGGCCGAGGGGCTTTTATCGGTTGCGATCCAGCACGAGATGGATCACTTAGACGGACATCTTTTTATCGAGCGCATCGGCTACAATAAACGCAAAAAATTCGACAAAGAGTATAAAAAGCAAAAAAACGCATGAAAGCCCTAAAATGCGCCACTTATAACGACGAATTGCGGCTTGTGGACGTCGAGTCCAGTTTTAACCGCGGTTTGCCCGCACTTAATATCGTAGGTCTTGCGGGAGCTTCTATTAAAGAGAGCGCCGAGCGCGTGAAGTCGGCTCTTTTGTCGTTAAATTTCTCTTTCCCCGCGCAAAAAATCATCATAAATTTATCCCCGTCCGATATGCCAAAATCAGGCAGTCACTTTGATCTGTCCATCGCGCTTTTAATCGCCTTGCAAAAAGAGCGCGACTTTGAGTCTATTTTTGCATTCGGCGAGTTGGGGCTCGACGGCAGCGTCAAAAGTACGGCAAGCCTTTTTTCTATCTTGCTTTTTTTGAGCGCGAAAGCGCCGGGCTCTCGCGTACTGATCCCAGAAGAGATAGCGCAAAAAGCGGGCGCGATACCGAATTTAGAAATTTACGCCGTTTCAAATTTGGCCGAGGCGATCAAATTTTTCCTTGAGCCAGAGTTTGCCGCCTCGCGCAAGGTTGGCGCCGTTCATCCGCTTTTTTCAAATTTGATCAAAATCGGCGAAAAAAGCTTCGTAAAAAATCAAAATTTCGAGCTAAATTTTAGCGACGTAAAAGGCCAGAGTAGGGCAAAAAGAGCCTGTCTGGTAGCCGCTTGCGGTATGCACAACATTATCTTTGAGGGAAGCCCCGGATGCGGCAAGAGCATGAGCGCCAAGCGTCTGAGATATATTTTGCCGCCGCAAAGCTTGGATGAGATTTTACTCAGCTGCGCTTATAGCTCGCTAAATCAACAGGAGAGCGAATTTTCCGCACTCCGCGCCTTTCGTTCGCCCCACCATACGAGCACTCGCAGCTCGATATTTGGCGGCGGATCGAGCTCGGCTAGGATCGGCGAGGTCGGGCTGGCTAACGGCGGGATACTTTTTTTCGACGAGCTTCCGCACTTTGCGCCGCAAATTTTAGAGAGTTTGCGCGAGCCGCTGGAGGACTATAAAATCAACATCTCGCGCGTAAACTCAAAAGTCACGTATGAGACCAAATTTATGTTCGTAGCCGCGATGAACCCGTGCCCCTGCGGTAATCTACTCTCAAAAAATCTAGAGTGCAAATGCTCGGAGCTTGAGATCAAGCGCTATAAATCGCGTATTTCGGCACCCGTACTAGACCGCATTGACCTTCACGTGCAGATGGACGAGGTGGCTGCGAGCGACAAAGGCGACGTCACGAGCGAAGCGATGTGGCAGACCGTGCTACGCGTCTTTGAGGCGCAAATCTCGCGCTCTCAAAGCGAGCTAAACGGCAAGCTTAGCGACGAAGAGATTGCTAAATTTTGCATTTGCGACGACGAGGCGAGCGGCGTGCTAGATAATGCAACGCAGAGGTTTTCGCTCAGCCGCCGCGCTATCAATAAAACCCTAAAAGTCGCTCGCACGATCGCCGACATCGAGGGCTCGCGCATCATCAAAAAACCACATATTTTGGAGGCTTTGAGCTACCGAGTGAAGCAGGAGGGTGCATGAAAAAGCTATTTTGGGATACGGCGGAGCTCGACGCTAGAGCCGTGAGCGAGTTTGGGCTTAGCACCGAAGTTTTGATGCAAAACGCCGCTAACGCATTAGCTAACGCTGTGCGAACCAGGTTTAAAAAATCCTCAAAAAAACGACGTAAAATTTTAGGCGTCATCGGTAGCGGAAATAACGGTGCAGACGTACTTGCTGCGCTTCGGCTTTTGCAAGGCAAATTTGATTGTTTTGCTTTGTTAGCGAGCGACAAACAAAACGAAATCTCAAAAATAGAACTAACAAGGGCGCTAAAATGCGGCGTAAATTTGATCTCAAATTTGGCGGAAAATGACGAATTTGACTGCATCATCGACGGTATTTTCGGTACTGGCCTTAGCCGCGAGCTAGACGAACGAACGATAAATTTGATAAATCTGCTAAACGCAAAACCCGGCTACAAGCTCGCCTGCGACATCCCAAGCGGACTTGATAAAAACGGCGTGTCGCAAGGAGCGGTTTTTAAGGCTGACACGACCGTGACGATGGGCGCGCTAAAGCTAGCACTTTATAGCGACCTCGCAAAGGATTTCGTCGGGCGCGTAAAGGTCGCAAATTTAGGCCTTTCGCGCGAACTTTACGAAACGCAGACGAGTTTTTACAAGCTTGGCAGGAGCGATTTAAATTTGCCGTTTCGCACTAAGCAAAACGCTAACAAAGGTAACTTTGGGCACGTGTTTGTCGTTAGCGGCGAAAAGGGCGGAGCGGCTCGTATAGCGGGACTTACCGCACTAACTATAGGCGCAGGGCTTGTTAGTGTCGTGGGCGAAAATTTAAACATTGAGCCCGTTTTAATGCAAAGCGCGCGCATAACGCCAAAAATGCGAGTCGGTGCCGTCGGTATGGGGCTTGGCGAGCTTAGTGAAGCGCAAAAGAATGAGCTTTTTAGTGAGCTAAAAACAAAAGACGCGCTCGTTATTGACGCCGATCTTTGCTACGAGCCGTGTACGCTTGAGCTTTTAGACAGCGAAAAAGTAGTGATAACGCCGCATCCAAAGGAGTTTGCGAGCTTGCTGGAGCTTGCAAATCTAGGCAAATTTGACGCCGGCGAAGTACAAAAAAATCGCTTCAAACTCGCTCAAATTTTTAGCAGAAATTTTAAATGTGTGCTTGTGTTAAAGGGCGCAAATACGCTAATCGCGCAGGGCGGTGAGGTTTACGTCATGACGCAGGGCAGCGCCGCACTTGCAAAAGGCGGTAGCGGAGATGCGCTAAGCGGTATCGTCGCGGGGCTACTTGCGCAGGGTTACGACCCGCTAAAGGCCGCGATCTCGGGCACGCTAGCTCACGCTCTGGCCGCCCGCGAAATCAAAATCAACGACTACGCGCTCACGGCCGCGGACGTCATCAAAGGACTCAAATGCTTACGAAAAAAATAGCGGTTTTATTTAGCGGCGGCGGCTCGAATTTAGAGGCGATTTTGGAGAGGCTGCACGGCAAAGTTTTTGGCGAAACCAAGATCGAAGTCGCGCTAACGCTAACAAATAAAGCTAACGCCGGCGGCATCGCAAAAGCCGCGAAATACGGCCTAGAAAGCGTCGTTATCGAGCATGTTAATTTTGCATCGCGCGAGGAATTTGACGCCGCGGTCGTAGAGGAAATCAAGCGCGCAAACGTCGATCTAACGGTGCTTGCGGGCTTTATGCGCATCCTCACGCCCGTTTTTACGAGGCAGATTCGCGCGATAAATTTGCACCCGTCGCTGTTGCCGCTTTTTAAGGGCGCGCACGCGATAAAAGAGAGCTTTGAGAGCGATATGAAGGTGGGCGGCGTGAGCGTGCACTGGGTGAGCGAGGAGCTAGACGGCGGCAAAATCATCGCTCAGCGCGCGTTTGAAAGGAGCGCGAAGATGAGCCCTGAGGAATTTGAAGCAAAAATCCACGCGATAGAGCATGAAATTTTGCCCGAAACTATCGTACAAATTTTAACCGACAAAGAGTAAAATTTCGCGTCTAAATTTGAGTCAAATTTATGATTTTTGCGAAGCAGGGCATAAATTTAGCCAAATTTTGACTTGTAAATTTCAAATTTTCGCACCCGTTTTTTTAAGCTACGTTAAATTTAAAAACATAAATTTACAAAATCGTCGTAAAAAGCAAACTTCGCTTGGTGGTTAAAACATCAAAAACGTTAAGTTGGGCCGATTTTGCTCCAATGCGGTACTTTCGCGTCTCTTGCTAAAATTAAAAATGAAATTTGGCGGCGGGTGTTTGCGCTAAATTTGATCTCGAAATACGTCTGCAAATTTGATCGCAATTTGCCTTCTTGCTTGCAAGTATTGCTAAAAAACCGTAAATTTTAAGCGACAAATTCGTAAAATCCGCAAAATGTGTACTCTGGAAAAAATGATGTAAATTTGACCGACTTTGCGCGTCGCTCAAATTTGAAACAAATTTACGTCTTTGAATACAAATAATTTATCTAAGGGTTGCGTCGTACGCCAATAGAAAAATCAAGCGCAAAATTTGAAGTAAAACAAGTAAAATTTAGCCGAAACAACAGCTAAAATTTAAAAGAAAGAGGCGGAGAATCTCCGCCAAAAAATAAAATTATTCGGCTTTAAATCCGCCGCCAAATGCCTTGTAAACGTCCACGACCGAGTCGATGAGGCTCAAATTCGCCGCGATGTCTTGGAGTCTAACCGAGAGTAGGTTGCGCTGTGCGTCTAGTAGCTCCAGGTGCCCCGTATAGCCTTCTTCAAACTGATCCTTGGCTAGCTTATAGATTTTTTCTTGCGAGTGCAGGAGCTCTTTGACCTGATTTAGCGTTAGTTTGGCGTTTTTGCGATTATTTAGTGCGTCTCTAACCTCGCCAAGAGCCTTTTTGATCGCAGCTTCATAGGCTACGGCCGCGATTTGCTCGTTGGTTTCGGCGATGCGGACGTTGTTTTTGGTTCTGCCGTAGTCGAAAATTTTCTGCACCAAAGAGCCGCCTATACTCCACGTGTTTGCGTTGCTGATAAAGATATTTTCAAAATCCACGCTAGAAAATCCGAAAAGTCCCGTTAGCGAGATGGACGGTAGATAGTCGGCCTTTGCGACGCCGATTAGCGCGTTGGTGGCGTTTAGATCGGCGTATGCTTTAGCTACGTCGCTCCTTCGCAGTAGTATGTCCGCACTCACGCCAGCACTCACTTCAGGCTCTTTAGGTAGCATTTTAGCGCTCTGCACGGCGCCGCTTAGGATCTCGTCGTTTGATTTGCCCGTTAGTATCGCTACGGACGTTAGAGCCTGAGACAGCGAGGTTTGCACTTCTAGCAGGCTTACTTTTGCGCTTTCTACGGCCGCTTTGCTTTGTAGATATGTCGTCTCGTTTATGCCGCCTAGATCAAGCTGCGTTTTGCGAAGCGCTAGTGTCTCCTCGTAGGTTTTTAGCGTGTCTTTTAACACGGCTTCGCGCATATTTAGAGCCACGAGCGCGAAGTAGCTTTTGGCCACGCTAGAGCTTATACTAAGGCGCGCGGTAGCGTAGTCGAGCTTGGTCGCGTTTAGACTGGCTTTAGCCGACTCGACGCTGTTTCTAACTCTGCCCCACAGATCTATCTCGTAGCTGAGGCCCAAATTTACCTGCGATGTTCGGTAGCGCGTCTGAGGTTGCTTGGTGTAGGTCTCGCCGCTACTTTTTGCTTTGGTGTAGCCGACGTTTAAATTTACGCTAGGAAAGAGATCGGCCTCTGATATGCCCAGACTTGCGGCCGCTTTTTGTAAATTTAAATATGCCGTGCGAAGGTCGGTGTTTTTCTCTAGCGCGCTAGCTACGAGGGCGTTTAGATTTTCGTCGCCAAACTCCTTCCACCACTCGTCTCTGATGTCGCTAGTTTCAAATTTATACGTAGATTCAAATTTCGTATCGACCTCGGGTATCTCGGGGCGAAACGAGCAACCGGCTAAAAATAGCGCCGCGGCTAAAGTTAAAATTTTATACATTTTTGACCTCCTGTGCTCCGCTTGGTTTTTTGTCCCAGACTTTGTTGTTTAGCTTTTCTAGCAGATAGTAAAACATCGGTATGAAAAATATCGCTATCGTAGTGGCCGCTATCATGCCGCCGACCACTCCCGTGCCTAGCGAGTGGCGAGACGCGGCGCCCGCGCCCGTGCTGATAACCATCGGGAAAACGCCCAAAGTAAATGCGAGCGAGGTCATGACGATCGGACGGAAGCGAAGTCTAGCCGCATTAACGGCTGCGTCAAATACGCTCTTGCCCGCTAGTCTTTCTTGCATCGCAAATTCTACGATAAGGATCGCGTTTTTAGCCGATAGACCGATGAGAAGCAGTAGTCCGATCTGGAAGTAGATGTCGTTTGTTAGCCCTCTAGCCCAAACGGCGACTAGCGAGCCGAAAACAGCGAACGGAACGGCCGTGATAACGGCTAGCGGGATGAGCCAGCGCTCATACTGCGCCGCTAGGATCAAAAATACGAAAATCATACCGAATATAAACGCCGTCGCGCCCGTGCCTTGCGAGCTAACCTCCTGATAGGCCGTGCCCGCCCAGCTGATCGAGTACTCCTCCGTGCTTAGCGTCTGCTCGACCACCTCTTGTATCGCTTTTATCGCGTCTCCCGACGTGTAGCCGGGTTTTGGGTCGCCTTGGATCTTAGCCGCCGGGAAAAGGTTAAACCTATCCACGATATCGGGACCCAAAATTCTAGTTAGAGTTGCGACCGAGTTTAGCGGTATCATCTCGCCGCCTTTTGAGCGGACGTAAATTTTACGCAAGTCTTCGGGGTTATTTCTAAAGCGGTCCTCGCCTCTGGCATAGACGCGGTATGATTTGCCAAACAGACTAAAGTCGTTGATATAGTAAGAACCGAAAGTCGAGCCTATCGCGCTAAAAATTTCGCTCTCGCTCACGCCGAACATCTGGGCTTTTTGCCTATCGACGTCGATTTTAAACTGGCGGTAATTAGTCTCTAGCGTCGAGCGCACGCTAGTTAGATCCGGGCGCGCATTTGCCGCGGCGACTACTTTTTTCACGTCGGCTTCGATCTGGGCGTAGCTTTTGCCGCTTTTATTTTGTAGATACATCTCAAAGCCGCCCGTCATCGAAAGACCCATGACAGGCGGGACGTTTACGACAAAGCTCATCGACTCCTTCGAGCCCCAAAGCATGCCGTTAAAAGGCCCTGTTAATGCGTCTGCTTGGCTATCTGGCGTTTTTCTCTCGCTCCAGTCTTTTAGCTTGACAAAGCTGACGGCCGAGTTTTCTCTAAGCGTGCCCGCAAGCATATCGTATCCCGCAAAACTCATCATAAACTCGACATTCGGGTTGCTAAGGATAGTTTGGTTGATATTTTGAACTTCTTTTTTGGTTTTTAGCATATTTGACGACGGCGGGAGCGAAGTGATAACCATCAACGCGCCTTTATCCTCGGACGGTACGAGGCCGCTTGGGACTTTTTTAAACAGCTCATATGTTGCAGATCCCATAACGCCTATCAAAATAAGGCTGATGATAACGTGGCGAAGTACCGTTGCGACGCCCGCGGTGAAAATTTTCGTGCTCCAGTCGAAAAAGTCGTTAAATTTCTGCACGAACCAAAACGGCTTGCTCTCTTGTTTTTTTAGCATAACGCCGCAAAGCGCCGGAGTAAGCGTAAGCGCCACAAAACCCGAAATGCAAACCGAAGTAACCAGCGTGAGCGCGAACTGGCGCTGGATCACGCCCACAAAGCCCTCCATAAAAGAAACGGGGATAAAAACGGCCGAGAGAACTAGTACGATCGAGATGACTGGCGTTTGCACCTCCTCCATCGCTTTATATGTCGCTTCTTTGACGGTTATGTTTTTGTCCTCGTGTAAAATTCTCTCCACGTTTTCGATAACGATGATGGCGTCGTCCACGACGATACCGATGGCAAGTATGAGCGCAAAAAGCGTGATCAAATTTATACTAAATCCCATCGCGTATAACCCGCCAAACGTACCGATGATAGACACGGGAACGGCTAGTATCGGGATGATAGTGGCGCGGAAGCTCTTTAAAAACATATACATAACGATGATAACTAGGATCATCGCCTCGATGAACGTCTTTATGACCTCGTGGATAGAAACTTCGATAAATTCGGTCGGGTTATACGCGATCGTGTGTTTAAAGCCCGCCGGGAAATTTTTACTTAGCTCGTCAAGCTTTGCATTTACTGCTTGCGCCGTGGCTAAGGCGTTGGCGTCATTTTGCATAAAGATTAAAAGCGGTATAGAGTCTTGACCGTTTAGCATCGAGTCAGATGCATAACTAGCCGCTCCTAGCTCCACGGTCGCTACGTCTTTTAGCTTTAGCACCGCTCCGTCGGCGCTTTTGATTACTATATCGCCAAACTGCGCGGCATTTTTGAGACGGCCGTCCGAGCGAACGGAGTAAACGTAAGGATTGTCGCCGTCTGAGGGCTGCTCGCCTATTTTGCCGGCGGCGTATTGGCTGTTTTGGATTTTTACTTGAGCGATGACGTCGCTAGGGGTTAGCTTGTAGTAGGCTAGGTTGTCCGGTTTTAGCCAAATTCTCATCGAGTACTCTTTACTACCGATTAGCGCCGTATCGCCTACGCCGTTAACCCTTTTGATCTCGTCCGCGATATTTAAATTTACGTAGTTGTATAGCTCGACTAAGTCCATGTTCGAACTCGTAAAGCCGACTACTTCTAGGATTGAGCCGCTGCGTTCGCGCACGGTTACGCCCATATTTTGCACCTCTTGAGGTAGCCTTGAGAGCGCTGCCTGAACGCGGTTGTTTACGTCGATCGTGGCTTGCTTAGCCGAGGTGCCGATTTTAAAATAAACGTTGATATTTAGCGAACCGCTCGAGCTTGAGGTGCTTTGCATATAGAGCATGTTTTCTACGCCGTTTATCTGGTCCTCGATCGCGCTGGCTACGGAGTCGGAGATGGTCTGAGCGTCGGCGCCCGTGTAGACGGCACTAACGGAAATTTGAGGCGGGGTTAGCTTGGGATACTCCTCGATGGGAAGCCCCTTTATCGCCATTGCGCCCGCGATAACTATGATGATAGATACGACGGTGGCGAATATCGGGCGATTTATAAAAAATTTAGAAAACATCATTTAGCCTTTTCTTGCTCGGCCTTAGGCTCTAAATTTACGCCCTTGCCAAAGCTTTCGGTTAGATCCTTATCTATCTCTACGGGCGCGCCCACGCCGATTTTTAGGAAA
This sequence comes from uncultured Campylobacter sp., assembly GCA_963528245.1. Lineage (GTDB taxonomy): Bacteria > Campylobacterota > Campylobacteria > Campylobacterales > Campylobacteraceae > Campylobacter_A. The sequence continues at coordinate 20,816 of CAURWB010000007.1, read as the reverse complement.
TTGTTTAAGATGATTTTATCATTTTCGTTTAGCCCCTGGCTAACGACCGCGGCGTCTTTCGTCTGGTAGGTTACCTTTACGTCTTTTGAGGCTACTTTGCCGTCCTCTACGACTAGTACGTAGGTCTTGACGTCGGTTTGCTGGAGCGCTAGTTGAGGGATTTTAAAGCCGTCTTTTTGATAAAATCCCCCCATCGTCACGTGGCCGAACATGCCAGGTAGCAGCTTGCCCTCGTCGTTGTTAAATTCAGCCTTGGCTAAAACGCTGCCCATGTTTGTATTTACGACGTTATCGATAAAATTTACTTTACCGTCAAATTCGCCCGGGCCTACTTTTAGTACGGCGTCCGAGTTTGCTTGCGCCCAGAGGCCGCTTTCTTGCATTTTGACGCGGTTTAGATTATCTACGTCGGAGATGTGGAAGTGCGCCTCGATCGGGTTGATTTTGGTTAGGCGTACTAGCTGAGTCATGTTTGCTACGACTAGCGAGCCCACGTCTACTAGATTATCGCCCAAAACGCCGTCAAAAGGCGCGGTTATGCTCGTGTAACCTAGATCTATTTTCGCGCTTTTAGCGCTGGCTTTGGAGCTTAGTAAATTTGCGTTTGCGATTTCAAGCGCCGAAACGGCCGCGTCGTACTCTTTTTGCGAAACGGCGTTTTTCTTATATAAATTTGAAATTCTGTTAAATTCGGTCTGAGCGTTTTTTAAATTTGCGTTTGCTACGCCGATAGCGGCCTCAAGCGCGTCGTAGCTGGCTTGGTATTTTTCCGGATCTATCAAAAATAGCTTGTCGCCGGCTTTTACGTTGTCGCCGGGTTTAAAAAATTGCTTGGTTATCGTGCCGCTTACTTTTGGATATATGATTACGTCTTGCTGGCTCGTTAGGGTTGCGGTGTAGTCAAAGCTGATCGGCACGTCTGATTTTTTAGCTACGAATACATCGACTTTTGACGGCGGCATTTGCCGTTGTTGCCCGGCCGCGCTTTTTTTATCGTTACTATCAAAGCATGCCGTAAAAAGCAGCGACGCCAATAACAAAACTGAAAGGGTTTTAAAATTTCTCATAAATTTGCCTTTATTTTTTAGATTTTATACGAAATTTAACTTGTAATATTTGTTATAAATAAAATCGGCTATTTTACTCTTATTTAAATGAAAAGTCAAATTTTTGAGGGGCGAATTTAGCGTTTTTTTACGCCGTGCAAAAACATATCTATGCGCGTTTTTACGTGCTCTTCGCGCTCTTCTGCGCTTAGCGTTATGTCCTCGTTTAGCAAAATAGCATTATAATGATAAGGCTCTCTAACGACTGCGGCAAACGCCTTGGCTGCGACGTAAGGAGAGATACATGGATTTAGCTGAACTTTTATATCTTCACGCTCGAAAAAATCGATTAAAATTTTATCGATTTTGCTTAAAATTTGATCCAAAAACTCTTTACCTAAAAGGCCGTCGTTTTTCGCGCCCTCGCTCATCATCACTCTTGAGATTAGCGTGGTTTTCTTTTCACAGATGATGTCGAAAAATATCATCGCAAATTTGGTTAAAAAATCATCCAGTTTATGCGATAAATTTAGATCGATTTTTTCGTCTATCTGCATTCTAAAGTCGTCAAATCCGCGCTCTACGATGGCGCGAAAGAGCCCTTCTTTATTTTCAAAAAATTTGTAGATGCTCGCCAGCGACCCGCCGCTTTTTTTGATGATATCCGTTAAACTCGTGTTTTCGTAGCCGTTTTCGAGGAAAATTTCAAGCCCGGCTTGGATAAATTTTTCTTTTCTCACGGCGCTTCGTTTCGTCGGTTTCGTATCCATTTTTATAGCCCCCAAATTTCAAAAAAATCTTAAAGTATGATTATACTATAAAAAAATAATTTTTTACTCGCTTGGATGGGCGAAAATCGTCCGTCTCTTAACATTTATCTTTTCTTTATTGTCCATTGCGTAGGCCGTGATTTCTATCTTTGTCGTTTGCTCGTTTGTGCCGGCAAATGCCGCTTTAGGCGCGCTTAGCACGACTACGATTTTCTTTTTTTCGCCCGCTTTTAGCAAAATTTGAGCCTTTGGACGCTCGATTTTTATCGGAGCTTTAGCTTCCTCCGCGCTAACGTCAAAGTAAAACTCATGCGCGTGCGCGTCGGTATTTTCAAACAAAAATATGTAAGCGTTTTCGATCTCGCCGCTTTTATTTACCTTATATAGCTCGCTCGTGCGGTTGATATTTAGCAGCATGCTCTCTTTTTTTGCGCTCATTAGGGTTAGCGCGGTTGCGGCGATAGCGATGGCGGCACAGTAGCCGACGGTTTTAAAGCGCAAATACCGCACTTTTTGCTTGGTTTTTAGCGAATTTGAGCTCGTCCAGCTAATTAGACTAGGCAAATTTAGCCCCGACATCGTTTTCGTGCAGGCATCTACGCACTCTAGGCAGTTTATGCACTCTAGCTGCATGCCTTTTCTGATGTCGATGTGCGTCGGGCAAATTTTCACGCAGGCTTCGCAGCCCGTACACTCGTTTTGCGGCCCCGGCGGTTTTTTCCAGAGTTTGGTTTGTCCCTGAAAAATTTTACCGCCGCGCGTCTCGTCGTAGATCACCTGCATGCTATCGGCATCGATCATCACGGACTGCACTCTGGCGTACGGGCAGACGTAAACGCAAAAATTTTCGCCCAAAAACGCTACGTCAAATATCAAAAATGCAGCGATAACAAGCCACGCTCCGAGTAAAATTTTATGTTCGGCCGGGTCTGAAATTTGAGCGAAAAAGTCCTGCGGCGGGACGAAAAACCAGAGAAAATTCGCCGCCGCAACAAAGGCTAAAACGCTCCATATCGCGACCCCTAGCGCATTTTTGGTACCGCCCTCAGCCTGCGTTTGTTTATTTAAAACGCTCCTGCGGATTTTTAAAATTTTAGTTTGTATGAGGTCGCGGTAAATCGCGCGAAATATCGTCTGCGGGCAGCTCCAGCCGCACCAGACACGGCCGCCCAAATTTGTCATAAAAAATATAAAAATAAAAAAAATGATGAGCACGAAAGGCATCAAAAATAGCTCTTGGACGTTAAATTTGGCAAAAAACAGATGCAGCTCGCTGCGCTCAAAACTTAATAGGAAAAATTGATTTCCGCCGATGGTTATAAAAGGCAAAATGAGCGCGGTACAGGTGATCAGGATGTAGGCGATATAGCGTTTGCTAGCAAATTTGAAATAATTTTTATACTCTTCTTTTGTCATAATTCGTCCTGATTACAAAGTAGTGATAATTTTTGATAGATTATAGTTTTAATGCAATTAATTTTTTATAAATTCTCAAATTTACTAAATTTCTGCTATAATCGCCATCTATTTTAATTGAAAGGTGGTGAGGACGTTGCCTGGTATTAAGGTACATCCTAACGAGTCTTTTGACGAAGCTTACAGAAAGTTCAAAAAGCAAACCGACAGGAACCTTGTCGTGACTGAAGTTCGCGCAAGACGCTTTTTCGAGCCTATGACCGAGATCCGCAAAAAACAAAAAATCGCGGCTCGCAAGAAAATGCTTAAACGTCTATATATGCTTAGACGCTACGAGTCAAAGCTCTAACCAAAAGGGTCGCTTCGGCGGCCTTTTCTTTTTTCAAACTCCCGTTTAACTCGCATCAAAGCCAAAATTTGCCATAATCTACGCCAAATTTAACAATCAAAGGAAAAATATGTCCAAAGTGCCCGTGAGCGAGGCCGCGGAAATCTTAGGCGTAACCAAGGAAGCCGTCTACAACCGCATTCGTCGCGGAACGCTAAAGACCTTTGAAAAAGACGGCGTAAAATACGTGGTTTTGGACGGCTACGAGCCCCAAACCTCACCCAAATCAGCGCCCAAAACTTCAAAATCCGCTAAAAGCTCGGAGTCAAAAAAAGCTGCGAAAGCGGGCGAATTTGACGTCAATGAATTTCTACTCTCGCAAATTGGTGAACTAAAAGAACAAAATCAAAATTTGCAAGCCGATAAAGAGAGGCTTTTTCGCGAAAAAGAGCAAATTTTGCTAAACAATAAAACCGAAATAGCTCAAATTTACCGCGAAAGAGACGAGAAGCTAAGAGGATTTTTAAGTATGCTGGAGCGTCCGTTGCTAGCGCGTCAAAACGGCGAATACGTAGCGCCCATCGACGTCGAATTCGTCGAGAGTAAGCCTGAGAATGAGGGCAAATGGACGAGCCTAGCCGAGTTTTTAAAATCGCAAAATTTAAGCGGTAAGAGCCTCAAAAAAACGCAAAATAAAATCATAAAAAACATCGGAAAATCAAAATTTATCAAATTTAAAAAAGGCGTGATAATGGTCAAAAGCAAGAAAATTTCAAAGGAGCTAGATAAAAAATGAGAGTTTTTAAAGGCATAAAAAAAGTAGCTAGTTACGCTGCTGTGGGCGGATTTGGCGCGGTCGTGATAGCGGGATTGGCAGGCTGCGGCAGCAACGATAACGGCGGCGAAAGTAGCGCGCTAAACGAAGCGGCGCAAAAAACGGGAGCTTTCGTCATCATCGAAGAAACCGCGCCCGGTAAATATAAAGTCCTAGAGGAGTATCCAAGCAGCGAAACGCGCGTCGTACTAAAGGACATCAACGGCACCGAGCGCGTACTAAGCAAAGAGGAGATGGACAAGCTAATCGCCGAAGAAAACGCCAAAATCGACGCCGGAACGTCGAATCTAACCGGCTCAAACGCTCAAAATGCGCAGCTAAGCAGCGGCGGTATGAGCCTTGGCGAGACGCTTCTAGCCTCGGCTGCGGGCGCGATCATCGGCAGCTGGATAGGCAACAAACTCTTTAACAATCCCGGCTATCAGGCGCAGCGCCAAAGCGCGTATAAAAACCCAAGCGCGTATTCAAGGAGCGTAGATAGCTTTAACAAAGCCAAAGCCGCTAGCTCGGCAAGTAAACCAAGCGGCGGAAAAAGCGGATTTTTCGGCGGTTCAAGCTCAAGTTCAAGCTCAAGTTTCGGAGGATAAAATGATAAATTTAAAAAAAATCGAACCGCTAAATAGCGAATTTTTAGGCGAGATAGGCTTTACGTGGCACACGGATCCGGACGGCAGCGACTACGTAGCAGACGAGCTAGTCGAGGTTAGCGAGGCACAGGCCGAGGCCTACTACAACGCCGCAAACGAGCTATACGATATGTTCGTCGCAGCCGCCCAGCACGTCATCGACAACAACCTCTACCACGAGGTCGGCATCCCGTTTAATCTCGTAGATCTCGTGCGTGAAAGCTGGGAAAACGACGTGCACTGGCATCTCTACGGTAGATTTGACCTGGCCGGCGGACTAGACGGTAAACCGATAAAACTCATCGAATTTAACGCCGACACCCCGACGGCCGTGTTTGAGACGGCGATCATCCAGTGGGCGGCGCTTAAGTTTAACCGCATGGACGAGAGCGCGCAGTTTAACGACCTTTATGACGCGCTAAAGCAAAATTTTAGACGCCTCGTGACGCTAGATGAGGAGACCGAGAGCTTTAACGAGCACTACGAGGGCTGGAAAATTTTATTTAGCTCTGTGGCCGGCAGCAGCGAGGACGAGCAGACCGTGAAGCTACTGCAGTATATCGCCGAGGAGGCGGGCTTTCACACGGCGTTTGCTTACGTCCACGAGGTCGTATTTAACGACGAGGAGGGCGTGTTTTTTGACGGCGAAAACTACGAGTACTGGTTTAAGCTCGTGCCGTGGGAGGACATCGCCGTAGAGGAAGGCGAGCTAGCCATCATCCTAAAAAACATCGTCCAAAACCAAAAAGCCATCATCCTAAATCCCGCATATACGCTACTTTTCCAAAGCAAAGGCATTTTAAAAATTTTATGGGATTTATACCCGAATCACCCGCTTTTGCTCCAAGCTAGCGACAAGCCGATCGCTGGTAAAAAATGCGTGAAAAAGCCGGTTTTCGGACGAGAAGGCGCAAACGTGAGCGTGATCGAGGCCGACGGTAGCATTAGCTTGCAAAACGGCGGCGACTACGGTCAAAACCGCGCGATCTATCAGGAATTTTACGAATTTAACAAAGACGCCGCCAATAACAGCTATCAAGCCGGCGTATTTTTCGCCTACGAGGCGTGCGCGCTAGGATATCGCAGAGGCGGCGAAATTTTAGATAACTACTCCAAATTCGTGGGGCATTTTATCAAATAAGGACGCAAAATGAAAATAGTCTGCCTCGATGCCGCGACGCTTGGAAGCGACGTAAATTTGGACGTTTTTGGGCAGTTTGGCGAGTTTGTTAGCTTTGAGACGACCGCCGCGGACGAGCGCATAGAACGGCTAAAGGGTGCGGACGTCGTCATCACGAACAAAGTCGTCATCGACAAAGAGACGATGGACGCGTCAAATTTAAAGCTAATCTGCATAAGCGCGACGGGTATGAACAACGTCGATCTCGCATACGCCGCGACAAAAGGCATCGCGGTAAAAAACGTCGCAGGCTACTCGACGGCTAGCGTCGTGCAGCATACGTTTGCTTGCCTTTTTGCGCTGACGAATCGCATCAAATTTTACGATAACTACGCGCAAAGCGGCGAGTGGGCGAAGAGTGAAATTTTTACGAATCTAGACCGCAGTATCGGCGAGATAGCGGGCAAGAGCTTTGGCATCATCGGGCTTGGCGAGATCGGCAGAGGCGTGGCGCGCATCGCGGCGGCATTTGGTGCGAGCGTGAGCTACTACTCAACCAGCGGCGCAAACGCAAACGCGGAGTTTAAAAGGCTAAATTTAGACGAGCTTTTAAGCGGCTGCGACATCGTGAGCATCCATGCTCCGCTAAACGAAAAAACGCGAAATTTGATCGGAGAGCAGGAGTTAAATTTGATGAAAGAGGGCGCGATTTTGATGAACTTCGGACGCGGCGGTATCGTGGATGAGAGCGCCGTAGCCCGCGCGATAGATGGGCGAAATTTGCGCTTTGCCTCGGATGTGCTAGAGACCGAGCCTATGCGCTCGGATCATCCGCTGCTTCGTATCAAAAACAAGGAAAATTTGATACTCACTCCGCACGTGGCTTGGGCGAGTTTTGAGGCTAGAGAGCGGCTCGTAACGATGATCGTAGAAAATATAAAAGAATTTTTGAAAGGATAAAAATGGCAACTGAGCATAGTTTTGATATAAGCGCGGCGGTCGATATGATGGAGGTCAAAAACGCGCTGGAGACGGCAAAAAAAGAGATCGCGGCGAGATATGATTTTAAGGGGCTTGCGGCCGAGGTGGAGCTAAACGAAAAGGAAAAAATCATCACGCTTCTTAGCTCTAGCGACAACAAAATCGACGCGCTAAAAGACATCGTGATCTCAAAGCTCATCAAGCGAAACATCCCGCCGGTAGCCGTGACTGAAAGCAAACGCGAGAGCGCTAGCGGCGCAAATTTAAAGGCGACGCTAAAGCTAAACGACACCCTAGATAGCGAAAACGCGAAAAAAATCACCAAAGCGATCAAGGACGCAAAGCTAAAAGTAACTGCGGCAATCCGCGGCGAAGAGGTGCGAGTAAGCGGCAAAAGTATCGATGATCTGCAAGAATGCATAAGGCTCGTGAAGGGGCTTAATTTGGAGTTACCGATTAGTTTTAAAAACTTAAAATAACGATCATTTCCGCGAGCGTCTTTAAATGAGCTAGAAAAATTTTGCTCCGCAGGCTACATGCCTAGCACACGCTCAATTTTTCGTCGCAACATTTAAATTCATCTCGCGAAATCATCGCTTGACTTTTGTATTTAAAATTTGACGTTCTTTAAGTTTAACCGCAAATTTAACGTATCGAAATTTTAACTCTCAATCTAAAAATAAAGAAGGATAAAAATGGGCTTTTTTAAGAAAATTTTCGGCAAACAAGTCGATCTTGGCGAGCAAATGCCGATTTATTTCGCAAGTAACGAAGAGGACTACATGCAGCGCGCATTCGAGCAGGCGCGCGAGAGTTTTAGGTATTTTTGGCGCGAGCTTTACTGGGAGCGCCACAGAGTCGTACCAGGGCTTGATTTTGCGATGGTTAAAATTTGCTTTTTAGACGTCGTGAACGGCGAAGAAGTCGGTGAACACATGTGGATAAACGACGTGGATTTTGACGGCGAGACCATCTCGGGCACGCTCGTAAACGAACCCGACGCCGTACAAAACGTAAAAAACGGCGACCGCGTGAACGCAAAGATAGACGAGATGAGCGACTGGATGTTTGCAGTAGGCGGACGCGCGTACGGCGGCTTTAGCGTGCAGGCGATGCGCTCGCGCATGCAAAAGGCCGAGCTAAAAGAGCACGATAAAGCGTGGGGGCTTGATTTTGGTGATTTTAACGATATTTTAGTCGTTTACGAGCAAAAAGAACACCCGGAAAATTTGATCGAGCACCCGATGTGTAAAAATGTACGCGAGAAATTTGAGCAATACGTCAAAGAGAATCCAAGTATCCTCACGGACGCCGATGAGCTCGGATTTACGCAGCTACACCACGAGGCGCTCGCGGGCAATCTAGCGCTCGTAAACGTACTGCTGGCAAACGGCACAGACAAAAACGTACGCACGAAAAGCGGCAAAACCGCGGCTGATTTTGCCAAGCATTTGGGCTGGAGCGAAATCGCAAAAGTGCTTAGATAACTAAATTTATAAATTTTAAATAAGATAGGTAAAATTTGAGCTACCAAGATATTTTAAGCCAAAAAGACGAGAGCATTAAAAACGCTAAAAAATTTGTAAATTTCTTAAAGGCGAATTTTTCATGTTGCGAGATAAGAAATAGCAAACAAGCGCGTTTGATCGATCTTTTAAATGAAGAGAGCGATCTTTTTGATAGGCTAAATAGAACAAATTTTGCTGAAATTTCAAAAAGGCTCGCCGAGATAAAAGAGCAGATCGTTCTTATTGTCTTAGACATAAAAGACGAGATCAAAAAAGACTTTAGCGAGCAAAACTATGAATTTTACAAAAGAGCGCTATCAAAGGAGTCAGACGAGCTTGAAAAGGTCAAAAACGAGCTACTTTTAAACTCATTTTTCGAGAGTCGTTTGAGTGAGCACTCGGCAAATTTAAAGGCAAATTTCATAAAAGAGTGCGTTGCTTTTTTCTTTAGGCATTCAAATTTCATCGTGCCGATTATTAGTGTGCTTTGCTACTTTTTGTATTTTGGCTCCGAGATCGGATATTTCCCGAGCTTAGATAGTTCAGAGATGATATTTACGGGCATTTTGCTCTTTTGCGCTACCGCATTTGTCACCTTTTTTGAGATATTAGTCCTGGTTTTTATCTCATTTTTATACCAAAAAGACGATAAAAAGTACAAATTTAAAAAGCCAAAATTTCTATTTTTTTATAACTCAAATTTCATCTACGTTTTAACGCTCGTCTCATTTGCCGTTTTAGCCCTTGCAGCCTTCAAGCTGAACTACGGCTGGGGCGCTATTTTATCGCTATTGTTACTCTCCTACGCCGGAGTAAATTTGGCAGTTTTCTTTAAAGATAGACCAAATTTTATCATCTATCTTTTGTCGTTTCTCATGATTTTACTCTTTATCATTTCGGTTGTTATCTCAAAAAATAGCGAATTTTTGGCGCTTTGGATGCTATTTTGCTCATTCATGCTCTCGTTTATGCTAGGCGTTTCAAGCATCAAAGAAACCAAGGACTTTTCGTTTGTATTTTACGCTGCACTCACTCTTATGATAGTTTCAAACTCGCTTTTGTTTATCAAATACTCAGCCAAAATATTTAATATAGGCGATGTGGATTATAAATTTCTACTAGTTGATAAAAGCGCGCTAAATGCCCTACCAAAGTCTCTTTGCAAGGCGAAAGGCAAAGATCAAAGACCTTGTGAGATAGATGAAAAGACGGTTAAAATTTATGGCATTAAGTCGCTTTGCAATATCGGTAAATTTTACTATCTGCAGGCAAAAGACGGAGTGAAATTTGAGCTTGACTCGAGCAAGATCATCTCAAGGGCTAAGGAGTAAAATATTCAAGCTTATGGATAAAATTTAACGAAATACAACAAAAAGATATATAAGCTCACCCGTAAATTTCTCTGGCAAAATTTACGTAAAATTTATTTAAATAGGTTAGACTAGGACCTTAAAATTTTATTTTAAGCAAAACCTAAGTAAAATACGCGATAAAAATTAAAAATAGGAATTAATTGTGGGATTTAAGAATATTATAGAAAAATTTGCAGTAAATTACGCTCATAATTCTATTCAAAAATCACTATACAACGAATTTAACATAGACATTTTGACCACAACTTACACTAAAACTCCAAAAAAAGACAAAAAGTACATGCTCTACGCGCACGTGCCGTTTTGCCACACTTTTTGCCCGTATTGCTCGTTTCACAAGTACCACTATGAGCAGGAGCTTGCGAAAATTTACTTTGAAAATTTACGCGAGGAGATGAGGCAGGTAAAAGAGGCCGGCTTTGACTTTAGCTCGCTTTATGTCGGCGGCGGCACGACGCTTATCAACGAACCCGAGCTTGAAAAGACGCTAAAACTTGCAAAAGAGCTCTTTAGTGTCGAAGATATCTCGGCCGAAAGCGATCCAAACCACATCTCGCCGGAGAGCCTAAGCCGTTTTGACGGGCTTATCGACCGCTTAAGCATAGGCGTGCAAAGCTTTGATAACGAGACGTTAAAAAGAGTCGGTAGGTATGAGAAATTCGGCTCGGCAGAAGAGACGAAAAGAAAGCTCGAGAAGGCTCTGGGCAAGATCCCAGTCATAAGCCTTGATCTTATCTTTAACCTACCAAATCAAACAAAAGAGCAGCTCATAAACGACATAAACGTCGCAAAATCAATCTCTCCGCAGCAAATCACCTTCTATCCGCTTATGAAATCGGAGCTAACGAGAGAGAACATCGCTCGCTCGCTGGGCGTCTCGAACGTTGATAACGAGCGCGAATTTTACGAGATCATAGTGAGCGAATTTGCTAAAGGCGGCTATAAGCAAAGCAACGCTTGGGCGTTTTCAAACGAAAAAAGCGCAGACCTTCGCGACGAATACGTGGGCTCAAATTTAGAGTATGTGGGCGTGGGTAGCGGCGCATTTAGCTTCCTTGACGGCGAGCTTGTGATAAACGCATTTAACCTACTTGACTACGGCAGAAAGATCAAGGGTAGGCAAAGCCCGGTCATCGCAAAATGCGCATTTAGCAAGAAAGAGAGACTAAAATATACATTTTTAACAAGGCTTTTTGACGGCGCCGTGGATATCAAAGCCTACAACGAGCAAAACGAGGCAAACATCAACAAAGACCTATTTGTCGAGCTTAGCTTGCTAAAGCTAGTGAACGCGATCTACGAAGAAAACGGCGTTATCAAGCCGACGTTTTTCGGCAAATACATCTGCGTCGTACTTATGCGCGACTTTTATGCCGGCATGGACAAGGTGCGCGCGATATTTAAAAACGACGCGAAGATCAAACGCAGCAAAGTGCTTCGCATCATGAGCGAAGACACCGAGCAAAAATTTGATCAAAACATCATTCAGCCGCGAGCCGCTATGTAAATTTGAATAAATTTGACGCGATTTTGCCGTCAAATTTATCTCTCCCGCGAACTGCTTTAAATTTATCGCGAAAATAACCCGCCGCCCAAGCTTGTTTAAATTTAATTTATGCTAAATTTCGCCCCGAAAGCGACCTTGCGGGCGCAAATTTTACCAAAGGCGAAGCGGTGGATACGGATAAATTTTTAAGCGAAATTTGGGGCGCTCTTAAGCTATTTTTAGACCCCAAAACGCAAATTCTCGCAGACGAGCGAAGCCTCGCCGTTTTACTCGCGGCGGATGCGGAGAATTTCGATAGATTTATGGCGCTAAAGGAGTTTAGGGATATCCTGCATGCGCTTGGGTTAAAGGCCGACATATACAGCCTCCAGTGCGCTCAGCTAGGCGCGATAAACGCTCTAAAATCCGCTAAAATCTCAAAATCAAAGCTCATTGCCGCCTTAGAAATCCTGCAAACCGAAAACATAATCTCCGCCGCGCACTTTAGCAGGCTTGCGGCGTTTTTACGCTCTCTTAGCGCAGATTTACCGTCACAAAACGAGCAAGAGGGCTCAAATTTTAAAAAATCGGACGTCTTTCATCAAAAAATAGACGCGCTAAACGATATCTGCGAGCAAATTTTGTCGCTAAACCCGGGCGCTAACGTCGCAAATGCGGCGACAAAAGCGAGGCAAAAGGCGCATGAGCTCGAGTTTAACGTCGCGGTTACGGGCGTCATAAACGCGGGCAAATCAACCCTGCTAAACGCGCTGCTGGGCAAGAAAATCCTAGGCGCTTCAAACGTGCCCGAGACGGTAAATTTAACCGTGCTAAAGTATGCGCCCGAGCCTTTTGCAAAAGTAAATTTCTGGAGCGAAGCAGAGCTAAAAGAGCTTGGAATAGCGCAAGATAAAGATGATGAAATAGCCCAAATTTACGGCGGTGCGGGCGTCAAATTTGAGAGCGAAACGGCGCAAGATTTAAACGTCAAATTTAACGCGGAGGGCGGCGAATCAAAAGCCACATTTAAAAGCTCTAGTGCGGATCAAATTTGCTTCAATCAGCCCGTTAGCAAAACCGTAAAAACTGGCGAGATCAAGCTCTACACCTCGGCGGACTCCAAATACGCCAAATTCGTAAAAAGCGTCGAGCTTTACGAAAATTTGGAACTTTTAAAGGATAACGTGCGCATCATCGACACGCCGGGCATCGACGACGCGGTGGCTACGCGCGAGGAGCTGGTGCGGCGATTTATGCGGGAGTGTGACCTGATGGTGCACCTGATGAACGTCTCGCAAAGCGCCACGCAAAAGGATCTGGACTTCATCGTCGCAAGCTTGCAAAACTCCCATGCCGTGAGGCTCGCCGTGTTGCTAACTCACGCCGACGTGCTAAAGGTGGGCGAGCTAAACGAGGTCGCCGCCTACGCTAAAAAGAGCGTCGAAGAGCGCACGCGGGAGCTCGGCGTCGGGGCTGAGTTTTTCGCCGTGAGTGCTAAAAGCTACTTTGAGGGCGGACAAAACAGCGGCGTAGAGGAGTTTAAGGAGTATCTTTACGAGACGCTTTTTGGACCTAATAGCCAAAAATCTCGCCTTGGCATCGAAGCATATAAAAAGGAGCTAGGGCGCGTCTGCGTGCAGTTTTCAGCGGATACGCAAAGCGAGATCTTAAAGCTAACGGGCTCAAATTTGAGCTTGTCGCAAAGGCTCGCCGAGCTAAACGAGCAAAAAGCCGCGCTAGCTAGCCGACTAGAGGACGTGAGGGGCGCGGTAAAAGATGAGCTGGAGCGCCTAGATACGGCCAAGACTGCAGCTAGCTACGAGCTTGGGCTAAAATCCCTTGCGCAAACGCTAAAGCAGCGCGTCGCGGATGACGTAAACTACGCGGCCTCTAAAAAACAAAAGATCGATCCGCAACGCCTCTCGCGCATCGCGCAAACTACGATCAAAGACGGCATCATCGTCCTGATGCGTCAAAACCGCAACGAAATAGTGCGGCAAATCGCCGCGTGCGAGCAAAATATCGCGTTAAAATTCGGCGAATTTGAGGGCAAAACGGCGGCGGTCGAGGTCTTTAGCATAAACGACTATCTGAACTCAAAAGGGATAAATTTAGAGTGCACCCAGGTCGCGGATGCGGTGGCTAGCGCGGCAAAATCGGGCACGCAAGGCGTATCCGAGGCCGCTAAAGTGGCCGCGGAGGAGTTTTTGGGCGCCCAGCGGATTAAAAACTTCGTTTTCGAACTTAGCGAATTTGAAAAAAGCGAGTTTAAAAAGCAGATCGAAGCCGCGCTAAGAGAGCAAGAAAAGGCACTAGCAATCAGCGAAGAAGCCCTAAAAATCGAGCTTACCGAGCTAGCAAAAACTAGCGGGCGGGACTTGCAGGAGCTAGAGCGACTAAACTCGCAAAGCGAGGTGATAAATGCTATAAATTTGGAGCTGCAAAGTGTTTGAGGAGTTTATAAATGCGTATAAAACGCGGTATTTTAAGATATTTTCGGACGATTTTCACGGGCGATTTAGGCGGCTGCAAAACGAGCTAACCGAGCCCAAATTTCACCCAAGCGCCGAGCTAAAAGAGGAACTAAACAAACTCGATCTGTTTTTATCCGGCCCGCTTACGGTCGCTATAGTCGGGCAGTTTTCTAGCGGCAAATCTACGTTTTTAAACGCACTTTTGGGTAGTGAGATTTTACCGTCTGGCCTAACTCCCGTGACTTCAAAGCCTACCTTTATCAGATACGGCGCCGCACCCGGACTTAGCGTGCTTTACGAAAACGGCAGAGAGCTGTATCTGGGCGTCGAGGAGATTGGGCGGTTCGTCGATCAGCGCGTGTTTGGCGATGAGGTGAGCAGGCTTTGTGTTTACGCACCCTCGGGGATATTAAAGCTGGTAAATTTCGTAGATACGCCGGGGCTAAACTCGCTCTCAAAGGCCGACACCGCCGTCACGCACGAAGTGCTAAAAGACGTCGCGGGCGTCATGTGGCTAAGCCTGGCCGACAACGCCGCGCGCGCCAGCGAAGCCGCACAGATCGAGGAGTTTTTGGCTGGTGGGGGCAAAACGGCGATCTGCTTGCTAAATCAAAAAGATAAGCTAAGCAAGGACGAGCTTGAGCGGCTAAAAAATCACGCACAAACGACGTACGGGCGATTTTTCGAGCGCATCATTGCGGTTTCTGCCAAGCAAGCCGTAAAAGCTCAAGCTGCGGGCGATGCGGCGCTTTTGGCGGAGTCAAATTTTAGCGCTGTGCTAAGAGCTATCCGCGAGCTTTTTGGCGGCGAAGAGATAAAGGAAAAATTCGTACGCGAAAAGTGCGCTAGACTGGTTGCCGTAAACGCTGAACAGCACGAAAGAATCGCTAAAATTTACGAAAAAGCCGGCGAGATAATCGCTAAATTTGACGCCGAACTAGAGTCAAATTTAAAAGCCGTGCAAGAAAATTTTAAACCGAAAATTGAGCTAGCCTTTAACGAGCTAAAACACGTCGCAAAGCTCGTTGCAGACGAGATCCTAGCCAGTCTAAAAAGCGTGAAAAAGTATAAATACGCGCCGCGTAAAACGCTGCTAAAGGGTGAGTATTTTGAAGCTAGCTCGTATGAGGCGGTGGATTTTGACAGCGACGAGGTGTTTTCAAAACTCATCTACAACGACGTGAAATTCGCCAAATTTTTTAGGACTTATAAACGCGGTTTAAGTGTGCTACAAGAGGAAATCGGTGCGGCTCTGGATGAAATTTACGCTCGGCTGGAGCGCGAGTTTATGATTTATAAATCAGAATTCGAAAACGCGCAAAAAGAGGACGAAACGCATTCCGATACCGTGTTTGCCGACGTTAGGACGTATGCGGGGCAGGTTTATAGGACGTTTTTGCGAGACTATGAGACGGCGAAATTTAAAGGGCTGCAAAAGACGGCGCTATTTTTTGAAAAGTTAAACCTCAAAGTCGCCGCAAACTACGAAAATGCCGTTAAGATCGCCGTGTATTTTCTAAAAGAAAAGATCGCAGGCTCTATGCGCGCGCACGAGCAAAACGGCTTTGCGCTCTTTATCCCGAGCTTTGACGAGGTGCAAGACCGTGTTTTAACGTCGCTAAATTTGTACGAATTTGAAAACGAGATGCTTGGTAATGCGTCGTTTTTAAATAAAATTTTGTCGGCATTAAAGAGCGAATTTGCGCAGATAAAGAACGAAAAACTAACCAAGATCGCTGCTCTATCGGCCGGACACGAGAAACTAAGGGATGAAATTTTAAAAGCGGGCGAGGGGTTTGGAAGGTAAAATAACTAGCCTAGTTGCTTTATTCTTGTTTGTTGAGTATGTTGGTTAGTATAAAAAATAGTTCTTCGGTCGCAAAATTTTTACCGCTCGAAAAGTTAATTAAATCACCTTTGTAAATATGTATTTTTTCTATTTTGCTAAAAATTTCTAGAAAAAGCCCTCTTTCTACTTTTAAAATTTTGCCATTGCTAAAAACAAATTGTATTTGTTTGTTTTCGGTATTCATTTCTAAAATACTTAATTGAAAATTAAGTATTAACCTCCTTGCAGCTCCGTATTTTAGGGCTTTTGAGAGGTTGAATTTTGGAGTGTGTCAAAAAGTGTGCCAAAACCCTTTTTTGAAACAGCGCTTTTTCAAGCTCCGATCTATCGCTCTCGCCTTGTAAATAATGCGTAATAAATCCGTCATCATAAGCGAGTCATACCCCAGTATTTGCTGCGCTAGCGTATATAGTACAAAGTACAACGCCCGACGACGCCGAAGAGTGCCGCGGCGCGAAGTGTGAGCAAGTTTACCCGCCCCTAAGGCTGGGGCGAACACCTGATAAACGCTTTGTCGGAGCTAAATTTCGCAAGAAGCGGCGGTTACGGCGCGGTGCCGTTAGATTATCAAGAAATAAAAGCCTACTGCGATCTGACGGGCGCGAAATTTAGCCCGTGGGAGATAATCACGCTACAAAAACTAAGCGTAGTTTATTGCGGCGAGCGAAGCAATACCGACAAGCTAGCCTACGCGCCCTATCAAGGCGAGTTTAACCCAAAATCTTTTTCATCTATCAAAGCGAAATTCGCAAAGTAGTCTTTTTGATATTGCTCGTTTACTAAACAGGGCAACGCCTTAATATAATTTAATTTAACATTCAGGTTACTTTTTGTAAAATTACAAACTTTGAGTATAAAAAGATATCTAATAATAATTTAAGTTCTTTAAATACAAAACACAAATTTTAAGCCTCAAGCAAGACGAAATATAATAAATTTCTTTTTAGATTTCAAAATATGGAGTATTATAATATGCTAAAAAGTGCAACCAAGGAAGAATTAGAGAAACTACTTAGAAGCTGGCTGGCAGTTTGCGGGAATCAGGGCGATGAAGGTTCTGTGTTTGCTCAGGATATTGAAAATAAAATCAGAAGGCTTATCAATGATATTGATAAAAAGGAATTCTTTGCCTACATCCTATCTGATGAAGACGACAAAGAATATATTGCCTTACTTGATGTTATTCGCGCTCTTCCGCGTTCGGATGTTGGGTGGTTAAAAATATTTGATATGACGATAACGCCAAAATGCACTTTGAATGGCGGAGATCATGATGAAATAGCAAATGCCTTAAAAAGTGTTTTTATGGAATCTTTAAAGCTTCTTTTAAGTAAAGACCATGAAGATATAAAAGAGATAAAAATATTTGCTAGAAACGAAATAACAAAGAATTTGTTTGAGAATATAGCAAACTCTGAAGGATTAAATAAAGACTTAGATGATATAGGCGTGGTAATACTTTTTGAAGCAAAATGGCTTATTTTGAGAAAAAAAGATTGCAATCCTAAAACAAAGGAGATATGATGAACAAAGAGCAGGAACAAAAAGTAATGTTAGCTTTTGAAAAAGCTATAAATTATGCCTTAAGTAAGCATTTGGAGAGTTGGTCTGTAAAAACTCTCGACTTCGCAAACGCAAGTCAAGAAACTACAGACTTTTATATAGCGCTTGAAAGTAAAAGACTACAAATAGCGTAACCAAGAGCAAAGAGACGAAAACTCGTCTCTTTGCATAATACTTAATCCCAAACACCCCAACCAACTGCCCCTAAAATTTCATATACAATTTGCCAAGGGGCGAATTATGACTGAAATCGCGAGCTTGATCATTAGCGCTAAATTTGAGGGCGCGGACAAGCTAAAAAACGATTTAAACAGCGTAAGTAACGAAGTGAAAAAGGCTGAGAACGCGGCGCAAGGGCTAGCTAACTCGTTTAAGGGCTTAAAAGCGGCCATCGCCGCCGTAGCGAGCTCTGCGTTGCTCCGCGAATTCGTAAGAGTGGCCGACGATAAGCCTTTTAAAGTCTGAAAAACCGCTTGCTAAAATGGAAAATTCTTGTTGAGGGGCAAAGTACTCTATGATATTTTTAAAATTGTAACCGTTAAAAAATTGTAGATATTGTTCTTCTATTTGAAAAGATACATCATATGCGGGTGCCTTTCCTATGTTTTTTATGGTTATCTTAGAGCAACTAGTTGAGTCAAAAGAGATGTCAAAAATAATTGAGATAAAAGGTGATGTTTCAACTTTTCTAAGCCTAATAGTTTCTTGTGTGAGTTTGTATGAGAAGTAAACATAAATAATTGTTACGATAACTAAGAATACCGTAGCTCCTGCCGTAACCCAATTTGCGCCATTATCCATAAAGTATCCTTGTGGTTATAATTTGATCATTTATAAAAATATTGGCCAGATAAACTCAGGCAAATTTACCCGTCAAATCCGACTTTCTTATCCTCGCCGAAATTTGAGCTCATCTCGCGTTTGATCTCGCTTTCAAAATCGCTCATCGTAAATATCCCATCCTCGCGCACGGCGACTTTTAGTGCGGTATTTTTAAGCGCCAGCATGATTTGCGCGCCGCTTAGCTCAAATTTAGCCAGCTGTTTGACGTCAAAATTCTCCTCAAAGCTCGCATTTTCGGGCAGCACTTTGCGCCAGATCGCAAGACGAGCGGCGAGGTCGGGCTTTTTAAACTCGATCTTATAATCAAATCTGCGAGAAAACGCGATATCTAGGCTTTGCAAGAAGTTCGTCGTGGCGATGAGTACGCCCTCAAATCGCTCGATTTGCTCCAAAAATATATTTTGCATTTGATTGTGCATTTTATCCGCGCCGCTTCCGCCCTCGACGCGCGTGCTTAGAAACTGATCGGCCTCGTTTAGCAGTAGCACTGGCTCGCTCTTGCTTTTGGCGCAGATTTCTTTGTAGGTGTCGAAAATTTTACGTACGTTTTGCTCGCTTTCGCCGACGTATTTGCTCAAAATTTTAGAACAATCAAAGCTAAGAACCTGCTTTTTTAGGCTCTTTGCGAGGCTTAGCGCGCTCATGGTTTTGCCCGTACCCGGCGGTCCGTAAAAGATGATTTTGGCGTCTATGTTTTTGCGCGACTTGATCCCCCAGCTAGATAGACGCGCCAGCACGCGGCGATCTACTTGCTTTAGGATCGCGTCCAGGAGCTCCTTTACCTTGACGTCCAGCACGACGTCGTTTATGTCGGTCGATGGCTCGATGAGCTCAAAGATTTCCTGCTCTTTTACGAGAGTTTCTAGCGCTAGTTTTTTACTTTTGCTCTCGGTTTTGGGGTGCATTACGCTTTGTAAAATTTCGTCGGTTATGTAAAACGTCCTGCTAAAGCCGCCGTAAGCGTTTAGCGACTCGTCGTAGTCGATGAGGCCGTTTTCGATTAGTTTTGAGCCTTCATCCAGTAGGGCGCGGTTTTTTATTCGTTCAAATTCGTCCGCGCTTAAAATCCCCACAAGCGCGTTTAGATCGCGGTTGGCGTCCGTTTCGCCGACATACTCTTCCTTTAAAAGCGCGAGGAAAATCAGCTGCTCTTTATCGTTTAGCGCGTTATCTTTGAAAATTTGCTCGACGGAAATCGAAATTTTGCTTAAATTTAACCGTTTTTCGATGATGGTTTCTAGCTCTTTTACGTCTTTTTCGAGGCGGCTTTTGGCGTCGCTTGATACGTTTTTGCTAAAAAACGAGAGCTTGCCGTAAAGCTCCACGCGCAAAAACTGATCTTTTAGGTAGTCGAGGTGATCGGCGTAGGGCGCGACTGCTGGCAGCATGAGCCCAAACTCGCCCTCTTCTAAAATTTTAAGAAAAAGCGGCGATAGCGAGATCTCGCTGTGAAGTAGGCCTAGTAAATTTGAGCCTGCGCCGTCTGCGCCCTGGTTTTTAAATATAGAAAAGCCTTGCACGATCCAGCCGCTTTCCAGTAGATTTTTTACGTCTGCAAGTCCTGCTAGAAATTTATACTCCTCGCTGCCAAAAACCGCGCAAAGTACGTCGTAGACGCTACTTTGCGGAGTGCCTTCGACGTAGCCTTTGCTTAGATGGCGTAAAATTTTCGCCTCGTTTTGGCTGCATTTTATGAGCGAGGAAATTTTAGAATTTTGCTCGCCGCCGATAAACTCTATCAAAAACCGCACTAAATTTCATCCTTTATCTGCTCTTTTAAAACGCGCTTTAACACCTTGCCCGTCGCGTTTTTAGGCAGCTCGTCTTTAAAATAAATCGTCTTTGGAATTTTAAAATTCGCCAAGTGCTTTTTGAGGTGCGCGCGGATATCTTTTTCGTCCAAGCTCATATTTTCTTTAAACTGGATAAACGCCGTAACCTCCTCGTCCGCGTGTTCGTCTCTGACGCCGATAACCGCGGCGGCTTCGACTTCTGGCAGCTTAAATAGCACCTCCTCGATCTCGCGCGGGTAGATGTTGATACCCTTTGAGATGATGAGGTCTTTTTTGCGGTCGACGATAAAGATATAGCCCTCCTCGTCGATCTTAACAAGGTCGCCCGTGCGCAGCCAGCCGTTTACGATTGTTTCGTCGGTAGCGTCTGGCATATTTAGGTAGCCCTGCATCACGCAGTCGCCTTTTACGATTAGCTCGCCAACCTCGCCTGCGGGCAGTTCGATCATCTCGTCGTTTATGCATTTTACTTCGTAGCCCGGCAGCGGCAAGCCGACGCTTGAGATTTTTTGTTTTTGCAGCGTGTTTGCCGAGACGATAGGCGAGCATTCGCTAAGGCCGTAGCCCTCTATCAGTACCGCGCGCGGAAATTTAACGCGAAAATCCGCGATAGTCTGCTCAGCCAAAGGCGCTCCACCGCTGATGAAAATCCTAATGCAGTTAAACCAGCGAAAATACCACGGGATTCTAGCTTTTCCGATAGCCGTATAGATCGCCGGTACGCCTAAAAATACGGTCGCGCGCTTGAGCAGGACTTGTTTTAGGACGTTTGAAAACGGGAAAATGGACTTTACTAAAATAAGCG
>CAURWB010000006.1:0-53893 GCA_963528245.1 uncultured Campylobacter sp. | reverse complement strand
GGTATGAGCCAGGCGATCTTGCGAATAGGGAGCAAAAAGAAAAATAAAAACAATGCTAAACCGACGCCAAAATATACAAGCTGCTTGCCAGCCAGGATAGAATTTGCCTCAGAAACCAAAATGTATGATAAAATAATAATAGGGAGTATCAAAAATGGTTGAACGAAGTCAAAATGGGTTAAAATTCGCCTATCGAGTCTTATCAAAAATTTGCCTTTTTTGAGCGATTATAGCATTTTAAAGGAAACAAATCTAAAAATGACGGAAAAAGAGATCAAAATTTTAGATGATACGCAGGCGAGGGCGGATGCGTTTTTGGCCGCCGAGCTAAACGTCGCTAGAAACCAAGCGCTAAATTTGATAAAAAGCGGGTCGGTTAGCCTAAACGGCAAGCCGCTAAATAAGCCATCAGCTAAGCTAAATTTGGGCGATGTTTTGAGGATCAAATTTGAGCAAAGCGAGCCTGATACGACTAAATTTGAAGCGGAATTTGAAGTGCCGATCATTTATGAGGACGAGGATTTGCTTGTGTTGAACAAGCCCGCAAATTTAGTCGTTCATCCCGCCCCCAGCGTCAAGGAACCCACACTTGTGGACTGGCTGGGCGCGAAGGGGTTTTTGCTGTCAAATTTAAGCGGGCAAAGTAGGGCAGGCATCGTGCATAGGCTAGATAAGGGCACTAGCGGAGCTATCGTCGTAGCCAAAAATAACGCCGCTCACGCCGCGCTTTCAAATCAGCTAAGCGATAAAAGCATGGGGCGCATATATCTAGCGCTAACCGATCTGCCGCTCAAGCAAAACTGCACCGTCGAGCGAGCTATCGGACGAAATCCCGCTAACCGCCTAAAAAAGGCGATAGTTTCAAGCGGCCGCGCGGCAAAAAGCGCCTTTGCGAATCTACTTTTTAGCGAATTTGACGGCCCCGTGCAGGGTAAAAATGCAGGCGTAAATTTGATCGCGGCAAAGCTTTTTACAGGCAGGACTCATCAGATCAGAGTGCATCTAGCTAGCCTAAACCGCCATATTTTGGGCGATGCTTTATACGGTTTTAAGAGCGAAAAGGATAAAATCGGCCGAGTAATGCTTCACGCCTACGGGCTATATTTCACGCATCCGCGCTCAGGCGAACAAATGAGCTTCGTCGCGCCTATTTGGGATGATTTTAGTGAAATTTTACTTAGCAAATTTAGCAAGGAGAATATAGATGAAAAGATTGATTTTATGGGGCTTAGCGAGCTCTTTAGCCATTGTGATGAGTGGATGCGTATCCTCTAGCGGGCCTGCGCAAGTAAATGCAAATTTGCCGACCGTCCAGAGCCTAAAAACCATCAGCGATATGACCGAAGTGGGCTTTGAGTGGACGCCGACTCCGACCTCAAACGTCGCAGGCTACTATCTATATCGCTCAAATCCAAACGAAAATAACGGCAAAATGAAGGTTGTAGCCGACATAAAAGACCGCTTTGCCAGCCACTACGTGGATGCAAATTTGGCTCCCGAGACGACATATACCTACGAGATGAGAACGTATAACGCGAGCAAGCAAATTTCAGGCCCTGGTATGATGGTTAGCGCCACGACTAAAGCCCTCATGGACTCCGTGCCTTTTGTTAGAGCGCTTACGAATTTACCCGAGCGCGTGAAACTCATCTGGAGACCGCATCCAGACCTTCGCGTGGCGTCTTACGTCGTCGAAAAAGCCGATATAAATAAAGAAAACTGGAGACAAATCGCCGAGGTAAAAGGCAGACTAAACGCCGAATATATCGATGACGACGTGAAGCCTGGCAGAAGCTATAAATATAGAGTTTTCGTAAAAACTACTAGCGGCACGATCTCAAAACCTAGCGAGATCGTGGACTCCACGACAAAGCAGCTGCCAAGCGAGGTCGTAAACGCTCAGGCTACTCAAAACGTGCCTAAAAAGATTATTTTGACGTGGGACAGCGTGGCTAGCGACGACTTTGGCTACTATAAAATTTACAGCGCGTCAAGCAAATATATGCCTTACACCTACCTAGTGAAAACCACGTCAAATAGCTACGAGGATCTCATAAACGAAAACGGCGCGACCAGATACTATAAAATCACCATCGTCGATAAAGACGGCCTAGAGTCTAAAAAACCTAGCGAACCTATCATCGGTATGACGCTAGGAGCTATCGATGCGCCGGTCGTATCCTCTATCGTGGCCGATAGTACGGCGGTTAAGCTCACGTGGAATGCCTCTGATAAGGCTAGAAGCTTTACCGTTATAAGAGACGGCGGAGGAAGCGAGCAGAAATTTACAAATATAAGCGGCAATGAATTTGTCGATAATAGCGTTGCTTACGGGCAAAAATATAGCTACAAAGTTATCGCCGTAGATGAATACGGTATAAGCTCCGACGCTTCTGCTAAAGCAGAGATAGCCGTCGAATAATGCCCAATTTTATAACTAAAAACGTAAATTTTACTCCAAAAGATTGCGGCGAGATAAGCTTTTTGTGGGAGGCTCGCGGCAGGCAAGGCGTTAGCCTCGTTTATACAAAAAGCTCTAGCGAGGAGTTTTTTATCACGCTAAAAAAGCGCGAAAATGATTGGGTAGTAAAAGGCGAAAAGCTAACAAAACCTGCTAAAATAGGGCTTTTGCAAAATGCTCTGGTTAAATTTAAAGAGCTTTATTGCGATCAAATTTTAAGTGAAGCTATCGCGGTAAAAAATACGCGCCTCACGCAAAAAGATTCGGCGATCTTTAGCGTGAGCGAGTTGCTTGAGAATTTAAATCAGAGCGAATTTGAGAGCAAATTTATCGAGATCGGATTTGGTTCGGGCAGGCATTTGCTATTTCAGGCGGAAAACAACCCAAATACGCTAGTTATCGGCATCGAGGTTTACAAGCCCTCGCTCGAGCAGGTTGCAAAGCTGGCAAAAGCGCGAAATCTAAACAACATCATGCTCGTAAACTGCGACGCGAGGCTGCTTTTATCGCTTGTGGAGTCAAATTTTATAGATAAGTTTTTTTTGCATTTTCCCGTGCCTTGGGATGATGCTCCTCATAGGCGAGTGGCGTCGGCTAAATTTGCCCTGGAGTGCGAGCGAACGCTAAAAGCGGGCGGCAAATTTGAGCTACGAACCGATAGCCGCGAGTATGCGGACTTTACTTTGGCGCAAATTTTAAATTTAAGCGACGCCGACGTGCAAATTTACAAAAACCGCGATCTAAAAATAAGCAGCAAATATGAAGACCGCTGGAAAAGGCACCAAAAAGATATTTACGACGTTATCTTTACCTGCGAAAAACAAAGCGAACCAAGAGTGGGTCAAGGCGAGTTAAAATTTGAAAATGGCTACGACGCGAGCAAGGTCGCGGCCAAATTTAGCAACCAAACGATAAAAGAGGATGATTTTTTCTTGCATTTGGAAGAAAAATACGAAAAAGACGGCGAAATTTTGATTCGCGCCGCGTTTGGCTCATTTAACGCGCCCGAGCACTGCTATGTTTTGCTCGGCGAAAAAGGCGCGGAATATTTTATAAAAAAGCCGCTCGTTACGGCTGAAAATTTAAAGGCGCATCTTGCGTTGAAGGAGTATTTGGCGGATGCAAAAAATAATTAGCGCAAGCGGGCTTTGCCTAGGATACGAGGGCTGCGAAAAGCTCATAACGGACGCGAAATTCGACATTTACGCCAATGATTTTGTTTTTATCACCGGGCAAAGCGGCAGCGGCAAATCAACGCTTTTAAAATCTTTTTACGGCGAGATAAAGCCAAGTGCTGGCTCGCTAAACGTCTGCCTAACCGATATGATGAATCTTGGCGGGCAAAATCTGGATAAACTAAGGCAGCGTATCGGCGTGGTCTTTCAAAACTACCGCCTGATAAGTGAATGGAATATCGAAAAAAACGTGATGCTACCGCTAATGATAAAAGGCCTTAGCGCTAACGTTTGTAAAAATCAGGCGACCAAGCTTTTAAAGCATGTAAATTTGCTCCACAGAGCGCACAAATATCCAAACGAGCTAAGCGGCGGCGAACAGCAGAGAGCTGCGGTGGCTAGGGCGCTCGCACATAATCCAAATTTGCTACTTTGCGACGAGCCGACGGGTAGCCTTGATGAATACTCAAGCGACGTTATCTGGGGGCTTTTGCGCTCGGCTAAGGAGTTTTTAGGTACTTGCATAGTGGTCGTCACGCACAAAGTACCAAGCTCGCTAAGAGTACCCTACAGACATCTTGCTATAGAAAATGGACGCCTATATGAAATTCTTTAAAAACCACTTAAGCACTATAATTCCGCTTATGGCGTTACTTATGGGTATTCAGTTTATACTGCTAGTCGGGCGAGTGGTGGACGAGTATGAGTCCGTGATGAACAAAGACTATAACGTCATCATCGTAAGTCAAAACGAACTAAACGCTACCGACGTAAAGCCGCTAGTTTATACCTTTGAATCTCTCGAGCCGCTTAGCTCAAAGCCCGTGCTAGAGAAGCTCTCTAAAGATATTTCATCAAAAAATATCGCCGTTTTGCAAAATGCCTTGCCTAAATTTTACTCGCTAAAGCTAAACGCCTTTCCAAGCACCCAATATATGCAAGAAATCAAGGATAAAATTTCAAAGATTAGCGGCGTGAGCAGGGTTGAGACCTTTTCAAAAACGCATGATAAAATTTATAAAATCATGCAGCTGATTAAAAATATTTCGGCGATATTTTCGGGGCTAATTGGGTTAATCGGGCTCATGCTTATCGCAAAGCAGATGCGAATTTGGCTCTATGAGCACAAGGAGCGTATCGAGATAATGACGCTACTGGGCGCTCCGTCGTGGCTAAAATCGGACGCGTTATATAAAAACGCGCTGTTTGATTCGTTTATAGCGACCGTTTTGGTGGCGGTGTTTTATATTATTTTGCCGGATTTACAGCCCGTTAAAGAGGTCGCTGCGGATCTAAATATAAATTTGCCGGCAATTGATCTGTTTTACGAGGGCGGAGTACTGCTGGGTGTTTCGCTTACGATTAGTTTTTTAGCCGTTTATCTCGTAACCAGAAAAGCAACGGCGATATGAGAAAAATTTACGTTTTGCTGGCCGCTATGATTTGCTTAAATGCAAGCACGGGCGAAAAGATAAAAAATCAAACGACCTATCTCGAGTCCTCAAAAGAGCTTGAAAAGCAGCTAAATAAAAAGCTCGACGACCTGGCCGGCGACATACTCGGCGGCGAAAAAAGCGTCAAGCAAACCGACGATAAGATGAAAGAGCTCATCGTCCAAATAGCGCAGCTGGAAAATAGTGCAAAAAGCGCTAGCGGCGAGCTTGACGAGCTAGTAAAGCAAAACAAAGACCTAACGCAAAGTCAAAAAAATATCCAAAAAAGTATCGTGCGTATCATCTCTGATGAGTTTTCCTTCGACCTTATAATGCCAAAAGAGTACGAGGAGGGCGTGGATAGCATCATTGCGACCGAGATTTTGAGCAAGCTAAACTCGGTGCTAAAAGATGATTTTAACGAGCTAGCTAAACAGTACGAAAGTACGCAAAATTTGATAAAAACCCAAAACGACAAGATAGACGGGATAAAGTCAAATTTAAAAACCTTTAAATTTAAGCAAGCCGAGCTAGTTTCCCTGCAGGACAAGCAGATGAAAACGCTGGCAAATTTAAAGCGAGATAAGGAAATTTATCAAAAGCAACTTTCGCGTCTGCAGGCTCAACAAGACGAGATCAGAAAGACTCTAGAAGAGCTAAAAATCGTCGCCAAAAGAGAGAGCGAGGATGCCAAAAAAGCTCTGGCCGCACAAAAAGCGGCTGAGGCTAAAGCTCAAAAAAATAAGAAAAATAAAAGAGGCGAGGTCGCAGCAAGCGCGTCTGAAGGCGACGTGAAGCAGTTTGGCTCAAGCTATCAAACGAGTCTTGTTAAAAAATACAGCGGTGAAAAGACTATCGCGCCGCTTGACGGCTTTACGGTTAAGCAAAAATTCGGCAACTACGTCGATCCTATCTATAACATCAAAATTTTTAACGAATCGGTCGTGCTAAGCGCAAATTCGGCCGACGCAAAGGTAAAAAGCGTATTTAACGGTAAAGTGGTCTTTGCCAAAGAAACTGCGATGCTAGATAAAGTAGTCATCATCGAAAATCCAAATGGTATCCACACGATCTATGCGCACCTTAGCCAGATCGCCCCTACCGTAAAAGTTGGCGCAAAAGTGCAAAAAGGCTACATCATCGGCCGCGTGCAGCGAGATCTGACCTTTGAAGTTACGCAGAAAAACTACCACATAGACCCGCTCGAGCTAATCAGCCTAAAATAGCACCTGCGCGCCGAGATTAGCAAAATTTAAAGCAAATTTAGCTAAAATCCGAAAATTTAAGGAGATGAAAAATGGAGCGAAAAAAGCGAATTTTAGTTAAATTTTCAGGCGAGGCGCTAGCCGGCGACAGCGGCTTTGGCATAGATAACGCGGTGCTTAAATTTATCGCAAAACAGATCAAAGAACTAGTCGAAAACGGCATCCAAGTGGGTATCGTTATCGGCGGAGGCAACATCATACGCGGCGTGAGCGCGGCTAGAGATGGCATCATAAAGCGCACCAGCGGCGATCACATGGGTATGCTAGCCACCGTGATAAACTCTATCGCGATGAGAGAGGCGCTAGAAAGCGTAGGTCTAGACGTGCGCGTACAAAGCGCGATAAAGATGGAGGCTATCTGTGAGACTTTCATCGTCGGACGCGCAAATAGACACCTCGAAAAAGGCCGTGTCGTGATCTTTGCAGCAGGAACTGGAAATCCATTTTTCACCACTGATACGGCGGCTACTTTGCGTGCTATCGAGATAGACTCGGATATGATAATCAAAGCTACGAAAGTGGACGGCGTTTACGATAAAGACCCGCATAAATTTGAAAATGCGACGTTGCTGAAAGAGCTAAACTACGAGCTTGCTATGAGTGACGATATCAAAGTAATGGACGATACCGCTATCGCGCTAGCTAAGGATAATTCGCTACCGATCTTGGTGTGCAATATGTTTAAAGACGGAAACCTGCTCAAAATCATACAAGGCGACGAGAGTGCGTTTTGCTCTATCGTAAGAAATTAAATTTAAGGAGAATAAATGAGATCTGAAGAAGTAGCGGCAAAGGCTCTAAAACTCGTCGGAGACGATAGATATAAGCTGGCTCTAGTCGTAGCAAAAAGAGCTGAGGCTCTAGCCGGCGGCGCAAAAAGCCTACTTGATATCGACGTTAATAAGATGAAATTTGCCGATATCGCCCTACGTGAGATAGCCGAGGGCAAGATAGCTTTAGAGGGCATAGTTGAAGCAGCTAAATAGCGGATTTTTACTAGAACAATTAATCGACGATATAACCGCTTGCAAGGACGTCGCTCAGGCGAGACAACTACTTAGCGAGCTGATAAATTTTACGCCTAATTTAGAGCGCGCGATCGAATGCTGCGTTATCTCGCATGCGGGGCAGTTTAGAAAAAGCGGCGAACCGTACGCAATACACCCTATCTTAGTGTCCTGCATCGTGGCGCATATGGGCGGAGACGAGGATATGATTATCGCTGCCTTGCTTCACGATGTGGTCGAGGATACGGATAAATCGATCGAGAGCGTGCGAGAGGACTTTGGCGAAGAGGTCGCAAAGCTGGTCGAAGGACTAACCAAAATCGTAGCCATCAGAGAGGACAAACTCGCAAGCTCGGAGTCAAACGAGCGTTTGGCGGCGTCTGCGATGACATTTCGCAAGATGCTACTCATCTCCATCGAGGATGTGCGGGTGCTCGTGGTAAAGCTCTGCGATAGACTGCACAATATGCTCACGCTACAAGCTTTGCGCCCGGAAAAGCAAAAACGAATAGCCGAAGAGACGCTTATGGTTTATGCTCCGATCGCGCATAGGCTGGGCATTTCGTCGATCAAAAACGTGCTTGAGGATCTTAGCTTTAAGTATGCTTTGACCGAAGAGTACAAAAAAATCGACGACTACTTAACCGAGCACAAACAGCAGCTCGTACTAAAGCTAAACGCATTTACCGATAAAATTTTTCAAATTTTACTTAAAAACGGTTTTAGCGAAAACGACTTTGAGATACAAAAGCGCATCAAGCACCACTACTCGATCTACTTAAAAATGCAGAGAAAAGGCATCTCGATCGAGGAGGTGCTGGATCTGCTGGCTGCGCGCGTGCTGGTTAAAGAGCCGCAGGATTGTTATTTGGTGCTTGGAAATTTGCATATAAATTTTAACCCTTTAATCTCGCGTTTTAAAGACTACGTCGCGCTTCCGAAGCAAAACGGCTATCAGACGATACATACTACGATATTTGACAACAAAAGCATCTTTGAGGTTCAAATTCGCACCTTTGATATGCATAAAACCGCAGAGTACGGCGTTGCAGCGCACTGGAAATATAAAAGCGGCGGCTTTTTAAACCCAAAACTTGACTGGCTAAGCGACATCAGCGGCATAGAAAACGGTATGGAGGAAGCGAGCGAAAACCCTGAGGAGCTCTACGAGTACGCAAAAGACAGCCTCTACGTCGAAGACGTCGCGGTTTATTCGCCAAAGGGCGATATATTCACGCTACCGCGCGGCGCAACGGCACTTGACTACGCTTACGAGATACACACGCACGTAGGCTTGCACGCTAAAGAAGCCTACGTAAACCGCGTGCGAGTACCGCTACTAACGGAGCTAAAAAACGGCGATATCGTTAGCATCGTGACGGGAGATGAACCCAAATACCGCTGTTCGTGGCTGGGCAGCGTAAAAACCGGCAAGGCTAGAGCCACGATCCGCTCGTACTGCAAGCAAAAGATAAGAGATATAAACAACATGGTCGCGATCGAAATTTTAAGCGGTATCTTTGCCGTGCCTTCTCAAACTATCGAGCAGTGGCTAGAGACTGAAAATTTGACCAAGAAAATTTTTAGAGCCGCGTTTGACTCGGTGTATCTGCAAGATGTGGTAAACGCGCTAAAAAAATACGTAAAAAGAGACCGTCCGTTTGCCATAGCGATGACGGACAAATACAACGTCAAAAAGCAAAAATTTGAAAACATCGTGATCTACTCGAACCATAAGATAAACAGCATCGAGTTTGATTATTGCTGTAATCCAAAGCGCGGCGACGATATCGTGGGTTTTAGAAACTATCACCACGTCACAGTCCACCACAAGCTTTGCGAGCGGTTTATGAAGCTAGCCGAAGAGAAAAACGAGATGATTTTCGTCAAATGGACGCGAGTCGCTCCTCATAGATTTAAGATTATCTTGAGCCTAGAAAACAGGCGCGGGTCGCTTGCGGAGTTTTTGACGTATATGGCGAAAATGCAAGTCGATCTCGTAACTATCAGCCTTACCGAAACTAGAGAGGCGACGGCGGACTTTTTCGAGCTGACGATCGAGCTTGGCGAAAATTTGAACGTGAACGAGATAAAAGAGCGACTAAGGGATCGCTACAAGATCATAGATTTCGTGTCGCTTGACGACGCATACGGACATTAATAAATTTAGGAGAGAAAATGGGCGAAAATTTGAGCAAAATAATGAGCGATATAAAAAAAGGCGTCGCCGAGATGATAGACGAGGAGCGCGTCGAAAATTTAGTAAAAAACTACTACGAAAAGGGCGAAAATTTCTACGTTAAAGCAGGTTTTGATCCGACGGCTCCGGATCTGCACCTGGGCCACACCGTAGTGCTTCAAAAGATGGCTCTTTTGCAAAAGCACGGAGCGATAGTGCAGTTTTTGATAGGCGATTTTACGGGACAAATCGGCGATCCTAGCGGCAAAAGTCAGACGCGTAAAAAACTAGACCGCGAGACTGTGGCGGCAAACGCCAAAACCTACGAGGAACAGGTTTTTAAAATCCTAGACCCGCAAAAAACAAAGATAATGTTTAACTCCAAGTGGCTAAACGAGCTGGGAGCCGCGGGCATCGTGGAGCTAACTAGCACCTTTGCGGTTGCCAGGATGCTTGAGCGCGATGATTTTGAAAAAAGGCATAAAAGCGGTGCCTCGATCTCGATAAGCGAATTTTTATACCCTCTGCTCCAGGGTTACGACAGCGTCGCGATGAAGTGCGATATCGAGATGGGTGGCACGGATCAGAAATTTAACCTTTTGATGGGGCGAACTTTGCAGCGAGTTTACAACGTCGGCAAGGAACAAGCCGTTATAATGATGCCGCTTTTAGAGGGGCTAGACGGCGTAAATAAAATGAGCAAGAGCCTAGGCAACTACATCGGCGTGACCGACGAGCCAAACGATATGTTTGCTAAAATTTTAAGCGTGAGCGACGAGCTGATGTGGCGCTGGTACGAGCTACTAAGCGACAAAAGTGCGGAAGAAATCGCAAATTTAAAAGCGGACGTAGCTAGCGGCAAGGCTCACCCAAAAGCCGTAAAAGAGGCTCTTGCGCTAGAAATCACGGCTAGATATAACGGCGAAGCGGCGGCGAAAGAGGCGAAGGCCGAATTTGACCGCGTGCATTCGCAAAATTTGATCCCGACCGAGATGGACGAGTTTGAGCTCTCAGCTCCCGTTTGGATCGTGCAGGCGCTCACTCACTGCGGGCTCTGCGCTAGTAGCTCTCAGGCGCGCCGAGATATTGCGGCAAACGCCGTGAGCCTAAATCAAGAAAAGATCGCCGACGAGCAGCTTCAGTTGGGTGCCGGCGAATACGTCTTGCAAGTAGGCAAGCGTAAATTTGCAAAACTAAAGGTAACCTGATGCAACCCGTAAAAATCGGAAAATACGATATAAAATACCCGATAATCCAAGGCGGAATGGGACTTGGTATCAGTTGGGATAGGCTCGCCGGAAACGTCAGCCTAGAAGGCGGCCTGGGCGTCATAAGCTCGGTAGGAACAGGCTACTACGAAGGACGAAAATACATCACCAAAGAGCTAAATGCCAAGCCCTACGGTAGCGGAAATTTCTACTCGCGAGAGGGACTAAAAGCCGTCATAGATAACGCGCGTAAAATTTGCGGCGACAGGCCTCTTGGGGTAAATATCCTGTATGCAAGCAACGACTACGAGCGTATCGTAAAAGACGCCTGCGATCACGGTATAAACGTGATCATCACCGGTGCGGGTTTGCCTACGAATTTGCCTGAATTTACCGTAGACTACCCGGACGTGGCTTTGGTGCCTATCGTATCCTCGGCAAAGGCGCTAAAAATCATCTGCAAACGCTGGCAGGGGCGCTATGGTAGGCTTCCGGACGGCGTGGTGCTTGAGGGACCTCTTAGCGGCGGGCACCAGGGCTTTACCTATGAGCAGTGCATAGATCCCGCATATCAGCTGGAAAATTTGATAACGCCAGTTAGCGAAGAGATAAAGCAGTGGGGCGATTTTCCGTTATTTGCAGCAGGCGGCATCTGGGATAAAAATGATATCGATAAGGCTATCTCGCTTGGCGCAAACGGCGTGCAGATGGGTACTCGCTTTATCGGTACGCACGAGTGCGACGCTAGTGAAGAGTTTAAGCAGGTACTCCTTGCGGCCAAAAAAGAGGACATCGAGCTAATCAAAAGTCCCGTAGGCTACCCAGCACGCGGCGTCAGGACGAATTTGATAAATCTAGTCGATAAACGCCAAGGACCCAAAATCAGCTGCGTAAGCAACTGCGTAAGTCCGTGTCAGCGCGGCAAAGAGGCCAAAGAGGTAGGATACTGCATCGCGGATCGCCTCTATGACGCCTTTGAGGGGCGCAAGGAGACGGGGCTGTTTTTCACGGGCGCAAACGGCTACAAGCTAAACGAGATAATAAGCGTGAAAGAACTATTTGAAAAACTGATAAATGGCGAAGATAGTTAAATTATTTTTAATACTTCTATTTTTTTTGAATAGCGCGATTTGCGCAAGCGCTTTATCGAGTTTAGATAAATTCGATAAAAATTTTGATAGCACAACCAATAAAGAAAAGATCGCAATGCATCAAGAGCTAAGGACTCTTTACGTAAAATCCATAATGGAAAATAATGTAAATTTAAGAGTCCAAAGCCTAACTAGACTCATAAAAAGCTCAAAAGCCCTAGGACTAGATACCAAACCGTATGAAAAAGAGCTCGCGAGCATACCGCAGTCTGCAAAGCCAAGCGAAGAAAAACCAAAACAAGAAATAAAGCAGGTCAAAAAAGAACAACAAAAACAAGAGCCGAAGCAAAAAGAAGTAAAGCTAAGTCAACTTTCCTCCGCTCCGTTGGCCGTTCAAAATACTAAAACCGTCAAAAATCAAACTTTGCAGCTTCTAGAAGTATCCGATAACGACGGGAATTTCGAGCTAAAATTTAACCGCCAGCTAAACGGCAATGATATTAAAAAAACCGACCTTAATCAAAAAGGTTCTTATAAAACGATTTATGAATTTAAAGGAATTTGGAGCGGCGGAAAACTGCAAAGATTTAAGAACTACTTGGTGGATGAGATCCGCATAAGTCAGTTTGACGAAAAAACCGTTAGGGTGGTATTCGTAAGTCAATTCGAGCCAAATTTAAAACTTAGAGTCGATAATCAGTCTTTAATTTTCTCAAAGGCTAAGCCCACGCAAAGCCAAAATTTAACGAGTCAAAATAGTAAACAAAAAAATCATCAACCGTCTATCAAGCAAGAGCTCCCCAAAATCGCTGCAAATTCGAAATCTGAAATAACTCAAATACAACAGCAAAAAGCAACTCAACACCAAGCTCAAAATCAAAAGCTCGCTCAGCAAAAGCAAGAAAAAGTTGCCGCGCAGACCAAGATGGATGCGAAAAAAACTCAAAGCACCACCGAAAATGATGAGCAAGAAATCGTGTTAGCGCCCGTAAAAACGGCGGCCACTAAAAAAACCACAAGCGCTAAAGGCAAGGTTGTCGTCCTTGACGCAGGGCACGGCGGCGACGATCCGGGGGCTATAAACGGATCTTTAAAAGAAAAAAACATCGTGCTAAGCATCGCGCAAAAGGCGGGCAAGGAGCTGCAAGGGCGCGGCTATAAGGTTTATTACACGCGTAGCAAGGATAAATTTATCAACCTTCGCGACCGTACGAAATACGCCAACGACAAAGCTGCTGACCTCTTTATCTCCATCCACGCAAACGCCGCGCCGAGCAAAACCAAGGCGGCGACTATGCGCGGCATAGAGACGTTTTTCCTCTCGCCGGCTCGTTCTGAGCGTAGCAAAAACGCCGCTGCGCTGGAAAACAAATCCGACATCGAGGAGATGAATTATTTTTCTAAGCAGACTTTTTTAAATTTCCTCAACCGCGAGAAAATCATCGCCTCAAACAAGCTCGCCATCGACGTTCAGCGCGAAGTTTTGGCACGAGCAAAATCAGTTAGCTCAAAGGCTTCCGACGGCGGCGTTCGCGAGGCGCCTTTTTGGGTGCTAGTGGGTGCGCTGATGCCTGCGGTGCTGCTTGAGGTCGGCTACATCACTCACCCTAGCGAAGGCGATCTTATAAATAACTCAAAATACCAAGATGCCCTAGCCAAGGGGCTCGCAGACGGCATAGACGTCTATTTTTCAAACCAGCAATGAAAAGCGCGCGAGTCGTTTTAAAGGGCGGTATTCCGTTTAATCCCGAATTTAACGACATTTATTTTAATGCAGACGATCCCATAGGGCAAAGCGAGTATGTTTTTAACTCCGTTTTTGATGAAATTTGGAGTAAAAAGGGCGAATTTAACGTGCTTGAGACTGGATTTGGCGCTGGATTAAATTTCCTCTGTGCTTTTAAAAGATTTAAAAACACGGATAAATTTTTAAATTTCGTCAGTATCGAAAAAGCGCCGATCGCCAGAGACGATCTAGCTAAAATTTACGCGAATTTTAGCGAGCTAGCGGACGTTTCGGGTGAGTTTTTGGATGCCTATCCTCCGCTTATTCGCGGATTTCATAGATTAAATTTAGCTCCAAACGTCACGCTTACCTTGTGCTTTGGCGACGTGGCCGAGGTTTTGGACGAGCTTAGTTTTAAAGCAGACACCGTTTTTATGGACGGCTTTGCGCCCGCTAAAAACGAAGCGATGTGGAGCGAGCTGGTTTGTGCTAAAATCGCAAATTTATGCGCATTGGGTGCTAGCGTTTGTACGTATTCGGCTTCGGGCGCGCTAAAAAGAGCCTTGCAAAATAGCGGTTTTGAGGTAAATTTTCTAAAAGGCTATGGCAAAAAGCGAGAGATGCTGCGCGCCAAATTTGCAGGTGAACGGCAAGCTGAGGGTGAAATTTGGTTTAGCAGATTTGATCCAGCCGCTATGATCGCTCCAAAGACGGCGCTAGTGATCGGTGGCGGAGTGGCTGGCTGCGTTTGCGCGTTTAAGTTGCGCCAGCACGGCCTAGATGTCACGATCGCCGAAAAGCGCGGCGACATCGCGCTAAACGGCTCTGGAAATCACTGCGGGATCTTGATGCCGCTTATCACGAAACCAACCGTAAATTTAGGCCGAATGCATATGAACGCGTTTTTGCAGGCGGCGCGCTTTTACGAGCGAAACCTCGGCGCCCAGGAGATAGAGTTTTGCGGTGCGACGGACTACGCATACGAACAAAAGACGCTAGAGCGCTTTTACGAGTGGCGAGAATTTGACGCGGATAACGGCGTTTTTGAGCTAAAATTTGATGACGAGCCTTACGCTAGCGCGTTTATTTTTAAGGGCGCAAAAGCTCGCCCCAGAAAGATGTGCAAGGCGGCAAGCGCAGGCATAAAAACGCTTTTAAAATGCGAATTTACGGGCTTTGAGACGCTTGAGGGCGGCGCGGTTAGGGTGCATTTTAAGGACGGGCAAAGTATCGATGCCGACGTGCTCGTGCTAGCTATCGGTAGCGAGAGTATGGAGCTCTTTGCGGACTACGACATCAGGCTTAGCTCCGTGCGCGGCCAGGTCACGCATATCGCGCCTGCCGTTTGGACCTCTGCGCCTTTTAGCGCCAAAGGCTATGTCTGCCCGCCTGCCGAGGGCGTGCAGGTGATCGGCGCGACATACGATAGAAATCTTTTTTTGGACGAGCCGCGCTCTAGCGACGACGAGAAAAATTTAGCCGACGTTGCCGAGTTTTTGGACGGTAAATTTACGAAAAGCGAGCGGTTAAATTTAAGCGGCGAGCAGGATTTAAATTTGACTACCGACCCAGACGGCGCCGCTGAAAATTTAAATCGTTTAGAAGCGAGTAGGAACGATATAAATTTGAGTAAAAATACGGATTTGCGCGCCAAAACAGCGGGCAACCCTGTACAAGCGCGAGATGCGTCAAATTTGACTGTGCCTGAAAAAAGCTCAAACATTGCAGCTAAAATACCGCAAAACGTCCGAATAATCGGCTCAAAGGTCGGCTACCGCAGCTATAGCGGCGACCGCTTTCCGCTTATCGGGCGACTTTACGACGAGGATTTTTACAAAGATAGTTACAAATCGTTGCTTTGGACGAAAAGCAAGTCCAATCCCCATCCAAAATACGTACCAAACGTCTACGTAAGCACTGCTCACGGCTCGCGCGGGCTTTGTACGGCCGTACTTGGCGCCGAGCTCATCTGCGACCTCGTTTTTGACCGCCCGCTTTGTATAGAAAAATCGCTTTTTGACGAGCTTCACTTGGCGAGATTTCTCGTTAGGAAACTTAAAAAAGGGCTGAAGTAGGCATAAAATTGGATTTTAAAGTCTGATTTTACGTTATTTATTTTTGCGTCAAATTCGGCATAAATTTGAGGCAGCGGCTGGTACTGATCAAATTTTATTTTTATAAATTTAGCCGTTCTAGTTAAAGTAGCATTAGCGCCGTTTGCTGGCGTATATCAAAAATTGTTAAGAGTAGAATAAATTTGCGCATTGCGGCGCAAAAGTATAGCGCATACGAAACGGTAAATTTAGCCGAGTGGCCAAAAATCAAAACGGCTAAAATAGGCGAAATCCGCCTATTTTTTACCGAAAAAGTCGCCCGCGATCCTAAAAATATCATCTACGATCGAGCCGTCTTTGTTCTGATCCAAAAACTGCGTAAGCATCGACATCATGGAGCCGTTGTCTGCGGAGTCTTGCAAATTTGAAGCTTTTAGCTGATTGTTTAGCATGCCTGCTATCATCGGCGCGATCATCGGTAGCAGAGTCTTGATGGAGTCCGCGCTGATGCCTAGTTGCGAACCCACGTCGCTAGCTAGGGCGTTACTGTTTTCTTTTGAGCCAGTTAGCACGCCTAGTAGTTCGTTACCTTCGGCGACGCTGATGTTTTGCGGGGCGTTGGCCATCTCGCCAAGGTTTGAGCGGCGTATCATCTCGAGAAAATTTGACGAATCCGCGTCTGATCTAAAATTTTCGTTGGCTCTTTGCATAAAAATCGGCGCGATCTTAGAAATCACGGCCTCTACGTCGTTTGTGCCCAGCCCGCTTTTTTGCGACATCGCGTCTATCATACCACCGGAATTGCCTAAAAGTAGCTTTAGTATATCCATTTTTATCCTTTTGATTTTTTTGCGAGTTTTAAAATTTGACCGCCGCTTGTTTGGGTTTAACGAGGCGGCGGCCGACAAGCCTAGCAGCGGCTTATTTGTAGTTTTTGATCGCCGCGTCTAGGATCTCTTTTGCGGCGTTTGCATCTTTAAATTCTTTAACCTTGACCCATTTGTTAGGCTCTAAAATTTTATAAGTTTCAAAGAAGTTTTTGATCTTGTTTAGAGTGGCCTCAGGCAGGTCTTTGTAGCTCTTGATCCCGTCAAATCTCGGGTCGATCTTGGTAACCGGTACGGCTAGTAGCTTCTCGTCCATACCCGCTTCATCCTCCATCACGAGCACGCCGATTAGGCGGCACGGGATCACGCTACCTGCTTGTAGCGGATATTCGTTTAGCACCAAGATATCGGCAGGATCGCCGTCTGCTGCGAGCGTGTTTGGCACGAAGCCGTAGTTTGCCGGGTAGAACATCGCCGAGTAGAGTACGCGATCGATCACGACTGCGCCGCTATCTTTGTCGATCTCGTATTTGATGTTCGAGCCGTATGGGATCTCGATCACGGCGTTGATTTTGTCCGGGTTTGAACCTGCTTTGATTTTTGAAACGTCCATTTTAATCCTTTGTAAAGCTCCTATCTCAAAGCGTTTTGTAGCAAAACGCTTTGAGATACTTGCCTTGAAATTTGAGTAAGAGATTATATAAAATCTCGGCTAAATTTGGAGTAAAACGAGAATCAAGGTAGGCCAAAATTTGGCTGGCATTACGGCGACAAATTTGAGATTAAAAAGTAAAATTTGTAAATTTTGAGGGAATTAAAATTTGGGGAAAATTTAAGGCGGCGAACCGCCCTAAAATTATTTTATTATTTCGATATTTTTTACGTCGATAGAGGTTTTAGTAAAGTCCTTGTCGACCTCGCCGTAGATGCGCACTGGCGTGTTTTCATCGACGGTTACGCCTCTCCAGTCCTTGTGGTCGATCTCGACTTCGATCGTGTCGCCGTTTTTATCGACGAACTGATAATGCTCGGGGCGAAACTCGGAGACGATCTTGCCCTCAAGTACGACGCGAGCGTCATCGGGTAGCGCTAGGGCTTGTTTTACCGTGCTTGCGCTCAAGGCGCCTTTGCCGACGAAGCCGCCTTGATTTGCCGTGCCTTGCGCATTTGAGCTAGAGCCCGTAAATCCACCCGCCGCAAACATAGCGCTTGCAAGAGCCGCTGATAAAACTATTTTTTTAAACATTACGTATCCTTTAAATTTGATGTGATTTTCGTGAAATCATAGAGCGGATTTTAATGATATTTCGTGAATTTTTTGTTAATTTGGATTTATAGAAAGCTTAAATTTAGAGCCTAGCTTGAGGCTCTAAAAAATATTTATAGGCTATTTACGAGAGCCTTGACGTTGGCTACGATAGGCTCGATAGCACGCTCGCCGTTTACGACGTGGAGCAGGCCTTTTTCTTTGTAAAATTTGCGTATCGCCTCGATCGGCTCTAGATAGACCTTCATGCGGTTGTTGAAAACCTCGTTGTTGTCATCGGCTCCGCGTGCTCGTCCGAGTACTCTCTCGCGTGCGACGGCTTCGCTAACGTCCACTTCGATCACGCCTTTTAACGCGATCTCGTTTTGCGCGGCTAGCACCTTGTCTAGCTCGGTCATCTGCTCGACGCTGCGCGGGTAGCCGTCGATGATGACGTTTGATTTGTCCGAGCTTTTGATCGCTGAGACGATCGCGTTTACGACGACGTCAAGCGGGACTAGATTGCCCTTTGAGATAAAGCCGTCGATTAGTTTGCCAAGCTCTGAACCGCTGGCAACCTCTGCACGAAGCAAGTCGCCCGTGGAGAAGTGCGCAAATTTGGTATCTTCTTGCGCGATTAGCGATGCGTCGGTGGTTTTGCCGGAGCCTGGAGCGCCGATGATTAAAAATAGTTTTTTCATAAAATTTCCTTTAAAACGGCTTGCCTTTTTCTACTTATGCTTCGTTGGATTTTAAATTTTAAGCTCGATGAACTACATGTTCTATCTGCGCTTAAAATTTAAAATCCGCCTCGTCTAAGCGAAAAATGCTTCACCTTCATTTTTGTTATAAAAAGTTAAAGCAGAAATATCGTACGACGATTTTAATGCTTTGCTTTTTCTTTCAATAAAAAATAAAATTAAATAAATTTGTAGCGGAAGTATCGCCAAGCTAGACTAGGCGGTTTTAAAATTTAAGCGTGCGCTAGGCGTATAGCCTGCGGAGCGCCAAATTTTAAAACCAACGATGCATAGCGCGGCGAGACGACGCTTTCAAGCTTACTTTTCTTTTTCTCGCAGCCTTAGCCCTAATTCTCTCAACTGCTCGCCGCTAGCTTCGCTAGGCGCTTTCGTTAGCGGGCACTGAGCGCGCTGAGTTTTAGGGAAGGCGATGACGTCGCGGATCGAGCTGGTTTTATTTACTAGCATATTTAGCCTGTCAAAGCCGATCGCGATACCGCCGTGCGGAGGCGCGCCAAAGCTTAATGCATCAAGCAAGAAGCCAAATTTCTCGCGTTGCTCAGCCTCGTCGATACCTAGCAGTTTAAATACCTTTTGCTGAACGTCGTTTTTGTGGATCCTCACGCTACCGCCGCCAAGCTCATAGCCGTTAAGCACGACGTCGTGAGCGACCGATAGGATGTCCTCGAGATCCGGCTCGTCGATGTTTTTAGGCATGGTAAACGGATGGTGCATAGCCGAGTAGCTGCCGTCGTCGTTTTGCTCAAACATCGGGAAGTCAAGCACCCATAAAAACTCCATTTTGTTTTGGTCGATGATGCCCATTTGCTCGGCGAGGAAAATCCTAAATCGTCCCATGTAGTCAAGTACGACTTTTTTCTTGCCGGCGCCGAAAAATACGACGTCGCCGACTTTTAGCTCGCAGCGAGCCACGATCTCGTCGAGATCGCTCTGTTCGAAAAATTTGCAAAGCGGTCCTTTTAGTCCGTCCTCTTTCATCTGGAAGTAGCCAAGGCCCTGAGCGCCAAATTTGCGGACGAATTCCTCAAAGCGGTTCATCTCGCGCTTGCTAAAGATATTATCGCCGTTTGGCACTTTTAGCGCTTTGATGCGGTTTTTCTTAGGTTCGGTTGCGATTTTACTAAATATTTCATTGCTAGAGCGCGCGAAAATGTCGATAACGTCGATCATCTTTAGATCATAGCGCAGATCGGGCTTATCGCTGCCGTAGCTTTCTGTCGCTTCTTTGTAGCTCATGCGGCGGAAAGGGATTTGTATATCGTATCCGCAGGCGGCAAATACGTCTTTTAGCATATTTTCAGCCATATTTAGGATATCTTCTTGCTCGATGAAGCTCATCTCGATATCTATCTGCGTAAATTCAGGCTGTCTATCCGCGCGCAAGTCCTCGTCGCGGAAACATTTTGCGATCTGGAAATATTTATCAAAGCCAGAGCACATCAAAAGCTGTTTAAAAAGCTGCGGACTTTGCGGCAGGGCATAAAACTGGCCCGGATATACGCGGCTAGGCACTAGATAGTCTCTCGCACCCTCAGGCGTAGCGCGCGTTAAAATCGGCGTTTCAAACTCTATAAAGCCCATTTTATCTAGGCTGTTTCTAGCTGCGATCGCCGCTTTTGAGCGCATTTTAAAGATATTTTGAAGTTTCTCGTTTCTAAGGTCCAAAAATCTGTATTTTAGCCTGATGTCCTCGTTGACGCTCTCGTCGCCGATGACGAAAGGCAGCGCCTCGCTCGGGTTTTCGACGATCACTTCGTTTGCGACTACTTCGATCTCGCCCGTTTTTAGGCGCGGATTTACTAGGCCTTCGCCGCGAGCGCGGACCTTGCCTTTTATCCTTAGCACGTACTCGTCGCGAACGTGCGACGCGGCCTCGTGAGAGCTCTTGCTATCTGCCGGATCGCATACGATCTGGATCAGCCCCGTGCGATCGCGCAGGTCTAAAAATATAACGCCGCCGTGGTCGCGGTAGGTATTTACCCAACCGCAAAGCGTAACTTCTTTGCCTATGTCGGCACTGCTTAAATCAGTGCAGTAATGGCTACGCATTTTCACTCCTTTTGCTGTTTTTAACGCGCCCATTATACTAGAAATTTGCTTTTTCCCAGCTTTTTTAAAACAAAATGTGATAAAATCCGCTCTATGAAAAAAGAGAATTTATTACTTCCGGCTAAGGTAAAAAAAGTCGGCCTAGTCGCAAAAATCAATGCAAATTTAGTTAAAAATGCGCGAATTTTACGTGAAATTTTGGCTAGGTACGGCGTTCAAATTTTGTTTGAAAACGCGCTCGCTAAACATTTAAATTTAAAAGAGGGCTCAAATTTGCAAGGATTTGAGGTTTGCGAGCTGGCTACAGAGTGCGATTTTTTGATTTCGCTCGGAGGCGACGGCACGATCATCTCGCTTTGTAGAAACGCGGCCGAGATTTCGCCCTTCGTGCTAGGCATACACGCGGGCAGGCTGGGATTTTTGACCGATATCACGATGAATGAATGCGAGAAATTTTTCGCCGAGTTTTTCGATGACAAATTTGAGGTCGAAACCCCTTTTATGCTTGATGTTTTTTTGCACAAAAAAAGCGGGGAAATTTTACGCAAGATCGCATTTAACGACGCGGTAATCGTGGGCGAAAAGGTTGGCTCCATGACGCACGTGGAGGCTTTTTGGAACGAAAAATACTTTAA
The DNA here is from genome assembly GCA_963528245.1 of uncultured Campylobacter sp. Classification (GTDB taxonomy): domain Bacteria; phylum Campylobacterota; class Campylobacteria; order Campylobacterales; family Campylobacteraceae; genus Campylobacter_A. Next base: position 32,776 of record CAURWB010000006.1, on the reverse strand, counting down.
CGCGTATTTTGGCGACGGCGTCATCGTCTCTACGCCCGTTGGATCAACCGGATACAACATGAGCGCGGGCGGGGCGATAACATATCCTCTAAGCGAGGTGTTTTTGGTGACGCCCGTTTGTTCGCACTCGCTCACGCAGCGCCCAGTCGTGCTTCCGCGCGGATTTGAGATCAAATTTAAAACCGCAAGCGCGGCGGTGCTGGTTATCGACGGGCAGGAGCGGTACAAAATGAGCGAGCTTGAGGGCGTGAGCATGGCGCTAAGCGCGAGCACGGCGCGGCTAATCCGCCACGTCGGGAGAGATTATTTCCAAATTTTAAAAGAAAAGCTGCATTGGGGTTATAATGATTGAGCGGATTTTGATAAAGCAAAATTTGAGTTTTGAAAACGTCGAGTTAAATTTCGGACGCGGACTTAGCGTATTTACGGGCGTGAGCGGCGCTGGCAAATCGGTCCTGATGGGCTCGATAATGGCGGTTTTGGGGCTAAAAGATAGCGAAGCGAAGCTGATAGAGGCCGACGTCTCGCATAAATTTGACCTTGAAGAATTTGGCCTAGAGAGCGAGGAGATAAATACCTTTAAGCTTTTTCGCGACAAAACGACGCGGTATTTTATAAACTCGCAAGCCGTTTCTAAAAAAAATCTAGCCAGCATCGCCAAAGAGCACGTCAAATACCTATCCGCAAAGGAAATAAACGAATTTGAAAACGAGAGATTTTTAAATTTGCTTGATACCTTGCAAGCGAAAAAAGACGCTAAATTTAACGAAATTTTGAGCGAATTTAGGCTCAAATTTGATGAATTTAGCCAAATTTCTCGTGAGCTGAAAAAAATAATCGATGAAGAAAAAAGAGTGGAGGAGCTAAAGGAATTTGCCTCTTTTGAAATCAATAAAATAGAAAGCGTAAGCCCGAAAATCGGTGAATTTGACGAACTAATGGAACTAAAAAAGCGCCTAAGTAAAAAGGATAAAATTTTAGAAGCGTGGAATAGGGCGGAGCAAATTTTTAATTTCGAGCAGTCCGTAGTGGACGCGCTAAACATCAGCGACGTTGACAGTAGCTTTTTTGAGGAGGCGATGAACGAGCTGCGAGTAGCGCGCGAAAATTTAAACATGGACGAGCTAGAAGACGTGGATATCGAGGGCGTGCTAGACCGCATCGAGGCGATAAACTCGCTAGTGCGTCGCTACGGCGGCGAGGAGGAGGCTCTGGCGACGCTAAAAACACGCAAAGCCGAGCTAGCAAGATACGAAAATATAAGCTTTGAAAAAAGCGAGCTGGAGCGTAAATTTAAACAAAATGAAACTGCGGTAAACGCGCTGGCCGATAAAATCAGTCAGGCTCGCGCGGCAAATTTAAAGGAGCTTGAAGCGCTCATAAATTCGTTTTTAAAAGAGCTTTATATGAGCGAGATTTCATTAAAGATAAATAGTAAAACCCTGGACGCCGCCGGCAGGGACGAGGTAAATTTGAGTCTAAACGAGACGGCGCTAAAAAATCTAAGCTCGGGCGAGCTAAACCGTCTAAGACTAGCTTTTATCGCGAGCGAAAGCAAGATCACCGGAGGTGGCGAGGGCGTCATAATCCTAGATGAAATAGACGCGAATCTAAGCGGAAAAGAGGCGATGAGTATCGCAAACGTGCTGCTAAATTTGGCCAAATTTTATCAAATTTTTGCTATCTCGCATCAGCCCCAGCTAAGCTCGAAGGCGGATTCGCATTTTCTAGTCGAAAAGCGCGGCGAAACCTCGAACGTAAGGGAGCTAAAAAACGAAGAACGCGTAAATGAACTAGCCAGAATGATAAGCGGTGAACGCATAACTGAGGAGGCGATAAATTTCGCCCGTCAACTTTTGGTTGTTTAAGTTTGGCTTAAAATTTAGGTTGAAAAAAGAAAAGTAATGGTATATTTGCAAAAATTTTTAAATGGGAATATATGGAAAAAAATAAAATTTTAATAGTAGAAGATAATAAAGCTCTAGCCAAGCTAATCGCAAAAAAAATGGAAGATAAGGTCGAGATGGATATTGATGTGGCGCACACTATGGCTGAAGCGCAAGCGTTTTTGAATAATTCAAAAGATTATTTTATCGCGCTACTTGATCTAAATTTACCCGACGCTCCAAACGGCGAAATCGTGGATTACGTCATATCAAAGGGTCTACCCAGTATCGTACTAACTGGTAGCATAGACGATGCTACCAGAGAGAGCTTTATCCATAAAGACATCGTAGACTACGTCTATAAAGGCAATATGGACGATATAAATTATATATTTCAGATCATAAATCGCCTAAGCAAAAATAGGCAATATAAAGTAATGATCGTTGAGGACTCGGCTCCTTTTAGAAATAGTCTTAAAAAAATCCTAACTAGCCTTCAGTTTCATGTATTTACCGCCGCTCACGGCGAGGAGGCGATGAGTTATTTTGCCGATAATCCAGATATTAGGCTTGTCGTTTGCGACTACAGAATGCCGGTAAAAGACGGCCTTGAGGTACTAAAAGAGATAAGGGCTGCGGGCGATAAAAATCAAATCGGCGTTTTAATGATGACGAGTCCGAGCGAAAACGTAAACGGCGCGATATTTTTGAAAAACGGTGCGAATGATTTTATCGCTAAACCTTTTGTAAAAGAGGAGCTTATCTGTAGGGTAAACAATCTAATCGAGGCGATGGAAAATATAAATCAAATCGCAGATTTTGCCAATAAAGACTTCCTAACTGGCGTTTATAATAGAAGGTATTTTTACGACGATATGAACGAATACGTAACTTATGCCGAGGAGCGCGCAGAGCCTTACGCGGTAGCGGTGCTAGATATTGATCACTTTAAAGAGATAAATGACGCCTGTGGCCACGATAGCGGCGATAGAGTGCTAAAAACGCTAGCTAAAAAACTAATCGACGAGACTAAAAATGGCGATTTGATAGCGAGATTCGGCGGGGAAGAATTTTGCATCGTGCTAAAAAACGTCTCAAACGAAGAGGCGGTTAAATTTTTCGTAAATTTAAGGGCAAACATCGCAAGCTGTAATGTTCAGCTGAAAAAAGAGCAGATAAATTTCACCGTCTCTATCGGAGTGGCTTTTAGTAGGAGCGATTATAAGCTAGATGAGCTTTTGGAGCTTGCCGACGAGGCTCTTTATAGAGCAAAAGAAAACGGGCGAAATAGGGTAGAAATAGCCTGATGATAATAGACACTCACTGTCATTTGGACGATGAAAGCTTTGATAACGATCTCGCAAAAGTTATCGCAAATGCCCGAGAAAACGGCGTCGGCGGAGTGCTGATACCAGGGGCTGATATTAATGATTTACCAAAAGCGGCTAAAATAACCCGCGAATTTGAAAATGTATTTTTTGCCGTCGGAGTTCATCCGTATGATAAGGATGGATTTGATAAGGATGTACTTTATAAATTTGCAAAAGACGAAAAATGCGTTGCCGTGGGCGAATGTGGGCTTGATTACTTCCGCTTACCTAAAGACGAAAATGAAAAAGAGCTTGAAAAAGCGGAGCAAAAGCGCGTGTTTAGAGCGCAACTTGATATGGCGGTAGAGTTAAATTTACCGGTCATTTTGCATATTAGAGATGCAAACGAAGATAGTTTTAATATCCTAAAAGAGTATGCAAACAGGCTAGTCGGAGCGGTTTTACACTGCTATAACGCTTCGCCTTTGCTATTAGAGCTTGCTAAAATGGGCGAATTTTACTTTGGCATCGGCGGAGTTTTGACCTTTAAAAACGCGAAAAATTTGGTCCAAATTTTGCCCCAAATCCCGCAAGATAGGCTGCTGCTTGAAACAGATGCGCCGTATCTAACGCCTGAGCCTTTTAGGGGGCGTAGAAATGAGCCTGCCTTTACGCGATTAGTCGCGACGAAGATTGCTGAGATTTTAAATTTAAAAGAAGAAGAGGTAATGGAAATAACAACGAAAAATGCAAAGAAAATCTTTACGAAATTTAATACGTAATCAAGGAGAAAAATGAAAATCTTTAGAGTAATAATGCTGTGTTTGGCATGTACGGGGTGGCTTTTTGCGACCGCGGCTAGCAGCGACGCAGAGCAAACCCAAAAGATGATATTAAAAGAATTTGACATAGATGCTAAATTTTTACAAAGCTCTCACTACGCTTCTATAAAAAATTCCATTAAAGATAGCAAAAGAAAAGAGTTTATAGATACCGTAAAAGGCGGTTATAAACATATCCCGATGCTTCAAAAGATTATAAAAGACTCAGGTATACCGGAGTCGTTTTTGTATCTTGCTATGACGGAGTCCGGTTTTTCAAATCACATAGTTTCTAGCAAAAAAGCCATAGGAATTTGGCAGTTTATGGAGTCTACGGCAAAACTTTACGGCCTTAGAGTCGATAAATATACCGACGAGAGAAAAGACCCGATGGCAGCTACCGTAGCTGCTACGAAATATCTGCAAAGCTTAAAAAACGACTTCGGTAAGTGGTATCTTGCGATGATGGCTTACAACTGCGGCGACACTAGACTAAGAGAAGGCATTAAAAAAGCCGGAACCACTGATCTGGCTACGTTGCTAGACGATAAAAAAAACTACATTCCCAAAGAAACTAAAAATTTCGTAAAGAAAATTTTAATCATTGCGCATATAGCAAAAGAGCAGGAAAATTTGCTGGCTAAAACGCAGGCCCTAAGCGGAACAAAAGGTATAGAACTATCAAAGATAGACGTCCCCGGTGGTACAACGCTAATGGAGGTCGGAGACAGTATAGGCCTTAGTCTAAAAAAGATGAAAGAATACAATATGCATCTAAAATTCGTCTATACTCCGCCGACGGAAAAACCTTATTATCTTTATATTCCATTAAACAAAAAGAAAATGTTTAGCGATAATTTTGAAGTAGCGCAAAATAGAAAATTTGAAATTTATACTGCCAAAGAGAACGATACGCTACTAACTATAGCGGAAAAAACCGGCGTAAATCATAAGATCATAAAAGAGTACAACGGACTTGCTTCAAACGAGATCAAGCCTAGTCAAAAGCTAGTTATCCCAAGTGAGCAAAACGTAAACTATCTAGCCGAGTATATGGTAAAAAGCGGCGATACTCTCGGCGAAGTCTCGCAGAAATTTGATGTAGCGTTTGAGGATTTAAAAGAAGCCAATACTCTTATGAGCTCAAACAGCTCGATCGGAGCCAAACTTGCCGCAACCGAGTAGGGCTAAATTTATATTTTTTAGTCTATTTTTCATATTTTTTATGAGCGGCTGTTCCTTTTTGACTTCGCCTTCAGGCGGGATTACCGCTAGCGGCGGCTCAAAAAAGAGCGGCAAAATAAACAGCTCAAAGGGCATGCATGAGGCTACTATGCGCCCTTATACCATAAACGGAAAAACATACTATCCGACCATAGTCAAGGTCGGTGATAGGGCTAGCGGTATAGCCAGCTGGTACGGTCCGGATTTTCACGGCAAAAAAACGTCAAACGGCGAGACTTACGATATGCACGCTATGACGGCGGCGCATAAGACTCTGCCGATGAACACTATGGTGCGCGTGACGAATATAAAAAACGGCAAAAATATCATCGTGCGTATAAACGACCGAGGCCCTTTTGTCGCAGGGCGTGTGATAGATTTATCAAAAACCGGCGCGGTTAAGCTTGATGTATTTAACGCCGGCACAGCCCCCGTTTTACTAGAGGTCGTTGGCTTTAACGGCAACGTCGGCGGAGCTGTTGTAGCATCCTCTCAGCCTAGCTCAAAACAACCTAGCGGCTCGCAAAAAACGAGCACTCAAACTAAAGCGCAACCGCAACAACAGTCTTTTGTCGGCGGTATTTTTATGGTGCAAATCGGCGCATTTAAAAATTTAAGTGGCGCAAACGCTCATAAACGGCAGCACGCTGGACAATACGGCAACGGTGCCTATGATACTGTTATAAAGTCCTATGATCTTGACGGCGGTAAAATTTACAGGGTATTTATAAGCGGCTTTAGAAGCGAAGAGGAAGCAAAAGACTTCATAAGCGCAGGGCATATCTCGGGCGCATTTTTTGTGAGGGAATAAGATGCAAAGAAAGACAAAAGAGACGGATATCAGTCTAGAGCTTGAAATTTACGGCAGTGGCAAATCCGAGATAAGCACTGGCATAGGATTTTTTGACCACATGCTTGAGGCTTTTTGCAAGCACGCGCTTTTTGATATGAAGCTTGTTTGTAAGGGCGATTTGCACGTGGATTTTCATCACAGCGTTGAGGACGTGGGTATCGTTATCGGGCAGGCTTTGCGCGAGAAAATTTATCCGATTAGCGGAGTCGAGAGATTTGGCGAAGCAACGGTGGTTATGGATGAGGCAGCGGTAAACTGTGCCCTTGACCTCTCAAATCGCCCGTTTTTGGTATATGAAAGTATAAGCGAGGGTAAAGTTGGCGAATTTGACATAGAGCTAGCGAATGAGTTTTTCCAGGCTCTAGCATTTAATGCCGCAATCACCTTGCATATCGCTAAAATCCGCGGACGAAACTCTCATCATATTTTGGAGGCGAGCTTTAAAGCCTGTGCCGTCGCGCTAAGAAGAGCTCTAGCCAAAAATGCTAGAGTCGGCGTGCCTAGCACGAAAGGCATGCTATGATAGAGATTATATTTTTAGACGTCGACGGCTGTCTAACCGACGGCAAGATTGTCTATAGCCCAAACGGCGACGAGCTTAAATTTTTTGACGTCAAGGACGGATACGCTATCGAGAGCTGGCTAAAGCTCGGTAAAAAAGTCGCGATCATCACCGGCAGAAGCTCGCCTATCGTCGAAAAACGTGCGCAAGATCTAAAGATAACGCACGTATATCAAGGCGTTAGCGATAAGCTTGAAGTCGCAAAACAGATACTTAAATTTGAGGGGCTAGGATTTGAAAACGCTGCAGCAATAGGTGACGATTACAACGACTACAAGCTACTAAAAAGCGTCGGATGGAGCTTTAAACCGAAAAACGCGATCAAAGAGCTTGAAGTAAGAACGAGGCTCAACTATAAAGGCGGCAACGGCGCGGTGCGCGAGATGATAGAGATACTTATCCGCAGCGAGGGCTTAATGCAAGAGTGGGCTAAGCGTTGGTTATAAGGATTTTTTACCTAGTCGTCAGCATTTTTAGCGTGGCGATGGTTTATTTGGCGATTGAGGAGCCTTACTATAGCGAGCTCTTAAAGGGCGGCGAAGTGACTACAAACATGCAGATGAACGCAGTCACTGACTACGAAATGAATGCTACTGTAGTAAATGCTAGATATGAAGCCGATACATGGAATAGATACTCCGAATTTGACGAATTTATAAAATTTAGAGCGGAAATTTTTAAAGATAACAAAGAGCATAACGTGAGCTCCGATAAAGCGTTTTATAACGGCGGTCGAATTATACTTAAGGGTAACGCGCGCTATGCAAATAATGAAAATTTGACCTTTTTATCAGACGAGGTCATTTATAGTACCGCAACAAAAGTAGCTACTACGCAAACGCCTTTTACGCTAACGAAAAACGAAGATAAAATAGTCGGCAAAGCCCTGGTTTATGACTTTGAGTTAAAAAAAGCTTATATAAAAAAGGTCTTTGCTTTAATAGAGCAAGATAGAAAAAGATAGGACGGAAAATGATAAATTTTGGTTTTAAAAAAGTGGCTTTAGTTTTGGCACTTAGCGCTTTGCCGCTATTGGCGGAGCAAGTAGAGATCACAGCAGACGAGTTTTATGCCGACGAAGGCAAACAAATAAGCGAATTTAAAGGCAATGTAAATATTAAAAAAGGCAAGGATACGCTCACTGCAAATTTGGTAGTGATATATTTCGACAAAAAGCGAAATCCGCTAAAATACGTCGCTTCCGGCAACGCCAAATTTAGAGTATTTATCAAAAATAAAACATACGACGGTAGCGGTAGCGAGCTTGTTTATGAGCCTGCGCCGAATTTATATACGATAAACGGCAACGGCTTTTTGCACGAGATAGAGACTGATAAAAAAGTCTACGGCGAAAAGATCACGGTCAATCAAAATAGCGGCACGTATAACGTAAATAGCGGCAAAAAAGAGCCGGTTAAATTTATATTCCAGGTTGAGGATAAAAAGTGATCCGCGTTTTAAGCGCAAAATTTCTTATCTCTGCACCCGACATCTCCCTAGCTCCACCTGCAAATTCGAGCGAAGTGGCGTTTTTAGGGCGTTCAAACGTCGGTAAAAGCAGCCTCATAAACGCACTAGTAAATCAAAAAGGACTAGCCAAAAGCAGCTCCACGCCCGGCAAAACCCGCCTCATAAATTTTTTTGAGGTCGAGTATGCGCGCGGCATCAAAAACGAGCAGGGTGAGCTAAGCGAGGAGAGGGCAAATTTAACCTTCGTTGATTTGCCGGGCTTTGGATACGCCAAAGTTGCCAAAAGCATGCATGCGCAGTGGAGAAAAAATCTTGACGAATATCTAAAATTTAGAGCCAACATCAAGCTTTTCGTGCATCTCATCGACTCGCGCCAGTTTGATATGCAGATAGATAAAGACGTAAACGACTATTTGCAAAGTTTCCTGCGCCCCGATCAAAAGATTTTAAACTTCCTCACCAAATCAGACAAGCTAAATCAAAGCCAAAAAAGCGCGGTTTTAAAGGTCTATCCGGGCGCGCATTTCGTTTCGGCGCTTAAAAAAACAGGCGTAGAAAAGGCAAACGAGCTTATATATCTAAACGCGCTGGGGTTGTAATGAAATCAAAAAGCCGCAGGCAAATTTTAGCACTCTTGCTTTCAAATTTTCTAGCTAAATTTACAAATTTAGGCAGCCAAAAAGCTAAGTTTATAAATTTAGCTATAAATTTATAACAATGCGAACGAGTGCGGCGATGCGAAGACTGGGCGCAGAGAAGCGATTTTTAAAGCAGCTTGCTTGGGTTGCTTTTTTAGTATTTTATCAGAGCATAACGACTGTATTTACCTATCTGCCGCCTCTTATCGGGATATTTTTTACCTACATGATCATGCTAACCTTGCAGAAACAAAAGACGCTCAAGGAGTTTGGCAAGGAGTGGTATTTTTGTCTATTTTACCTCACTTTTGCCGAGCAGGCGCACGGGTTTGCGCTGTTTTCGGCAGTGATCGCGTTTATGCTTTTTTATCATTTTATGTCCGACTGGCTCATCGTTACGCTAAAATCAAGAGAGCTTTTGGCGGCGGGATTCGTCACTAGCGGCTACGTTTGGACCTGCGCGACGAGCTCTTTTATCTCATACGCGGCAAATTTACCCATGTTAAAATTTGACTACGAGTATCTGATCTATGTCGGTGTAGAGTCTGTTTTGGCGGTAATTTTGTTTAGGGGGCGCTTATGAGGATGCGCATAGTGTTTGGCATCATATTTAGCGTCTGGGTGCTTTTGCTGGTGCGAGTTTATTACCTTAGCGTCAAGTCAAACGATTTTTATGAGGAGATCGCTGAGCAAAATGCGGTAAAAACGCAGTACCTAGCTCCAGTCAGGGGGCTTATTTTAGATGCCAAAGGCCGTCCGATGGCGGTAAATCGCCTCGGTTTTTCCGTCGCGTTAAAGCCGCATCTAAGCGGCAAGAGGGCGGAAATTTTAGACGCCGAGCTTGCAAATTTGCAAAATTTATTCGAGGACTTAAACGTCACGAAGCTAAAGCGCGAATACGTCAAGGCCGACTCGCCTTATAACCAAGATTTCATTCAGATTATAGATTTTATGGATTATGACAAGATGATACCGCGTATAGCCGAGCTCTCGTTGCGAGAAAATTTAGAGGTCAAGCCGGCATCCAAGCGCCACTATCCTTATGCAAATTTAGCCTCGCACATCATCGGCTACGTCGGCCGCGCAAACCAGCAAGACGTCGAGTCCGATCCCGTCGCAAAGCTAACCAATCACACGGGTAGAAGCGGCACGGAGCGCTTTTATAACTCCGTCTTGCAGGGGCAAGAGGGCGTACGAAAGGTAAAAGTAAATGCGCTAAATCAGGAGGTCGAGGAGATATCCGTGAGCTACCCACAAAGCTCGGACATCTCGCTTACGATTGACCTTGAGATGCAAAAATACATAGAAGAAATTTTCGGCGATAACGCTGGCGTTATCATCGTGATGGACGTGAGAGACGGCTCGATACTGGCTGCGGGCAGCTTTCCCGAGTATGATTTAAATCCGTTTGTTACGGGGTTATCGCAGGCTAAATGGGACGAGCTTGTTAAAAGTATCGATCATCCCTTTACAAATAAACTCGTAAACGGCCTTTATCCGCCGGGTTCGGTTATAAAAATGGGCGTGGCGATGGCGTTTTTAGATACGAGCAAGATGAGTCGCTCCGATGGGTATTTTTGCTCGGGCTCGTTTGAGCTTGGAGGGCGAAATTTCCGTTGCTGGAACGTCTATGGACACGGTTTTATGGATATGAACTCGGCTATCCGCGAGAGCTGCGACGATTATTTTTATAAAGGCAGCTTAAAGGTCGGCATCGACGCTATAACCCCGGTTTTAGAGCGGCTAGGTTTTGGGCAAAAAAGCGGGGTGGATTTGCCTAACGAATTTGTCGGTATCGTGCCTGGACGCGAGTGGAAGATGCAAAAATACGCTCAGCCGTGGTATCAGGGCGAGACGCTGATTACCTCGATCGGGCAGGGCAACTTCCTCGTGACGCCGATGCAGGTGGTGCGCTATACGGGCATCCTGGCGACGGGGAAAAACATCGTTCCGCATTTTTTACGTAGCGTAAACGGCGAGGAGGTTAAATTTGAGCCTACCGATGACATTTTAACGCCGTTTGAGAAAAAGCAGTTGCCGTATGTCCAAAAGGCGATGTATGAGGTCGTAAATCATAAAAAAGGTACCGCGCATAAATATTTTAAAGAGGCAAAACTCACGCTAGCGGCAAAAACGGGTACCGCGCAGGTTGTGGGCATCTCACAGGCCGAAAAAAAGCGTATGAAAGAAGAGGACATGGAGTATCTGCGCCGCTCGCACGCGTGGGTCACGACCTACGGGCCGTACGAGGAGCCTAGATATGCCGTTACCGTTATCATCGAGCACGGCGGACACGGCGGTCTGGCTGCCGGACCTCTCACGGCTAAAATTTTTAATAAGCTACTAGAAATGGGCTATATCGATCAAAAATACGAAATCACCTCGCTAGCAGATACCGAGGCTGCGGCTGCAGAAAAAAAGAATAAAAATTAAAATTCCGCGTTTAAATTCGGGGTTAAATGACATCAAAATTGATCAAATTTCTAAAATTCTAGCGGATTAGTCGCGAAGTAAAATTTGAGTTCAATTTACAAAATCGGAAAGCCGAATTTATCCCTCAAACATCTCCGAAAGCTCGCTTGTAGCGATATTTACGATTTTATTATTTGCGTCTAGTTCTATCAAATTTTGCGTTTTAAATTTAGCTAAAATCCTAGAAAACGTCTCTGGCGTGATGTTTAGGATGGAGGCGATTTTGATGTGTTTTAGCTCGTTAAAAAGGTCGGCGTGATTAACGAGAAAGCTCGCAACCTTGGCCTCGGAGTTTAGTACGAGCTCTTGATGTATCAGTTCGCTTGCGATTTTTAGCTTTTGCGAGAGCGATTTGATGATTTGCAGCGATACGCGCGGGTTTGATAAAAACTCGGCGTAAAATTTATCGTAGTCGATTTTTAGCACCTCGCCGCCTGTTAAAAATATCGCCGTCGCCGGAAATTTGATATTTTCAAAGTTAGCAAGCTCTGCTACGAAGCTAATCCCGTTAAACTGATGCATAAAAATCTCTTTGCCTTTGGGGCCGATTTTATAGAGCTTGAGCGAGCCTTTTATGAGGAGGTGGAGCCACTTTGACTCCTCGCCCTCCATAAATAAAAACTCGCCTTTTTTATACTTTTTTAGGATGCTGATATCTTCTAGCCTTTTTAACTCGGCCTCGTTTAGCCCCTGAAAAAACGGGATTTGCTCTAGCATTTGCTATACTTATTTATTTTTTAAAAGATCTCTGATCTCGGTTAGAAGTGCGACGTCCTCAGGTATCGGCGCAGGCTCTTCTGTTTTTGGCTCTTCTTTTGGTTTTTTGAGCGAATTTATAGCCTTAACTACGCAGAAAATACAAAACGCGATAATCGTAAAATCGACCATCGTTTGTATGAACGAGCCGTAGTTTACGGTTACGGCAGCCGTATCGCCGACCGCGTCTTTTAGGGTGATTTTTAGGTCAGAAAAATTTACCCCGCCGGTTAGTACGCCTACGATTGGCATGATCACGTCGCCCACTAGCGAGCTAACGATCTTACCGAAGGCGCCGCCGATCACGACGCCCACTGCCATATCGATGACGTTGCCGCGCATCGCGAATTCTTTAAATTCCTTAACGAAACTCATGTTTTTCCTTTGCATTTTAAAATTAGATATCAATTATATTTATTTTAGCTTCACAAAAGATAAAAAAGCCAAGTTAAATGCTTTAAATGCTATAATCGCCCCTAAAAATCAATAAGGAAACAAAAATGTATCGTTTTGCGCCGTCGCCGACAGGCGATATGCATCTGGGAAATTTGAGGGTTGCGATCCTAAATTACGTCTGTTCGCTCCAGGATAAAAGCGGCTTTATCATCCGCATCGAGGATACCGACAAAGAGCGCAATATCCCCGGAAAAGACAAGGAAATTTTAGAAATTTTGGAGCTTTTCGGGATCAAATGGGACACGCTTTATTATCAAAGCAAAAACTTGAAATTTCACCGCGAATTTGCGGCAAAGCTTTTGATAGATAAAAAGGCGTTTTCGTGCTTTTGCACCGAAAGCGAGCTGGAGATTAAAAAAGAAGCCGCCAAGGCTAGAGGCGAAGCCTACCGCTACGACGGGACGTGCGAGCATCTAAGCGACAATGAAGTGCTAAATAACCAAAAACCTTTCGTCGTGCGCATGAAAAAGCCGCTAGGCACGATGAAATTTAAAGACGCGATAAAGGGCGAGATCAGCTTTGAGCCTGAAAACGTCGATAGCTTCGTGATTATGCGAGCTGATTTTACTCCTACGTACAACTTCGCCTGCGCGGTCGATGATATGCTAGAGGGCGTCAGCTTCGTCATCCGCGGTGAGGATCACGTCAGCAACACGCCAAAGCAAGACCTCATCCGCGAGGGCCTAGGCTACACGCAAAAGATAAACTACGCCCACCTGCCTATCATCCTAAACGTCGAGGGCAAAAAAATGAGTAAGCGCGAGAACGAAAGCAGCGTAAAATGGCTGCTCTCGCAAGGCTTTATGCCCGAAGCCATCGCAAACTATATCGTCTCGCTAGGCTATAAGGCGCCGGTTGAAATCTTTACGATAGAAGAAGCCGCGCAGTGGTTTGATATCTCGAAGGTTTCGGCGTCTCCGGCTAAATTTGACGTCAAGCAGCTAGAGCACATCAACCGCGAACACATCAAAAGAGCAAGCGATGCAAGGCTAGCCGCGCTAATGGGTATAAAGCCCGAATTTGCGGCTATAGCTAGATTTTACACGCAAGAAAGCAGCCTACTAACCGAGATAAAAGCCAAGGTCGATGCGATTTTTGCAACCAAATTTATACCGGATGAGTTTAGGGATGGCTGCGAGGCTATAAAAGCCGCCGCAGCTTCGTTAAATTTGAGCGAATTTAGCGAATTTAACGAGCTAAAAAAAGCTCTCATGGATGCCACGGGACTAAAGGGCAAAGGCTTTTTTATGCCGCTTAGGATTTTACTCACGGGAGCCGAGCACGGCCCCGAGCTTAGCGAGCTATATCCGCTCATCAAACCGTATCTAAAGGAAATTTTACGATGATATTTTCGGTATTTTTAGAAGCAGTCGGCAGTATCCTGCATATCGTTATCAGTGCTTACACGTGGATCATCATAGGTGCGGCGATCATAAGCTGGGTGCGCCCTGATCCCTATAATCCTATCGTGCAGCTACTCTACCGCCTCACCGAGCCCGTTTACGGCGCTATCCGCCGCGTGATACCGACGGTTTTTGGCGGTATAGATATAGCGCCTATTATCGTGCTTTTGTCGCTTCAGTTTATAGATAGATTTTTCGTAAGGCTTATGTTTGCGTACGCTGCTTAAATTTATCCTGCCCGCGATTTTTGCGGCGGCGGCGTTTGGCGGAGTTAAGAGTTTTGAGGAGATAAAAGACGAACCTAAGGGGCTTGCTAAGGATTACTACTTTTACCGTCTTTTAACCGAAGGCGACTACACTAAGGAACAGGCGCAAATTTTAAACAAAGACGTCTTTCGCCGAGCGGGCGTGCTAGCAAAGAAACTGGCTGAAATTTTGCCGCCTAAAAAGACCAAAGGAAACTGCGATAGCGTAAGCGCAAAAAATATCCTAGACGCCAACGTAACCTGCCAAAAACAGCGCCTCAGAGTGCCTTTTATGATGAAGCTAAAAAAGGAAACGAGGCAAAAGCTGGCGGATAAATTTAAAGACTCCGATCCGCTTCTTTATCGCCGCCTTAGCTCGCTAAACGAGAAGCACCCCGAGGATGAATTTGCCAAATTTAACGATACGGACGCATTTTTGGTTTATTTTAACCAGTCTTCGCACAAGGATAAATTCGACAAGATATTTGACACAAATTTTATAAATTTGCTCGCGGCTAAAAAGGAGTTTCACGTTCTAGCAAGCGATTTGATAATCGATAAGAAATTAGCCAAATTTAGGCAAAATTTTCTCGCGATAAAAGAAACCGAGCTTGCCGGCAAGGATGCCTTTATGCTAGGCATAAACGCGGTTTTATTAAATTCTCCAAAAGACGCGATGAGGTTTTTTGCTAGAGCCGAGGCGGCATTTGATAGGCAGGACCGCAAAGATAACGCCGTGTTTTGGCTGTATCTACTAAGTAAAAATACAATCTATCTTGATAAGCTAAATCAAAGCCGCGACGTAAATATCTACACTCTCTACGCAAACGAGCTAACGGGAGCAAGTCCCGCCGCAAACATCGTCACGCCGACACCCACGAAAGAAAAGGTAGCGGACTACGATATAAAAGATCCGTTTTTGTGGCAAAAAACCTTTAAAATGATAAAAGAGATGAGTGCGCAGGACGCCGCAAAGCACTCCGAAACTTTTAACACCAAAGAGACGCTAGGTCAGTATGCCTACCTGATGGAAAAAGCAAGCGGCTACAAGGATAGCTACTTCGTCACGCCGTTTGTTGATGAGCTAGAGGACGTAAATGCGACTAGAAAAGCGCTTCTTTACGCGATCGGCAGACAAGAGAGCCGCTTTATCCCGGCCGTCATCTCGACCTCTTATGCGCTCGGTATGATGCAGTTTATGCCATTTTTGGCTAATCACATCGGCAAAAAAGAGCTTGCGATCCCAAATTTCGATCAAGACGATATGTTTGATCCGCGCCTTGCCTTAAAATTTGCGGACCACCACTTAAATTATTTGGAGAAATACCTCTACCATCCGCTTTTTGTCGCTTATGCATATAACGGAGGCATCGGTTTTACTAAGAAAATGCTTCAGCGAGGTGACCTTTTTAACGAAGGAAAATACGAGCCGTTTTTATCCATGGAGTTAGTACCCTTCGCCGAGAGTCGCGACTACGGCAAAAAGGTACTCGCAAACTACGTTATTTACCTAAGGCTTCTCCGTTCCAGTACATCGATTTCGACACTTTTTGAAAGCTTAAAGACGCCTTCTTTGACGGATAAATTTCGAAATTAATATTGATTTTATCGCTTTTGATCTCTGGAGTGCTGACCTCGAAATACTGAGCCCACGGCACCTCAAAGCTAACCTTTTCTAAAAGCGGATCGTTTGCGGCTAGGCGTCTAACCATGATGCCTTGCTGCGAGCCGTTTGCCGTGAAGCTCTCCTCTAAAATTTTAGCTTCTTTGGGGTGTACGGCCACGACGAATTTCTCTCTTTTTTGTTCATCGATCAGCTCGTTATAGATCGGATTTAGATAGGTCGCGACGATTAGGATATTCGTCTTGGCATCTATGATCTCAGACTTGCTAGTGTAGGCTAAAAGCTCGTTTTTTAATGGTTCGTGGATATATTTTTTATCCGCACAGCCAGCTAACGCCAAAACAAAACTTAAAAAAAATACGCTCTTTTTCATTTTAATACCTCTTTAAATTTGGTGCTATTTTAGATAAATTTTGCTTTTAAAAAGCCTAAATTTGCTATAATCCGCGTAAATTTTAAAAATTCGGAGAAAAATGAAAAAAGCGGCGATGGCGTTTTCAGGACCTTCAAATAGCGGCAAAACCACGCTTATTTTAAAGGTCGCCAAAAAATTTATCGATGACGGGCTAAAAGTAGTGATCATCAAGCACGACCCAGGCGACAAGGCGAGGTTTGACGTCGAGGGCAAGGATAGCTACAAATTTAGCCAAATAGGCGCCGAGGTTGCGGTCATGAGTCCGACGCGCACGACCTTTTTCTCGCAGGAGAGCAAGAGCGTGGACGACGTCGTGGCGATGGCTGGCGAGTTTGATTTGCTACTAGTTGAGGGGCTAAAAACTCTGCCGCTACCGCGCATTAGCGTGTTTAAGGACGAGATAAACGAGGATTATCTTAGCTTTTCAAACGCGATCGCAAGCTACAAAAGAGACTATGTCATAGATAAGCCAAACTTCGATCTAGACGATACGCAGGCCATCTGCGAGTGGATACTAAAAAACGCAAAGGTATTAAAATGAACGAAATTTTCGAAACGATTAAAAAAATCGCCGTAAAAATTGGCGAAGAGATAAAGTACGCCGATCTAGGCTACACTGATCACGCCAACGCCACGGGCGACACGCAGCTAAAGCTAGACGTGAGAAGCGACGAGATCATTACGGCCGAGTTTACAAATTTAGCCTGCGTAAAAGCGCTCGTTAGCGAAGAAAAAGAGGATATGCTGTCTCTAAACGAGGACGCGAAATTTATCGTCGCCTACGATCCGCTAGATGGCTCTAGCCTAGTGGACGTAAATTTTTCTATCGGCTCGATTTTCGGCATTTACGAAAACGAGCTAACTCCACAAAATCTAAAAGCCGCCGCCTACGTCGTGTACGGCCCGCGCCTAGAGCTCGTGCTTTGCGAGGGCGAGACGGCTCCCGCGCTTTACCGCTTGGGTAGGGACGGCGAGTTTAAATTTATCAAAAATCTAGCGCTCGCGCAAAAAGGCAAGCTAAACGCTACGGGCGCGACGCAAAAGGGCTGGAGCGAAACTCACGCTAAATTTATCCGCGAGCTGTTTTTGCAGGGATACCGTCTCAGATACTCAGGCGCCATGGTGAGCGACCTACATCAAATTTTACTAAAAGGCGGCGGGCTGTTTAGCTATCCCGCTACGAGCGACGCGCCAAATGGCAAGCTAAGAGTGCTATTTGAGGTGCTGCCGTTTGCATTTATCTACGAGCGCGCGGGCGGTGCGACTAGCGACGGATACTCGGCAACGCTTTTTGATATGAATGTAGAAAAAATCCACCAAACCACGCCTTGCTTTTTTGGCTCCAAAGACGAGATAAATTTACTGCATAAATTTTACGGAAGCGCGAAATGAGCGAGCACGCAGCGGACGCAGCTCAAAAAGACGAATTTGAGCTGGAGCTTGACCGCCAAAGAGAAATTTTGCAAGCCTGTCAGCGCGAAAAAGGGCTAAGCTCGTGCTTTGCCTGCGAGGCGATGTTTGAATGCAAAACCCGCAAAAACTACGTAGATGCCGTATATAGCTCGATGTCTAAAGGCGATGGCGGCGGATTTGATTTTTAAATTTAAAAAGGAAAGATATGAACACGACTTATATTACGACTCCGATTTATTACGTAAACGACGTGCCGCACATCGGACACGCCTACACGACCGTGATCGCGGACACGATGGCGAGATTTGCTAGGCTAAAGGGCGATGATACGTATTTTATGACGGGTACCGACGAACACGGGCAAAAGATCGAGCAAGCCGCCGCAAAAAAGGGCTACACGCCGCAAGCCTACGCCGATGAGATAAGCGCGAAATTTAGAGAGTTGTGGGATAAATTTGAGATCAGCTACGATCATTTTATCCGTACGACCGACGACTATCACAAGCTCACGGCGCAAAACGCATTTCTTAAAATGTACCAAAAAGGCGATATCTACAAGGGCGAATACGAGGGATACTATTGCGTTAGCTGCGAGAGCTTTTTTACGCAGACGCAGCTTTTGGAGGACGAGAGGTGCCCTGACTGCGGTAGACCGACAAATTTGGTCAAAGAGGAGAGTTATTTTTTCAAGCTATCAAAATACCAAGACGCGCTGCTAAAGTGGTACGAGGAGAACGAGGACTGTATCGTGCCGCGCGGCAAGAAAAACGAGGTCGTGAGCTTCGTAAAAGGCGGCCTGCGCGACCTCTCGATCACGCGCACGAGCTTTGAGTGGGGTATCAAGCTACCAGCGAGCCTAAACGAGCCAAGACACGTGATGTACGTCTGGTTGGACGCGCTCATAAACTACCTTAGCACGCTTGGCTACACGCGCGGCGATGACAAGATGAACTACTGGAAGGGTGCTACGCATATCGTTGGTAAGGACATTTTGCGCTTTCACGCGGTGTACTGGCCGGCATTTTTGATGAGCCTTGATCTGCCGCTGCCTCGCTGCATCGCGGCTCACGGCTGGTGGACGAGAGACGGCGAAAAGATGAGCAAAAGCAAGGGCAACGTCATCAACCCAAGCGAGGTCGCAGACGCGTACGGGCTGGAAAATTTCCGCTACTTTATGCTACGCGAAGTGCCGTTTGGGCAGGACGGCGACTTTTCGCAAAAAGCGATGATTGAGCGCATAAACTCCGAGCTTAGCAATGATTTGGGCAATCTTTTAAGCCGTATAGTCGGCATGAGCGAAAAGTACTCGGACTTTGAGATAAAGGGCGAAAATTTACGCAAATTTTACGGCGAGGTTTTAGATAGCGGCAACGAATATCTGCAAAACGCTATCAAAAATTTAGAGAGTTTCGCCACAAACCGCTACCTTGAGGAGCTCTTTAAGGCGCTAACGCTTGCAAACGCGTCGATAGCTAAATTTGAGCCGTGGAACCTAATGAAAAACGGCAAAAAAGACGAAGCAAATGCGCTCGTGTCGCTATGTGCGAACCTGCTGGCTCGCGTGGCCGTCCTGCTAAGCTCAGCGATGCCAAGAATCTGCGAAAAGATCGCGCAGACGCTTGGCTTTGAGATCTCGACGGCAACTTATGAAAAAATCATCTTAAACAACGAAATTTTGGACTTTAAAGCGCAAAAAACGCAGCCGCTTTTCCCGAAAATCGAAAAAGAGCTGATGGCGACTGCGGTGCCGAGCGTAAGCGAACCTGCCAAAACCGCCGCCGTGCCGCAAGAAAAATCGGACGCGAAAATAAAAATCGACGACTTTAAAAAGTGCGCCATAAAAGTAGGTACCGTACTTGAGTGCTCAAACATCGAAGGCAGCGAGAAGCTGCTTAAATTTAAGATTGATCTGGGCGAAGAGCAGCCGCGTCAAATTTTATCGGGGATCGCTAAATTTTACGCTCCGGCGGACCTTGTCGGCAAGCAGGTCTGCGTGCTGGCAAACCTAAAGCCGGCTAAAATTTTCGGTCACATATCAGAGGGCATGATCCTTAGCGCCGAGGATGGGTCGCTGTGCCTCATCGCGCCGATGGCTGCGGTCAAAAACGGATCAGAAATAGGCTAAAACAGCGTGAATATCGAAAACCTAAGGCGCCTCATCAACGGCGAAGCGCTAAATAAACCGAGCGTCAGCGCCGTGGAGGGCTTTGCGTTTGAGAGTAAAAACGTGCGCCAAGGCTACGCCTACATCGGGCTTGGCGCAGGCGCGGACGAGATAGCCGCAGCCGTCGCAAACGGCGCTTATGCCGTGCTCGTCGAGCAAAGATGCGAGGTCATCGATCCCGAAGTCGCTTTTATCAAGGTCGATAGCCTGAGCGCCGCGCTGATGCGGCTGATGCGCTTTGAGGCGAGCTATAAAAATCTCAAATTTTGCTCCGTTAATCCCGTGCAAAAGGCCTTGCTGGCGCGCATAAGCCTGGGCAAAAACTCTGACGGCAACGCAGCTAGCTTGCTACCTGAGGATGCGACGCGACTTTTTATAAAGATAATGAAAGCGGGCGTGGGGGATCTATTTTTTACGGACGATCTTAAAATTTTATCCAAGATCGCGCCGCTATACGACACCGTTTTTAGCGACGTGGACGCGGTTTGCGCGCAGGGCGGCTCGCTGTTTGCCTCTAGCGTCGTTTGCGAGGGCGTTTACTATCCAAACTTAAATTTTCCAAAAGTTTTTACGCACTATCTTTGCGGGCTCTTAAAGTATCTGGTCCGAGCGGGTTTTTCTTTTAGGCTCGGCGACACGCGAAATTTGGGGCATTTTGAGCCCGTTTTTATAAATAAAAATTTTCGCGTCGTGCCTTTTGGCGCGAGCTCTCAGGCCTTTATCACGGAGAGCGACGACGAGCTTTTTGATATGGAGGCAGCGTTTCTCACGCGCAATTTTAGCGGCGGTATCGAGATTTGCGTGCCGGAGGATTTTGCGGGAAGCGCGGCGGCTACGACGAGATTTAAGGAGCTTGCCGAGCTAAAAAATCTTTCAAATTTTCACTACGCGCTCGTTAAATGCCAAAAAGAGGAGCTTGAGGCGGTGTTAAATTCGAGCTCGCCCGAGCCTGATTTGTTCGGCGAAATTTTGTAATAATCTCAAATTTAGCGTGCATTTTCGCCTTCATCTGCTACAAATTTGACCTAGTTTTTAAACCATTCGCTTTCTACCGCAAATTTGTTGCTAAATTTGACTGATAAAAATGCTTAAGACGGCAAGCCTCAAATAAACATGCTTGCCGCAAATCGTGTTTGCGTGCTTTGCGTAGGTGATTGGCGTAGCGACGCAGACGCGGTCAAATTTTAAAAAAGGGCGTTTTTTATTTTTACCGTCCGCAAAGGCGGATTTTGTTGCAAATGCCCGCCATGCAAAATCCCCAAAATCGCCGCCAAAAAGATTGGTGCATTTTGACGGATAAATTTGATTTTGGGCTAAATTTACGGACAGAACCGCACTCGGCCAAATTTTATTTTAGATTTACGTACTTTATCCTGTCTTTTTCGCCTGCTAGCTCAAATCCTCGTAGTCTTAGGCGGCAGCTGTCGCATTCGCCGCAGGCTTCGTCCTCGCGCTCGTAGCAGCTCCACGTTAGCTCCAGCGGCGAGCCCGCCTCGAGCGACTTTCGCACGATGTCAGCCTTGCTTAAATTTACTAGCGGAGTGACGATGCGCAGGCTAAAGTCCTTTGAGGTGCCGGCATTTACGGCGCTTTCTATCTTGGCGATGAAGTCCGCCGTGCAGTCGGGGTAGCCCGAGCCGTCCTCCTCGACGATGCCGATATATAGCGCCTGTGCGCCTTCTTTTTCGGCTAGCGCGGCGGCGATAGAGATAAAGATGCCGTTGCGAAACGGCACGTAGGTGCTAGGAGTGTCTGGTTTGGCGCCGTCCTTGCGGATGGCTAGGCTCTCGTCCGTTAGCGCGTTGCCGCCGATGCTTGCTATAAAACTAGCGTCTAAATTTACCTTTTTTAGCGCGCCGATACGCTCGCAGATCTGCTCAAACGCCAGCTTTTCGCGCTTCATCGTGCGCTGCCCGTAGTCAAAATGCAGCGCGATGATCTCGTAGCCTGCGCGTTTGGCGAGGACGGCGCAGAGAGTGCTGTCCATGCCGCCGCTCATTATGCAAACCGCTTTCTTTACCATTTTTATCCTTTTCTTGCTTGCTCGTCTTTTTGGTTTATACTTCGTTGGATTTAAATTTTACTCGGTCACTACCGACTAGGTAGCTCCCATCGTAAAATTTAAATCCGTCTCGTCTAAACACAAAAATACTTCGCGTTTTACATTAAAATTTAATGTTTGCTATTGCCTTTAATTTTTTAAACACCGGTCGCATAAATTTATCTGCGAAAGCATTGCCGCCGAAAATTGCTTTGAGCGAAGCGAAAAGAATAATTTTCGTGCTACATGTTCGGCACTCTGCTTGAGCGGATAAAATCATGCGACCAAACCGCCCATATCAGCAAATTTAACCCGATTTTTCGCTAAAATCATACTCAAATTTTACTAAAGGAAAGCCAAAAATGATACTTTGCGAGGACGATTATCCGAGGATTTTGGATCAAATTTGCGACTATTTGACCGCGGGCGAGGTGGAGCTAAGCTTTGTTGACGCCGAGGAGATGAAGGAGATAAACGTCCGCCAGCGCGGCATCTACGAGACTACGGACGTGCTGAGCTTCCCGCTTGAGATGCAGCTGCACGCGCCGCTTGGCTGTATCGTGATAAACACCGAGCTAGTCGCTGTCAAAGCCGCCGAGCTAGGGCACAGCGAGGATGATGAAACGGCGCTACTTTTCACGCACGGGCTGCTTCACGTGCTGGGCTACGATCACGAAAACGACGCTGGCGAGATGAGGGCCAAAGAGTGCGAAGTGATCGAGAAATTTATCTTGCCAAAGAGCCTCATCGTGCGAACGCAGGATGCGGGCGATGAGTGAGCTGAATTTGACGCGCAAGGCGCTGGACGACGAGCTGGCAGATCTGCCCGAAAACGTCAAACTAGACGAGGGCGAGGTCGTGATATATAAATATTTATGTTCTATTAGATTTTTTTGTGTGTTGAAGATTATTGCTTTCACATTATTTATATGGCCTCCATGCGCTTTATTTTTAGAGAGCGGAACGCTTATGAAAATAGGCTGGGTGATTTTTGTTATCGCTTTGTTGGTATCGATATATTACGAGATTATTAATTTTATTCATGAGGGATTTTACGTGACAAATAAGCACTTGATCACTTATAACGGTAGAAAAATAATTTTGAATGATATATGGTTTTTAAGAAGTAGTTTTCCTCCTTCATACTCCATTAACTTTTATGAAAATAAAAGTAAATTTTTGCAAGACTGTTCATGGTCTAATAAAAGTGATGATTTGGATGGTTTTTTGATGGCTTTATACGAGGTTTCGGGCAATAGATATATTTTACAGTTCGGTTCTGAAAAAATTAATGCAAACGCTTTAAAATCGGATGGTAGGACATTAATAAAATTAATTCAGGAGTAGCCGAATTTGGCTCCTTTCGCGTCAAATTTACGGGGATGTCAAATTTGCGAGCCGAATTTACCTTGAGCGATCAAATTCGAGCCTGTTTTGCCGCTAAATTTACTCTCAAATTTTAGATAAATTTTATCTCGCTGTTGCCAAATTTTGCCGAAGCAAAGCCGCCTGCAACAAATCAAATTTATCCCAAAACGCATGCGCAAGCCGTGTAAATTTATCATTCGAGTTCCTTCAAATTTGCGCATCCAAAACGCCGCCCAAACGCGTCCGCCTCCTCGCCGAAAACCCTGCAAATCTCCATAAAATCGCGCAAATTTGCCCCGAGTAGCTAGATATTTAATAATTTTGGCTAAATTTACGAAATGTTTTATGTTCTATCGTCTTTAATCATTATTTTTATGAATTACGTTTCTTATCGCGGGCTTTTTGCGGATGCCGTGCTCAAGCCGCTTGCCGTGCATAAAAGGGCGCTTGGGCTGTTTTTCCTGACGCTTGCTATGGGCGGCGTCGCGCTTGCTTTTTCGCTGCGGTTTAACTTTTTGGGGCCGAGTCTTCGCATCGCCTGTTCGCTGATGTTGGCACTGACGTTTATTATCTTTTCGTTCGTGCTTTTTACGAACGTCGTAGCCTTTGCCGCCCGTCCCGTAACCAAGCGCGCGTTTAGCGAGAGCAGGCGTAAATTTTTGCGCCTATATCTTGATGTCACGATACTTATCTTGGCGTTTAGCTACTTTTTTAGGGGCATCTTTAACGCCGTAAAATTACCCGAAGTAAAAGCTCAAGATATCGAGCTAAAGGGGCTAAAGGGCGAGCTAAAGATCGCGGTTTTAACTGATATCCATCTAGGCGATTTTTTAGGAGCAGACTTTGCGCTGGCGGTAACTAGGCGCGTAAACGAGCTTGACGCCGACGCGGTCGCGATCGTGGGCGATATTGCAGATCTGCCGCCGCACCGTTTGGCCGAGTTTATCGCGCCATTTAACGAGCTAAAGAGCAAATACGGCACCTTTTACGTGCCGGGCAATCACGAGTACTATAACGGTATCGAGGGCACGCTAAAAGCGATCCGCGAGACGACGAATTTTAAAATTTTAGGCAACGAAAACGCGCGAGTGGGCGGGGTAAATTTAGCCGGCGTTTATGATATCATCGGTTTAAGATTTAAGGCATACGAGCCAGATCTGGTCGCGGCTCTGGACGGTCGCGACGTAAATTTGCCTACCGTTTTGCTCGCTCATCAGCCTAAGTTTTTAAAATACATGGACGAAAGCGCGCCCGTGGATCTAGTGGTGAGCGGACACACGCACGGCGGGCAAATTTTTCCGTTTTCGCTGCTGGTAAGGCTCGATCAAAAATACGTCGCCGGGCTATATAGCGCAAACAAAAAAACGCAAATTTACGTTAGCCGCGGCGCTGGATTTTGGGGGCCGCCGGTGCGCGTGATGGCGCCTAGCGAGATTTCGTTATTAAGACTAAAAGGAGTTGTATGAGGGGAGTTATTTCTAGGATATTCGGATTTGTAGCGGCTATTAGATTTCCGAGATTTTTGCAAACATTTATAAATGAAAAATACGTAAGCGGCTTTAAAATCGACATGAGCGAGTTTAAGCAGCCAAAGGAGTACGAGAGCCTCACGGCGCTTTTTACCCGCGAGCTACAGCGTCCGCGAGATTTCGACGTTTCGCCGCAGGCTTTCATCAGTCCTAGCGACGGCACGTGCCTTGAGCGCGGAGTTAGCAAGGAGCTAAAAGCCATCAGCATCAAGGGGCACGAGTACGGTATCGCGGAGCTCCTGGGCGATAGTATGGAGTGCAGGGAGCGAGATACCGAGCTAGAGTACGTAAATATTTACCTCAGCCCGCGCGACTATCACCGCTACCACGCGCCTTGCGATATGAGGATCTTGTCCGCACTCTACGTGCCTGGCGAGCTATATAGCGTGGCCGTTAGCGCGCTGCTAAAGGTGCCAAATCTATACGCCAAAAACGAGCGCGTGGTGCTAAAATGCGAGCTTGCAAGCGGCAAAAAGATGTGGCTGGTCTTTGTCGGCGCGCTAAACGTGGGTAAGATGAAATTTGACTTTGACGCGCGCATACAGACTAATGCCTGCGCCGGCAACGTCGCGCTTTATGAATACGAAAATTTAAGCGCGAAAAAGGGCGAGCAGCTGGGGATGTTTGAGCTGGGCTCTACGATCCTCATCCTTAGCGAGCAGGGCGCGATCAAATTTGATCTCACAGCCGAGCAAAAGCTAAAATACGGCGACAAAATAGGAACTATCAACTAAGGAGGCGCAATGGGAACGCAACTAGTCGAACAAAACGAGCTAAAAGAGACGCTAGAACTAAAAGAGCGCATCGAAAACAACACCGTCGTCGAGCTCTGGGAAAACAGCGAGGACTACGAGCGCCTGGCAAACGCGACGCGCAAGACCATGCGATATATCAACGACGAGCAGATAAAGAGCTTTGCCGATGCGCTAAATCAAACGAACGAAAAGATCTTAAATTTGACCTTTGAGGGCGTGAAAAAGCATCACGAAAAGAAATTCGAGCAGATCAGAAAAAAGCAGAAAATCTACGTCGCTTTGGCCTTTGCGGGCGGCGTTTTTGTAGGCGCTCTTTGCGTCTGGGCGGCATTTAGAATTTTTGCGGGATAGATTTGGTTTTGGGCTCGGCCGCTTGGTACGCTTGCGCGCCGGGAGTTTATTTTGCTCGGTTTTTGCCTGGGCAAATTTGACTTGTTAATCGCACGACTGCTTGCGGCTTGGACGTGAGAGCTTAAATTTGACGCTTTGATTTTTGGATTTGCTTGGGTATTTTGCTTTAAATTTGAGCACGGCGGCTTTTAAAATTTGCTTGTTGTTGCGTGCTTGGCTCAAATTTGATTTCGGGCTGCGGCTGTAAATTTGATCTTTTATATTGCACTGCTACCATCAAGCTCGCCTCAACTTTTTATTCGGCGGATTGAACCGCTTTTTTGTTTATAAAATGCGTTATAAGTTTATAAAATTTGTAGCCCAAATTTAGCCGCTAGCTTGCGTATCTGCGCCAAGACTAAATTTTTATCTTCCTCGTCGCGTGACGGATAATTTGCTGCGTATTTTTGTTTTGCGAGCTTTGCCAGCGCACGAGCAGCTCCTTTGCGGCGGCGAAATTTACCTTTAGATAGTCCGCGACGTTGTTTGCGACCGAGCGCTGTACGAAGCGCACCTCGTCCTCCTTAAGCACCTCTAGCACCGCAAAAACCGGGCGCGGATTGCTGATGAAAAGCTCTAGCTTGCTAGCCCACGGCAGCTTTGGTCGCAGGCCCTCGGATGCGAGCCTACGCAGGTTAAAATTTGACGAGCGCGCCCACTGCGTCATGGTTTTTAGCGAGTCTTGCGGATATTTTTTGATAAAGGCGCGCACCGCGTACTCGCCCGTGCCGCGCTTTGTGATTTCCCCAATCGCATTCATCGAGACTTCAAAGTCGTCTAGGCCGTAAATTTCGACGTATTTGGCAAGCGGCAAAGTCCAGTAAAAGTGCTTAAACATACCCGTTTCGTTCGGGTTTTCTTCGCCCAAAATCGCGACCAAAATCTCCGCCGCGCGCCTAAAATCCGGCGGCAAAAGTTCATTTAGCGCGTTTGCGTGCGCTAAAATCCTTTGCGAATAGCCGAGATTGGGCGTACTCTCCGCGATTTGCCCGCAGTAGCTCTGCGCGTCAAATTTAGGATAGACCGCCTTTATCTTTTGCGATAAAATTTGCGCCAAATTTTCTCCGAAATATACCGCCAGTCCGCCGTTTTCCATATTTTTCCTTTGGGTAGTTTTATCTAACGTTTAAGTAGGCGCGAAGCGTAAATTTACCGCCTAAAACCAAGCGGCGTTAAATTTGTAGCCGTTACGCTCGTCAAATTTGGCCGCCCTTGCAAGCAAAGCGTCAAATTTGTCGCGGTTTTTTTTGGGTCAAATTTAAATATCGACTTGCAAAGCGGGGCGCTAAATTTAGCGGCAGCTAAAGTAACGCCCGAAAGTAAATTTATTTACACTCGACCTGTGGCATCTGCGCTAAAAATATCGGAAATTTTTGCTTGATTAGCGTGTGAAATTTGCTTCTATCCGCGATATTTAGAAACTTTAGCGCGTAGTGCGTGACTCTAAGCCCGCAGTTAAGGCTCTTGACGTTGATTAGATTGATCTCGTAGTTGTCAAAATCCGGGTTGCCCGCGATCGGATAGTAGATTGTGTAAGCTTGATACTCTTTATCGTTTATAGACTTGAAATCATACTCCGCTTTGCCGAACTGTCCGCTTTTTAGCGCGGTTATAAAGGTTCTTTGGTATTCGTTGATATCGGCGTTTTCATCGACGGTGACGCTTACTAGCTTGCTCCATTTAAAGCCCACTTTTTCATTTGGTAGATAAAACTCGGCCGTTCTTGCGTTTTTTTGCTTTAAGACGAATTTTTCACCGTCTATGGCTACCTCGTTTGGTAGATTTACGCTATCTAGCGCGCTTTTTGGTAGCTCTATCTGCGTGATTCTAGGCTGAGTGCAGCCGCCCAAAAATAGACAAACGGCCGCAACGGCGGCAAACGAAACTTTTTTAAAACTCATGTTTTTCTCCTTTGTTAGTTGATTTTTTAAACTCCATGCACTTTTTGCTTAGCCCCGCCTCGCACTCTTTTTCGTGCAACTTTTGCGCCTTTTGGCGTAGCGCGGCGGCTTGCTTTTTGTCGCTACTTTCAAGACGGCGCGCTAGATTTAGACACCCGCACGCGTCGCCGGCTTCGCAAGCCTCGCGAAAAAGGCTATCAGCCTCGTTTTCGTCTGCTTTTATCGCTTCGCCTACGCCTCTTTCGTAGATCGCGCCCAGGTTTGTGCAGGCCGGTTTTAGCCCGTTGTGGCAGGCGATCCCGTAAAAGTTAAAGGCTTTTGCTATATCTTGCGGCACGTTCGCTCCCTCAAAATACGCGTCCGCTAGGCTCTCGCAGGCATCTAGTCGCCAAAGTAGGCAGGCCTTTTCAAAAAGCTCCAACGCGCGAGAAACGTCCTTTTTTGCGCTGCGTCCATGAAATAACATATCGCCAAGCCTGGCGCAAGAAGCGCCAAAGCCGCCTTCGCAGGCCTTCTCGTAAAATTTGACCGCCTGCTTGCTATCTTGCCGCGCTCCGCCAAGCCCCTTTTCGTAGAGCTCTCCTAGTGCCGCGCAGCCGTTTGCTACGCCCCTGTCGCACGACCCTTTGCCTAGCTCGTAGGCCGCCTCAAACTGCCCGCTTTGATACTGCGCCCAGCCGCCCTGTATCTCGTCCAGACGCTGGCTACCCTCGCATTTGTAGGCATTTACGGCGCAGGCCTTGTCGTAGTAGGATCTAGCGGCCTTGATATCCTGCGCAAAACCCGCCCCGCCGTCCTCGTAAAGTCTACCCAAAGCCTCACACGCTTCGTAAATTTTACCCTCGCAGGCAAGCGAGTAAAATTTGAGCGCGTTTTTTGAATTTTCCGCTGCTTCATCGTTTTTGCCCATTGCGCCGTCCGCGTACATGCCGCCTAGATAGTAGCAAACTACCGCGTAACCGCGCTCGCAGGCCTTTACGTAGAGGTCTAGCGCCTTGCTTTCATCTAGTGCGACGACGCTGCCTGCTTCATAAATTTGAGCTAGATTATAGCAGCTTAAACCAAATCCTTTTTCGCAGGCTCGCTCAAAAATCGCGGCGGCTTTGGCGTGTTCGCCGCTGTTTTGGTAGAGCGAAGCTAGGCTGTTGCAGCCTGATAATTCGTCCGCGTTGCAGGCTTTTTCGTAAAATTTGCTAGCCTTTGCGTCATCTTGTTTTACGCCTTTGCCGCTTTGGTATAAAAACCCAAGCCTTGCACACCCGCGCGCCTCGCCTGTTTCGCAGGCTTTTAGCCAAATTTTTGCCGCCCTTTGCTCATCGCCCGCGTCGTAGGCCGTTTGACCTTCGCTCGTCAAATTTGCTAGAGCTAAATTTAGCGCTAAAAGTAGTAGTAAGGCCTGTTTTATCATTGCGCTCCTTTGTTAAATTTTACTTGTTTTGTTTTTCAAATTTGACCTATTTTGCCTCTTTGTAGAGCGTACATACAACTTTATCGATAGGTTGTAGTATCTGGGCGCGCTACCTAAGCGGTGCGACGATGTGCTAAAGCGACGCAATCTTGGTGTCCTTGAAAATTATTTGAGTATGGAGTAAATTTAATGTGGTTACGCAAACGGCTATGATCTTTTTCAAATTTTTCCTTAAATTTAGCGCCGAGTCAAATTTGAGCTACAAAACCCACGCCTAGCTAAATTTAACCGCATTTTTAAAGACTAAAAATTTTATGGAGCGGTTACTAGAGTAGCCAAAATGCCGATGCAAAAATTTATCTTGCCCGCGTTTAGACTCGTAAGCTGCGCGGCAATAAAGAGGAGGTGGTCAAATTTAAGCCAAGAACCGCTCGGCTATAAAGCCAAATTTGACCGATTTGCGCTTAAACGTTAAATCTAAAATGCATCACGTCGCCGTCTTGAACGATGTAGTCTTTGCCCTCTAGGCGCATTTTTCCCGCCTCTTTGGCCGGGTTTTCGCCGCCGCACGCAATGTAGTCCTCGTAGCCGATGACCTCGGCTCTGATAAATCCTCGCTCAAAGTCGTTGTGGATGACGCTGGCGGCTTTTGGCGCTTTCCAGCCTTTTACGATCGTCCATGCGCGCACCTCGACGACGCCCGCGGTAAAATAGCTGATCAAATTTAGCTTCGCAAACGCCGTTTTGATGATCTTTTCCAGGCCGCTCTCGTTCGTACCTAGCGAGCTTAAAAACTCATGCGCCTCTTCGTCGCTAAGCCCCACGAGCTCCTCTTCGATCTTGGCGCAAAGCTTGATGACCTCGTGTCCCGAGCGCGCGGCAAATTCTCGAAGCGCCTGTACGTATTTGTTGTCCTCCGAGATACCGTCCTCACCCACATTTGCGCCATAGACGACCTCTTTTGCGCTGAGTAGCCTTAGCTCTTTATTTAAATTTATAAACGCGTCGTCGTCCTTGCCGCCGAAGCTGCTCGCGCTTTTGCCGTCGTTTAGGTGGGCTAGCAGCGCATTTGCCGTCTCTAGCGCCTCTTTTGCGCCTTTTGCGTTTGCTTTGGCTTCGCGGGACAGACGTTCTATTTTTTTGTTTAGCTGTTCGATGTCGGCGAGGATGAGCTCGGTTTCGATGATCTCGACGTCTCGTACGGGATCGACGCCACCTTCTACGTGCGTGATGTTTTCGTCCTCAAAGCAGCGCACGATGTGTAAAATCACCTCGGTCTCGCGGATGTTCGAGAGAAATTTATTTCCTAGCCCTTCGCCAGCGCTTGCGCCCTTTACAAGGCCTGCTATATCGACGAATTCGATCGTGGAGTATTGGATTTTGTTTGGATTTACGATTTTGGCTAGCTCGCCTAGGCGCTTATCGGGCACCGGCACGACGGCTTTATTGGGCTCGATCGTGCAGAACGGATAGTTCGCGCTCTCGGCGTTTTGCGCTTTGGTTAGCGCGTTAAACGTGGTTGATTTGCCGACGTTTGGCAAACCTACGATACCTACTGCTAGTCCCATTACAGCTCCTTTGCCATAGCGCATAGATAATAAAGATTCATTCGCACGCCCGCTCCCGTCGCGCCTGCCTGGTTATATCCCCAAGCTTTTTCGGTGTATGCGGGGCCTGCGATATCTTGGTGTATCCACTTGTCTTTAAATTCGTCTTTTATAAATTTGTCTAGGAAGATGCCCGCCGTGATCGCGCCGCCGTAGCGACTGGACGCCGTGTTGCTGACGTCTGCGATCTGGCTTTTGATTAGCTCGCGCAGGTGCAGGTTAAACTCTAAAATCGTATTTAGCTCGCCGCTCTTTGCCGCTTTTGCTTTAAATTCCGCCTTTAGCTCCTCGTTGTTGCCCATTATACCGCTCGTGTATTCGCCAAGTCCGACCACGCAAGCGCCCGTTAGCGTCGCCATGTCGATGAGGATATCGGGCTTAAAATCCTGCGCGTAGCTAAGGCAGTCTGCGAGCACCAAACGGCCCTCCGCGTCGGTGTTTCGCACCTCGATGCTAATGCCGCTGCGAGAGATCAGCACGTCGTCTGGTTTATAGGCGTTGCCGCCGATCATATTTTCCGTCGCGCCTAAAATGGCATGAATTTCAAATGGTAAATTTAGCTCGGCCGCGCCTTTTATGATACCCATCGCCGCAGCCGCGCCGCTTTTGTCGGCTTTCATCGTTAGCATATAATCAGCCGGCTTTAAGCTAAGCCCGCCGCTATCGTAGGTTAGTCCCTTGCCGACGAAGATTACGCGCTTTTTAGCGCCTTTTGGCTTATAGATAAGATGGATGAGGCGAGGCGGATGGACGCTGGCTCTGTTTACGGCTAAAAATGCGTTCATCTTTTCTTTTTCGAGGAATTTCTCGTCGTAAATTTTGCAGCTTAAATTTGGGCTAGACTCGGCTAAATTTTGTGCGTCCTCGGCCATTTTTTGCGGAGTGTAGATTTCGGGTATTTCGTTTACGACGTCTTTGGTGAAATTTGTCGCAGAAGCGATTATCTCGCCGTGAGCAAAGCCGTCTTGCGCGTCGTTTTCGCGGACTTCCTTGTCGTTATATTCCTCTTGGCTAAAAATAATATCTTTTAGTGCGTATTTTTCTTTTTTTTCTTTGTATTTGTTAAATTCGTAAGCGCCTAGCAAAAAGCCCTCGGTTAGAGCTTGAAAGCTCATTTTCTGGCAGCCTGCGATGTATGAGGCTAGTTTAATGCTTTTGACGTTTAGCGATTTTACGGCGTTATAGGCTTTTGCCGCAGCTATGCGAAGCTCGTCGTAGCCAAGCTTATTTAGCGGTACGTAGATCCTGCCGCTTTCTAGCAAAAGCAAGATGCTCTCGCCCTTGTAGTTGGCGAATTTAAACGCCTTTTCGTCTTTTATAAATTTATGTTTTAGGTTTTTATCTACGACGAAAATCAGCTCCAAATCAGCCTTGATTTCGCTTAGTTTTTTATTAGTGAGTTGAAACTGCACTTCTGTGTCTCCTATCGTTTAAAATTTTATTTTCTATGCGCCTAAAGCCGTAGAGCAGAGCACCTAAAAATAGCGCTACTACCGGCACGGCGACGTACCAGTGCTCTTTTGCTTTGTGCAGTATATCAAGTATGTGCTCGCCCAAAACCCACGCGGGAATTATCGTAATCGCAGCCCAGCACCACGCGCTTATTAGGTTTATAAACGCGTATTTTTTTGCGCTGTATCCGGTTAAGCCTATGGTCATCGGTATGATGACGCGAAAGCCGTACATATAGCGCTGGATAAAGATGATCGGCCAGCCGTATTTTTTCAGCATTATGTGCGCGATGGCAAATTTACGGCGCTGGGTATGAAGCTTTTTGGCGATATATTTTTTGTTATAGCGGCCTAGATAAAAGTAAATTTGATCGCCGACAAAGCCGCCCAGACCTGCTACGAAGATGGCCGGCGCGATATGCATATGCGTTTGATGAGAGAGGATGCCCGCCATTATGAGCGCCATTTCGCCTTCCATTATGCACCAGACGAAAAGTATGATGTAGCCGTACTCTATGAGTAGTTTCGTAAAAAATTCTTCCATCATAGCTCCAAAATGCTGTAAATTTTAGTTAGCGAGCGTAAATTTGCGCTACCGCCAAGATCCTTTAAAT
>CAURWB010000005.1:0-56923 GCA_963528245.1 uncultured Campylobacter sp. | reverse complement strand
TCGTTTCCGCCTCGCCTCCTTGTAGCAAAGTCTCGTTACGAGCGCTTGCGCGAAGTAAAAAGAAAAAATACTTCGCCTTTTTATTTTAGTGGTTCGTCTCGCAAGCGCTTTTTACAGAGTTTGATAAAATTTAGCTCGGCAGACTACGTGTCTAGCCTACGCTAAATTTTATCTGCACAACCCTAAAAATCATCTCACGATACTTTGCCTCGATTTCTTATAATCAAATTTCAAATTTGCAAATTTTATTCGCCGACCCATACCCTGAAAATGCTAAATTTAAACTCGCGACGCTTTGCGCGAGCAAAGCCATGTCGCCACATTAAAAGCGTCGTAGGGGGAGGGGGATTAAAGGGGGTGGGGAGCGACTTCGCCATTTAAGCCCCCACCCCCTTTACAATAAAGTAAAAAACAACCTTAGACGGTTGTTTTTTACGCAAGAAAGCCAAACTCGCAATGCCAAATTTAACCAAACCAAATTTAACATTTTAAAGGTTCGGGTCTCGGCGAGTAGAATTCTAAAATTTATTCAAATTTGAGCGGCGCAAATTTGACTCCGAATTTGGCTTCAAATTTACAGCCAAAAAGTCAAATTTAAATTTCACTTCAGCCTATCGCCGAATTTTTGTTTGTCGCTCATGTAGACGAAGCTTAGCACCTCGGCGACGGCGCGAAAGAGCTCTGCTGGGATCATATCGTTTACTTCGCACATCTTGTACAGCTCGCGCGCTAGCGGGGGATTTTCGACGATTTTGACGTTATTTTGCACTCCGATTTGCTTGATACGAAGCGCTAGAAAATCCACGCCTTTAGCTAGGATCACCGGCGCTTTTTCCTTTGTTTTATCGTAGCGAAGGGCGACGGCGTAGTGGGTCGGGTTGGTGATGATGACGTCTGCTTGCGGGATATTTTGCATCATTCTGTTGCGCGCGGCTCGCATTTGCAGCTGGCGGATGCGACCTTTGACCTGCGGGTCGCCCTCCATCTGTTTGTACTCGTCCTTGATCTCTTGCTTGCTCATGCGCAGGTCGCGAAAGTACTGAAAACGCACGATCAGCACGTCAAGAAGCCCGATGATAAACATCACTATTAGCATCACGGCAGCCAAAATCAGCATTTTTTCCTTTAGCCACGCTAGCTGCGCCGCCATCGAGAAAAACAGCGTGTGCGGCAGCTCTTTGATAAAGCTTAAAAACATCAAAAACCCGACCGTAAAAACCGCCGTGACCTTGAGCACCATTTTGATGCCGTCTATCAGCTTTTTGAGCGAAAAGAGATTTTTGAGGCCTTTTAGCGGATTGATTTTGTTTAAATTCGGCTCCAAAGGCTTAGTCGTAAATATAAATCCAAACTGCATCAGGTTGGCGACGACGCCCGCGATCGCGATGCAAACGGCGATAGGTAGGATGATGAGCAGCGTGCGAAATATCGTCGTGATCGCGACGCTAAAGAGCAGCTTGCGCGTAAATTCCTGCCCGATTAGGCTCTGATAGTAGTTATATAGCGTGAAAAACTGATCGCCGATGAAGCCAAGAAGCGCCACTACGACGAAGATCGCGACCGCGAGCGTGACGAAGCCCGCGAGGTCTTGGCTTTTGGGGACGTTGCCGTCCTTGCGCGCGTCTTCGATCTTTTTGGAGGTGGGTTCTTCGGTTTTTTCTTGGTCTTCGCCTGCCATTTTCGTCCTAAATTTATCTTGCCGAGCGTTTTGGCTCAAATTTGCTTAAATTTGGGCGATTATACCTAAAAGAAGGTTAAATTTTACGCTACGACGGAAAGTTTAAGGAGGATTTTTGTTTTTGCACGTAACCTAAAAACTTGGCGGACGAAATTTTAAAAGCTAGGACATTAAACCAAAATTTATAAATTTTTGGGTATTATCCGTCTCTTACAACCAACAAAGCTCCCCAAGTCTTTTGAAATCCAAAAGCGCTTTTTGGTCTTACCAAATTTAGAAAGGTAGAGTATGTCAAAATACGCTATATTTAAGCACGGCGGCAAGCAGTATCGCGTCAGCGAAGGCGAATATCTTAAGCTTGACCATTTCAGTGCTGAAGCAAAGTCATCAGTCGAGATTACGGACGTTTTGTGCGTAAACGACGGTGAAGTAAAGGTAGGCGCGCCGTTCGTAAAGGGTGCGAAAGTCGTTCTTGAAGTCGTAAACGAGGGCAAGGATAAAAAAGTCGTTATTTACAAAAAACGCAGACGCAAAGACTCAAAACTAAAACGCGGTTTTAGAAGACAGTTTACACGCGTAAAAGTCGTAAGTATCGCAGCTTAAGGAGATAAGAAATGGCACACAAAAAAGGTCAAGGCTCAACCCAGAATAACCGAGATTCCATCGGACGACGCTTAGGCGTTAAAAAATTCGGCGGCGAATTCGTTCGCGCGGGCAACATCATCATCCGCCAGCGCGGTACCGCTACTCACGCGGGCAGCAACGTCGGTCTAGGCAAAGATCACACGATTTTTGCGCTAATCGACGGTTTCGTTAAATTCGAAAGACTAGACAAAAACAGGAAAAAAGTTTCAGTTTATCCTGCTGCGTAATCTTTGGGGCGAAAGCCCCTTTTTCTTTAAATTGCTCCAAAAACGTTAAATTCCGATATAATTTTCATTGATATATTTTGTAATCTAAAGGTAATAATTATGATGAAAATAGACAAAAGTGAAATTTTAAAATATCTTGTTGAAAATATATTAGATAAAAATTTACTAAAAGATATAAATGTTCTTATTGACGAAAGTATTAAGTCTTTAAAAATTGACATAACGGATAACAAAATCAGTCCGAGTGATGCAGAAAAAGTTGTAAAATACATACAAGATGGCAATATATTAAAAAATCTAATGAGCGAAGCTATAAAAGAGAACCAATCGACAGCTAGATCTGGTGGAAGTTTTTGGTTTGGTGCTATTGTAGCTGGGGCAATAGCCTACGGGGGATATGAGATGTTTTTAGAGAGATATTCGGTAGAGCAGGAATATGCTTTTATTTCTACTTGTGTGGGCGAGCAAGGTTCTAGCCATAGAAAAAACCAATGCATCGAGAAAATAAAAAAGTGCTTAAAGGATGATAAAAAATTCTCGGAATGTTCTATATTTTAGACTGGCTTTTGATTTTTTTATATAATTCATCTCCTAAAATTTCTATTTCAAATTTGTCATCAACGAGCGGCTTGTAGCAGTTAAGTTTTTTATATTCATCGCTATCAAGTAAAAACCTATAAATCGCTTTTAGTTTATCAAACGTTTCTTGAGTGCTTGACTTTTTGTTTTTAACTCTTTGCATGAGCTTTTCATATCTTTTTGCTCTTTTTTCCAACTCTTTTTCATTGTCTAAATTTTCATCAAATTCTACAAAAGTAATTAAAAAATTTCTCAGCGCACTTCTTATTTGGCTTACACCGTTTTGTATATTTTCTACAAGCTCTTTGCATTCATGCTCATAATTTTGTGTCGTCATTTGTCGCCCAGCCTTTTTGTAAAATTCCAAAATTATACCACAAGAAAGGAGGTGATAAGAATGGATACGTCAGGTATGAGTCAAGAAGAGCTTGATTTGTGGTCGAATATAAACAATCCAAATAATGACGCCAATATGGACGACTGAGCGGATGCGCATAATCCAAACAACGATGATTATTTGGGTGATGATGCTGGCGACGAGTAGTTTTGGTATTTGCAAAAGTAGGTTGCGACTAGCAAAATATATTTATGCAGTCCGCTCATTTTGTAGCCGATTTTGAACGGCCAAATTAAATAAAAAAGGGTTAACAATGGCAAAATCAGGAATAAGACCACCAAATGGTCCGAGCACTACAGGTAATCCAAGTGGTAAAGGTCGCGGAAATAATCCGCCTAAAAAATAGATGTTCTCCTCCTTCGGGAGGAGATAAATTTAAGGAGTAAATATGAAAATCGCTTTATATTTCGACTGTCAAAATGTAAGTCATATTTTCTTGCCTGATGTAATAAAATATTGTCAAAACGAGCATTATGAGGTTGTCGTCAAAAAAGCGTATAAAGATTTTAATAAACATTGCGGATGGGATGAGGTTTTGCGAGCGAGTGACATAGAATCTGTTCATGTTTTTAGTTACAAGCCCAATTGTGCCGACTTGTTGCTTTGTTTGGATGCACTTGAGGATATTGCAGCACCTGCCCAAATAATAGATGCCGTAGGTATCGTTTCAAGCGATTGTGACTTTACGCCGCTTATTATAAAGCTTAAAAAGTTGGGCAAAATAGTTTTGGGCTTTGGAGAACAAAAGACCAAACAGTCTGTAAAGGACGCATATTCAAATTTTATTTTATTACACCGTCAAATAGATAAAATTTGCGATCTTTCTGACATTGTTCAAGCAGTTAAGGAAAAAGGCGGTAGCAACAGCTATGTTTGCAATGCTAAAGTAGTGAACTTTTTGCAAAACAAAGGCAATAAGGCAAAACCAGCTGACTATGGTTTTACGTCTTGGAAAAATCTCTATGAAAGCAACGCTCAAATTTTTAAGATAAACCCCGATTTTAAAAGTGATCTTGCTGTGGCATTGGTATAGTTTTGATAATTTTAGATATAATATCTCTAAAAACTAAGGCAAAAAATGTTTATAGATAGCGTAAATTTAACCCTAAGCTCGGGTCACGGCGGGGCCGGCTCGGTGAGCTTTCGCCGCGAAAAACACGTGATTTTAGGCGGACCGGACGGCGGCGACGGCGGCGACGGCGGGGATGTATATTTCGTCGCCGATAACAACACGCACACGCTGGCGGCGTATAAAGGTAAAAAGGTCATGCGCGCGCAAAACGGCGAGGCGGGCATGGGGCGCAGGATGCACGGCAAAAGAGGCGAACACCTCGAGCTCATCGTGCCTCCCGGCACCGCGGTGCTAGATGCCCAGACGGGCGAGCTACTCTGCGACTTAACTAGTGAAGGGCAGCGCGAGCTATTTTTAAAAGGCGGCAAGGGCGGGCTTGGCAACGTGCATTTTAAAAGCTCGATCAACCAGGCTCCCGAATACGCGCAAAAAGGCCTAGAGGGCGAAACGCGCGAGGTGCGGCTGGAGCTAAAACTCATCGCCGACGTTGGGCTAGTGGGCTTTCCAAACGTGGGCAAAAGCACGCTAATCTCGACCGTCTCAAACGCCAAACCTCAGATTGCAAACTACGAGTTTACCACGCTCACGCCAAAGCTAGGCCTCGTCGAGGTTGACGAATACAGCGGCTTTGTTATGGCCGATATACCGGGCATTATCGAGGGCGCAAGCGAAGGGCGCGGGCTTGGCGTGCAGTTTTTAAAACACGTCGAGCGCACGAAAATTTTACTTTTTATGCTCGATCTTGCGAACTACCGCAGCCTTGAGGATCAGTTTGATGCGCTGAGGGTCGAGACGGCGAAATTTTCAGGAGAGCTTGCAAAAAGAGACTATGCGATCGCACTAACTCGCGCGGACGCGGCCGAAAATTTGCAGGAAAAATTTGACGCGTTTTTGTCGCATTTGGGGTTTGCGGGCACGGCGGGCGAGATGAAATTTAAGCAAGATATTTATGAATTTGACGCCGCCAAGCCGTTTTTCGTAATGCCGATATCCTCGGCGACGGGACAAAATATAAACGAGCTAAAATTTAACCTGCTTGAGCTACTTAAAAAGGAGCCGTAGGCTG
This sequence comes from uncultured Campylobacter sp., assembly GCA_963528245.1. Classification (GTDB taxonomy): domain Bacteria; phylum Campylobacterota; class Campylobacteria; order Campylobacterales; family Campylobacteraceae; genus Campylobacter_A. The sequence continues at coordinate 51,259 of CAURWB010000005.1, read as the reverse complement.
CGCTAAAAGCCGCGCCGTAGAGGGGTTTTAACGAACGTAGGCCTTAAGGCGCTCGCATACGCGGTTAAATTTTATTTTTATCGCTCGCAAACGCCGCAAAAAGATAAAATTTAAGAAGGCGAAATGAATAAAATTTTTATACTTGCGCTGTTATGTTTCGGCGCATACGGTTGCGATCCCGCCGATCCGGTGCCGAATTTTATGGACTTTAACGACAAGGATCACGACGGCGCGCTAAGCTTGCAGGAGTGGACGGCGAGCGAGGTGCCGTCTGGGCTGAGAGTATAGTTAAATCTACGCTCAGGCTCGGAATTTAATAGGCTCGATGCTAATCGTGACGGCAAGATTAGCCTGGATGAGCTGGGAGCGAAATCGTCTGCAAAGATTTATTGGTCCGAAGATCCGTGCGCCTTTTGGCCTTGGCCGGACGGATCAGAGGACTAAAATCAATCCGCCGTCAAATAAACGCGAAAAACGGCGATAATACAGCCTTTTGCACGGGGTTTGGTTTGTGCGACGCGTATAAATTTTACTTCGCGGGAGCGAGTGCGGATCGGTTTTACTCCGCGATCTGCGTAAAATTTATTTCGAGTACGATTAGCGTCTGCATGATCGCTCGCGCCGTGATGTGGCTAAATTTAAAGGAAAAGAATGAATATAGTTTTTATGGGAACGCCCGAGTATGCGGCTAAAATTTTGCGCGCGCTTGCGGAGGCGAAATTTAAGATCGCGGCCATTTTTACGCAGCCTGATAAGCCCGTCGGTAGGAAGCAAATTTTAACTCCTAGCGAGGTTAAAGTTTACGCGCAACAGCATCTGCCCGCCGTGCCGATCTTTCAGCCAGCGAGTTTAAAAGACGAGGCGGTCGCGGCACAGATAAAAGAGCTAAAGCCTGATTTTATCGTAGTTGCCGCATACGGTAAAATTTTGCCGCAAAGCGTGCTTAATATCGCGCCTTGCATAAATCTGCACGCCTCGATCCTGCCTAAATACCGCGGCGCAAGCCCGATCCAAAGCGCGATTTTGGCTGGCGAAAAGCAGACGGGCGTGACGGCGATGCTGATGGACGTGGGGCTTGATACGGGCGATGTGCTTGATTTTGCCTACACGCCTTGCGAGGATAAAACGGCGGCGCAGCTCTTTGACGAGCTCGGGGATCTCGCGGGCGAGTTGATCGTAAAAACGCTGCGAAATTTTACAAATTTAACGCCGCTCAAGCAAGAAGGCGCGCAGGCCACGCACTGCAAAAAGATAAGCAAATCCGACGGGCTTTTTGGCTTTGAGCAGAGCGCGGAGCAGATTTATAATAAATTTCGCGCGCTGACGCCCTGGCCGGGGATTTATCTAGCTAGCGGGTTAAAAATTTTGGATTTAGAGATCATGCGCGAATCCTGCGGGCGTAAATTTGAACGCGTTGGCGAAATTTTAAGCGTCGATAAGCTTGGTTTTTGCGTCGCATGCGGCGAAGGCGCGGTTAAGATCATGAAGGTGCAAGAGCCGGGCAAAAAGCCGGTGGATGCTAGCGCGTATCTAAACGGCAAGCGCCTTGGCATCGGCGATATAGTGTCGTAAATTTAAATCGAGCGAAGCTTGTTGCGTAAATTTAATGATACGAATGCGCTCGCAATGTAAAATTAATAAGCAAATTTAAAAGGAATAAAATTTGAGAATAGAGTTCGCAGATAGCGTCCCCTCTACGCAAAAAGTTTTGGTCGAAGGGCTGCGAAACGGCGAAATACAGCCGCCTTTTGCGCTCGTGGCAAAGGAGCAGACGCAAGGTATCGGCAGTAGAAACAACACTTGGAGCGGGCTAGAAGGCAATCTATTTTTTTCATTTTGCATGAGCGAAACGGCGCTGCCAGGTGATCTAAAGGGCGAGTCGGCGTCGATTTACTTTTCGATGATAATGCGCGAAGTACTTGCGGCTCGCGGCTCGAAAATTTGGCTAAAATGGCCGAATGACTTTTACGTCGACGATAAAAAAATCGGCGGAACTTTGACGACGAGGGTTGGCGAAATTTACGTTTGCGGCATGGGTATAAATCTAAAAAACGCGCCCGAAAACGCCGGAATTTTAGATATAGATGTTAGCCCTAGTGCCGCGGTCGGAGAGTTTTTTAAGAGGCTGCAAACGGCTCCGTCTTGGGCGGAAATTTTTAAAAAATTTGAGAGCGAATTTGAAAAATCAAGAGAATTTGTCACGCACTTTGAGGGCGAAGAAATGTCGCTCAAAGACGCAAAACTCCTATCTGACGGCTCTTTGGATATAGGTGGGCGAAGGGTTTTTTCGCTCAGATAAATTTGCTTAAATTTGACGTGAAATTTAATATTTTTATGAAATATCGGCGGGGACGATCCGCGAAATTCTTTCAGAAATTTTAAAGCCGAAACTAAACTTGGACAAAGTAAGTTTTTTGTAAAATTAATCAATTAAAAAAAAACAAAATTTGGAAAATTCTCATGTGTGAAATTATAACCATTGCAAACCAGAAAGGCGGCGTCGGAAAGACGACTACGGCGGTAAATTTGGCCGCATCGCTGGCGGTGGCCGAAAAAAAAGTCCTACTCATCGATATCGACCCGCAGGCAAATGCGACGACAGGCATGGGTTTTAGTAGAAACGACTACGAGTACAACATCTATCACGTACTCACTGGCCGTAAAAAACTCTCGCAAATCGTGCTAAAAACCGAGATCCCGACGCTTTTTCTAGCGCCTTCAAACATCGGTCTGGTCGGCATCGAGCAAGAGTTAAGCGAACAGAACAAAGACTGCCAAAAGATACTAAAAAGCAAGATCGAAGAGGTCGAGGGACAGTATGATTTTATCATCATCGATAGTCCTCCGGCTCTGGGCAGTATCACCGTAAACGCCCTAAGCGCTAGCGATAGCGTGATAATCCCGATACAGTGCGAATTTTACGCATTGGAAGGGCTCGCGCAAATTTTAAATACGGTAAAAATCATCAAAAAAACCATAAATCCGAAGCTAAATATAAAAGGCTTTTTGCCGACTATGTACAGTTCGCAAAATAACCTCGCCAAAGAAACAGTGGCAAATTTAAAGCAGCATTTTGAAAATAAACTGTTTAAAAACAAGGATATGGGCGATGAATTCGTAATAGTACCGCGAAACGTAAAGCTTGCCGAAAGCCCGAGCTTTGGTAAGCCAGTGATTTTATACGACATAAAATCACCCGGCTCGGTAGCGTATCAAAATTTAGCATGCTGTATTTTAGGATAATGAATGGCTAAAAAAGGCGGATTAGGGCGCGGACTAGAAGCGATATTGGGTGATGTAGAGCTAGCGTATAAAGCCGAAATAAACGAAGGTAACAGCGAAATAATAAAAGAAATAGACCTCGAGTTGATTACCGAAAACCCGTATCAGCCGCGTAAAAATTTCGACGAAACGGCACTAAGAGAGCTTAGCGAAAGTATCAAAAGACATGGTCTTATCCAGCCGATAATCGTTATAGAAAAAGACGGCGGATATATGCTGATCGCGGGCGAGAGGAGATTTCGTGCGACTAAGCTACTAGGCGAAAGCAAGATAAAAGCCATAGTTGCCGACATCGAAAGCCAAAGTCTGCGCGAGCTGGCGCTCATAGAAAATATCCAAAGAGAAGACTTAAATCCGATCGAGCTTGCCAACTCCTACAAAGAGCTCATAGACGAATATAAAATTACGCAGGACGGGCTTGCAAATATCATCCACAAAAGCAGGGTTCAGATAACAAATACTATGAGGCTTTTGAGCCTTAGCGCCGTGACGCAAGAATATATAAAAGAAGGCAAACTAACGCAAGGGCATGCCAAAGTCATCGTAGGTCTTGAGCCAAACGACGAAAAAACGGCGGTCGATACTATCATCGGGCAGCGCCTTAGCGTGCGCGAGACGGAAAATTTGGTAAAAAATTTAAAAAATAAATTGCCGCCTAAAACAGCGCTTAAGTTAGACGAAAGATATCTAGAAAGACTTGCAAATTTAAAAGAGATTTTTTCTAAATTTGACGTACCGGTTAAGATAAAAGGCAAAAAAATCACTATCGAGTTTGATGATGTAGCTGATATCGATAGGCTAATAAACAAGATAAAATAAAATAATTGTTTAAATTTAGCTTGTTTTATCCTTTTTTTTTGTAAAATAAGCACGATTTTATTATGCTTAAGAAAATATTAAACTTTAAGGAGATTTGATGTTGGAAATTAATTTGCCGTTAGTCGTCCTAACGGCAGTTATTTTTCTAGGGCTTATCGCCGTTTTAAATTCCATCCTTTACAAGCCTCTACTTAAATTTATAGACGCTAGAAACGATGCGATAAAAAACGACGAAGAGAGCGCTAGTAAAAATACGAGCGATCTTGGCGTGTACGAAGCGCAGATAGAACAGCTCATAGCCGCTGCAAGAAGCGAGGCGGGCAAAATAAAGCAAGAGGCTATCAATGCCGCAAAAGACGCGGCCGCTAAGATAGTCGGCGAAAAGCGCGGAGTTTTGGAGGCCGATTATGACGCATTTATCCAAAATTTAAACGCCCAAAAGAGCGATTTTAGAGCTGATTTACAGCAAAAATTGCCTGAACTTCAAGCTGCTTTAAAAGCAAAACTCGCAAGGATTTAATATGAAAAGCAAAATTTTACTTTTATTATGTCCTTTTGTTTTGATGGCGGACGGCGGATACGACATCGTACCTAGAACGATAAATTTTATCGTTTTTGCCGCAATTTTGTATTATTTCATAGCAAACCCTATCAAGAACGCCTACAAGGGAAGAATCGCCGGTATCGCAGCAAGACTTGATAATATCGAGCAAAAGCTAAAAGACTCAAAAGCTAAAAAAGATGACGCTCTAAGGCGCGTAGAAGAGGCAAAAGCAAACGCCGCTAGCCTAGTAGAAACTGCTAGAAAAGAGGCTGTTTTGATCTCTGAGCGTATCAAGGAAGAGACCAGACAAGAGGTCGCAAATTTGGAAAAAAGTTTCCAGGATCAAAAAGAATTTGAAAAAAGACGCATGGTTAAGTCCGTCGTAGGCGAAATTTTAAACGAAATTTTTGCAAGCGACAGTGTGAAAATGGATCAAAGCGAGCTTATCAATATCATGCTTAAGAGGGTCGGCTAATGAAAGAACTTATCGCAAAAAAATACGTAAAAGCCCTAGTTAGCGACCTTAGCAAAGATGAGTTCAATAACTTTACCGCTAGGCTACAAGAGATCGCAAATGCATTTGCAAATGAAAAATTTCAAAACATCATCGTTTCGCCGAATTTAAAAAATAGCCAAAAAGCGGATTTTGTCCTATCTTTAGTCGGTGAGGCGGATCAAAAATTTGTAAATTTCATAAAGCTACTCGGCGAAAATAAAAGACTTGATATTTTGCCTAATATTGTTTCGGAGCTTTTAGCGCAAAAATCAAAAATGGACAATGTTTTTTATGGCAAAATTTACGGCGGCTCGCAGATCAGCCAGGCTCAAATTTCGGAGCTTGAAAGCAGCTTTTCTAAGAGATTTAACGCAAAAATCATTTTGGAGCCGGTAAAAAGCAATTACAACGGTATCAAGATTGAACTAGACGATTTGGGCGTGGAGGCTAGCTTTTCGGTAGATAGGCTAAAAGCCCAAATGAGCGAATACATATTAAAAGCAATATAAAAGGAGAAAAAGCGTGAGTGCAAAAATAAAAGCAGATGAAATCAGCGCCATCATCAAGGAAAGGATTGAAAATTTCAGCCTTAACGTCGATGTAAACGAGACGGGCAAGGTTATATCCGTAGCCGACGGCGTTGCTAACGTTTACGGCCTAAAAAACGTTATGGCCGGCGAGATGGTCGAGTTTGAGAACGGCGAAAAAGGCATGGCTCTAAACCTAGAGGAAAGCAGCGTCGGTATCGTTATCTTGGGTAAAACGGACGGTATCAAAGAGGGTTCGAGCGTAAAACGCCTAGCTAAACTTTTACGCGTTCCTGTGGGCGATGCTTTGATAGGCCGCGTCGTAAATTCACTCGGTGAGCCGATAGACGCTAAGGGCCCGATCGAAGCTAGCGAGACTAGATTCGTCGAGGAAAAAGCAAAAGGTATCATGGCTAGAAAGAGCGTTCACGAGCCGCTTCAAACGGGCATCAAGGCTATCGACGCGCTAGTGCCGATCGGCCGCGGACAGCGCGAGCTCATCATCGGCGACCGCCAAACAGGTAAAACTACCGTCGCGATAGACACCATCATCAACCAAAAAGGTCAAGACGTTATTTGTATTTATGTAGCGATCGGACAAAAACAATCGACTGTCGCTCAAGTCGTTAAAAAGCTTGAAGAGTACGGCGCTATGGGGTACACTATCGTGGTAAATGCGAGCGCTTCCGACGCTGCCGCGCTTCAATACCTAGCTCCTTATGCGGGCGTAACTATGGGTGAATATTTCAGAGACAACTCTCGCCACGCCCTAATAATCTATGACGATCTTTCAAAACACGCCGTCGCATACCGCGAAATGAGCTTGATTCTTCGCAGACCGCCGGGCCGCGAAGCTTATCCTGGCGACGTTTTCTATCTACACTCTCGCTTGCTAGAGCGCGCATCTAAGCTAAATGATAAGCTAGGCGCAGGTTCTCTAACGGCTCTTCCTATTATCGAGACTCAAGCTGGCGATGTTTCGGCGTATATTCCGACAAACGTTATTTCTATCACCGACGGTCAAATTTTCCTTGAATCTGATCTATTTAACTCAGGTATCCGCCCTGCGATCAACGTCGGTCTTTCGGTTTCTCGCGTCGGCGGCGCAGCTCAGATAAAAGCGACCAAGCAAGTTTCGGGAACCTTAAGACTTGACCTTGCGCAATACCGCGAACTTCAAGCGTTTGCACAGTTTGCGAGTGACCTTGACGAAAGCTCTAGAAAACAGCTTGAGCGCGGTCAAAGGATGGTTGAGGTGCTAAAACAGCCTCCTTACAGCCCGCTAGCCGTTGAAAAGCAAGTCGTTATTATCTTCGCCGGTACAAAAGGCTATCTGGATGATATCCCGACTATAGCTGTTACAAAATTTGAAGCCGAGCTTTATCCTTATATTGAGGCGAAATATCCTGAAATTTTCGAGCAAATTCGAACCAAAAAAGCACTTGACAAAGAAATCGAGGAGCTTTTGCACAAGGCGCTAAAAGACTTTAAAGCGACGTTTGCCGCTAACTAAGGCTAGAATATGTCAAATTTAAAAGATATAAAACGAAAGATCAAGAGCGTCCAAAACACCCAAAAGACGACGCGCGCGATGAAGCTGGTATCTACGGCTAAACTTCGCAAGGCTGAAGAAGCAGCTCGTCACTCTAGGGTTTATGCGCTCAAGATCAACGAAGTTTTATCTGAAATCGCCTATAAAATCAACCAATATCGCTCCGTAAACACTGAGAGTAAATTTTTCGACGTTAAGGAGAATATCGAGAAGGTCGATATTATATTCGTCACCGCAGACAAGGGTCTTTGCGGCGGTTTTAATATTCAGACTATTAAAACCGTTAGGAATATGATTAACGAATTTAAGGCGAAAAAAGTAAAGATAAGACTTCGCGCAGTAGGTAAAAAAGGTATAGAATTTTTTAGCTTCCAGGGTATAAATTTGCTTGAAAAATATGTCGGCGTGAGCTCGTCTCCTACCTATGAGAAGGCCCAAAATATCATAAAAGATGCGATAGATGACTTTATAAGCGGTGCGACTGATAAAGTTATTTTGGTACATAACGGCTACAATAACATGATCTCTCAGCAAATTCGTATAAACGATATTGTGCCGGTCGAGCCGCCGAAGCTCGTCGAAGTCGAGACGAATTCTTTGATGGAATTTGAGCCGAGCGACGACGGTAAAATTTTAAACGAACTGCTTACGAAGTATTTCGAGTATAGCATGTATTATGCTTTAGTAGATAGCCTTGCGGCCGAGCATAGTGCCAGGATGCAGGCGATGGATAATGCGACCAACAACGCCAAAGAGCGCGTCGCACAGTTAAAACTATCGTATAACAAGGCTCGCCAAGAGTCTATCACCACTGAGCTTATCGAGATCATCAGTGGCGTCGAATCAATGAAATAATTAAGGAGTATGGATGAAAGGTATTATTTCTCAGGTAATGGGTCCGGTAGTCGACGTCGATTTCACGGATTATTTACCCAAGATCAACGAAGCCGTCGAAGTAAATTTCGAGGTTGAGGGCAAGCAAAATAGACTTGTGCTAGAGGTTGCCGCACACCTTGGCGATAACCGCGTAAGAACTATCGCTATGGATATGAGCGAAGGCTTAACTAGAGGCCTTGAGGCTACGGCTTTAGGCGCGCCTATTAGCGTTCCGGTCGGCGAAAAAGTTTTGGGAAGAATTTTTAACGTCGTCGGCGATCTAATCGACGAGGGCGAGGGTGTAGAATTTGACAAAAAATGGTCTATTCACCGCGATCCTCCGCCGTTTGAAGAGCAAAGCACGAAGAGCGAAATTTTTGAAACAGGCATCAAAGTAGTAGACCTTTTGGCTCCTTACGCAAAGGGAGGCAAGGTTGGGCTATTCGGCGGTGCCGGTGTTGGCAAAACGGTTATTATCATGGAGCTTATCCACAACGTCGCATTTAAACACAGCGGTTACTCCGTATTTGCTGGCGTCGGCGAGCGAACGCGCGAAGGAAACGACCTTTATCACGAGATGAAAGAAAGTAACGTTTTGGACAAAGTTGCCTTGTGCTACGGCCAGATGAACGAGCCACCGGGAGCGAGAAACCGTATCGCTCTAACAGGTCTTACAATGGCTGAGTATTTCCGCGACGAGATGGGACTTGACGTTTTGATGTTTATTGACAACATCTTCCGTTTCTCTCAGTCTGGTGCAGAGATGTCGGCTCTTCTTGGACGTATCCCGTCAGCCGTTGGTTATCAGCCGACTTTGGCGAGCGAAATGGGTAAATTCCAAGAGAGAATCACGTCAACCAAAAAAGGTTCGATCACGTCGGTTCAGGCCGTTTATGTTCCTGCAGACGACCTTACCGACCCGGCTCCTGCAACCGTTTTTGCGCACCTTGACGCGACTACCGTTCTAAACAGAGCTATTGCAGAAAAGGGAATTTATCCTGCGGTGGATCCGCTCGATTCGACATCAAGAATGCTCGATCCTCAAATTTTAGGCGGCGAACACTATAAAGTAGCTCGCGGCGTACAGGCGGTTTTACAAAAATATAAAGATCTTCAAGATATCATCGCAATCCTCGGTATGGACGAGCTTAGCGAAGAAGATAAGGTTACGGTCGATCGCGCTAGAAAGATTGAGAGATTTTTATCTCAGCCGTTCTTCGTTGCAGAGGTGTTTACGGGAAGTCCCGGTAAATACGTAAGCCTTGAGGAAAATATCGCCGGCTTTAAAGGAATTTTGGAAGGAAAATACGACGATTTACCGGAAAACGCATTTTATATGGTAGGAAACATCGACGAAGCGATAGCGAAAGCCGAGAAACTTAAAGCCTAAATTTAAAGGAAAAGTAATGAGTAAATTACATTTAGAAATCGTTACGCCTGAGGGTTTAGTGTTTTCAAACGATATTAAAAGCGTAGTTTTGCCGGGCAGTGAGGGCGAGTTTGGGGTTTTGCCCGGACACGCCTCGCTTATCTCGCTTTTGAAAGCCGGCGTTATAGACATCGAGAGCGAAGATAAAAGTCATGATGCCGTCGCGATAAACTGGGGATATGCCGAGATAAACGAGGGTAAGGCAACCATCCTTGCCGACGGTGCCGTTCACGTGTCTGGAAATTCCGAGAGCGAGATAGCAAATTCATTGCAAAAGGCTAAGTATCTGATCGCTAGCATGAGTAGCGAGAATAACGCTATGGCCGCTGCCGTAGCAAAACTAGATAGTATGGCTCGGACAAGATAGTGGCTGGGCTTGATATTTTTTTGAACTACTTATCAAGAAGTAGTTTTATTACTATATTCGTACTTAGTTGGCTATCTTTTTATTTCATAATAAGCCTTACCATACTTTTATCTCGTATGGCGGGGCTTGGCTCGTGGCAGAAAAAACACAAAACCGCGTTTTTGTCTATATTATGGGGCGCATATAAGCATACTCTAAACGACTCTGTTTTAAAAAGATTCGTAAGCGGCTCCGTATCTAAAGAAAAGCTTTCGGTCGCCGTTAGTATTTCGGAGAGAAATGCGACTAGCGGTATCACTTGGCTTAGTATTATCGCTTCCACCTCGCCTTTTATCGGACTTTTTGGTACGGTTGTATCCATCTTGGAGACATTTTCTCAGCTTGGTCAAGGAGGCGGAAATTCATCCCTAAATGTTATCGCTCCAGCTATCAGCGAGGCCCTCGTGGCTACCGGAGCAGGTATATTCGTAGCGATTCCAGCTTACACCTTTAGCTTGCTTATCAAACGAAAAGCTTATGAGCTCATGGGCGTCATCAGGCGTGAAGTCGACATCCTCGTAACGCTTAAAGAAGATCAATGATAAATCTTGACGAAACTCCGGAGCTAAACATAACTCCACTCGTGGATATCATGCTTGTTTTGCTGGCGATTCTTATGGTTACGACGCCTACTATCGTTTATGAGGAGCAAATTTTACTACCTGATGGCTCAAAAACCAAAACATCCTCGGCTCAAAGAAAAGATTTGACCGTTATAGTAGATGCTGCGAAAAAGGTTAGGATCGATCAGAGTACCATGAATCTACGCGAGCTTCCCGACAATATCGTACTTATCGGGGCAAAATACGATAAAAACTCGCCCGTTTATATTAAGGCTGACAAAGGCCTTATATACGACGATGTGATGTTTGTCCTAAAGAGCGTAAAAAACGCAGGCTTTACAAAGGTAGCGCTCCAGACTAATGGATAAATTTGATCTCAAATTTAATACTTCCGGCTATTTTCTGATATCGGCTTTTCTTTACCTTTGCATCATAAGCGGTATTTTTATCAAGCTTACTTACTTTAAGGAAGAGCCAAAAAAATATACTGATACTAAAGACGCCTTTATGGATATTATGATAGTTGAGCGTGAGCCCGACATCACCGTAAAAGCGCCCGAGCCTAAAAAAGAGGTCGTAAAAGAAGAAAAACCTCAACCTGTAAAAAAAGAGGAAGAGGTTAAAAAAGAAGAACCTAAGCCGGACACTACAAACAAGCCGCCTGAGCCCGATCCTGCACCGCCAAAACCCGAAGAAAAAAAGATAGAAGAGCCAAATTTAAAGGATCTATTTGGCAGTATCGATACATCTAAGCTAAAAGAGGACAAGGTTGCTAAGAAAAAAGAACAACCAAAAGAGCAAAGTCGTAAAAAACCGGAAAAAGTCCAGATAACGAGCCAGCAAAAAAAAGCTAGCGACGTTATAAATGCGCTTACCTTAGATCAGGTTGCTAAGACTCCAAAGTCGCAAATGACGGGCGAATATAACGAATACTTCGGTATGATTAGCAGAATTTTGCAGAGTAAATGGAGCGCTTATAAGGCCGATTCTAGCGATGAGGCAGAGGTTGAGATCGTCATTGACATTGACGGATCGTTTAGTTACGATATAAAAAAGTTATCGTATAATAGCGAATTTAATAACAAAGTTAGGGATTTCTTGCAAAGTATGACTTTTGAGAAATTTCCGCCGCCTACACAGATAGGCAGAGCCGTTAGGCTCGGAACTAAACTAGAAGACAAACTAGAATAATGGAGGAAAAATGAAGAAAATTTTACTTTTTCTTGCTTTTACCAGTTGGCTTTTTGCCGTTGACGCCACCATTTCGGTCGTTAACAAAGGCTTAGCCCTACCAAAAATCGTGCTTCAAGATGCCACAACGGCTGTCGGAGATCAAACTTTTAAGGGCAAATTTCACAAAATTATGCTGGGAGACCTAAAGGTAAGCTCTGATTTTGAGGTTGTGGACGAATATATCGCCAGTAGCTATGAGGGCGACTCGAACACGAACGTCATGAGCGAAAAGGGCGCGCAGCTTATATTTAGATACGCGCTTGAGGGTTCTGCAAACTCGCCTCTAAGCCTTAGAGTTAAGCTTATAAATGCAAAAACGGCGACTACTCAGTACGAGAAAATTTACAATATGAATGACGGAGCAAAGTATCCGTTTATCGCACATAAAGCGATAGTCGAGCTGATCAACGAGCTAAAAATGCCTCCTGTTAATTGGATGGAAAAATTTATCATTTTTGCTAAAGGAACAGGCTCTAAGCAAAGCGAGATCGTTATAGCCGACTATACTCTAACCTATCAAAAAGTACTTGTGCGAGGCGGTTTGAATATATTTCCTAAGTGGGTAGGAGCCGACCAGAGTGCGTTTTACTACTCTGATTACAGCGGCAAAAATTTAGTTCTTTACAGATATGACGTCGCAAGCGGCCAAAAAACTAAAATTTTAGATAGCAAGGGAGGTATGCTTATAGCCTCCGACGTTAGCCAAAACGGAGATAAAATTTTGCTAACTATGGCTCCGCAAGATCAGCCTGATATCTATATATACGACCTAAATTCAAAAAGACTATCTCAGGTAACCAACTATAGCGGTATAGACGTCAACGGCAACTTCGTCGACGGCGATAGACGCGTAGTTTTCGTTTCAGATAGACTTGGCTACCCTAACGTCTTTGCGCAAAACGTCGATGGAAGCGGCTTTGAGCAGTTGGTCTATCACGGCAAAAACAACAACTCCGTCAGCACCTATCAGAACTATATAGTGTACTCTAGTAGAGAAGACGGTAAGAGTAGCTTTGGAACGAGAGATTTTAACATTTACATGATCTCTACGCAGACTGATTACATCAGACAGCTTACTGCAAGCGGTAAAAATTTATACCCTAGATTTTCTAGCGACGGGCAAAGCGTAGTGTTTATAAAAGAGCTTGGAGGACAGAGTTCACTTGGTATAATTCGCGTAAATGAGAACAAAAGTTTCCAATTTCCATTAAAAATCGGTAAAATTCAGTCTATTGATTGGTAATATTTAGTAAATTTTATGATATAATCACGTTAAATTTCTATAAAAGGATGAAAATGAAAAAAGTAGTTTTAACTTCTGCTGCTATTGCAGCTTTATTGTTGAGCGGTTGTAGCTCTAAAAACCCTGAAGTTGATATGAGTGCTGACGCTAATCAAAATATGGGCGGTATGAACTCAAGCGATAACATGATGAGCGATAGCGAGAGATTGCAACAATTAATTTCAAGCATCGAAGGTCAAGTTCAAACTGTATACTTTGACTTTGACAAATTTAACATCAAAGGCGACATGCAGTCTGCTATCAACACAAACGCAGGTCTATTTAATCAATCAGAAGCTCAAGCTCTTTCTGTAAAAGTAGAGGGTAACTGCGACGAGTGGGGTACAGACGAGTACAACTATGCGCTTGGTCTAAAAAGAGCAAAAGCTGCTAAAGACGCTCTTGTAAAACAAGGCGTTGCTGCTGATAGAATCACCGTTGTAAGTTACGGCGAAAGCAATCCTGTTTGCACAGACAAAACAAAAGCTTGCGACGCTCAAAACAGACGTGCTGAATTTAAAGTTCTTCCATAATTAAATTTATGACGAATTTAAAAACCTTCGTGGCTCTTTTTATAGGAGCCACTCTCTCTTATTCCGCCTCCAATGAAATTTCGGTATTTGACGCTGGAAATTTAGATAGCTCTAGTCCCTACGGTTTGACCGATAATGAAAAAACTTTTCTAAAAAACAAGCAAAACGTAGAAAATCTAAGTAAAAATATGGGCGACGTTGAGTCAAATTTAAATGCCATGCAAGAGCGCTTAGAAGGCTTGCAGAGCGTGCTAGACGGACTAAACTCAAGAATGTCTAGGATAGAAAAAAGACTAAACGATATCGAAGGAAACGACGGAAATTCTACCGCAAAAAGCGATTTTGACGAGCTTAAAAAATACGTAGAAGAAAGCCGAAAAATACAAGAGGCCAACAACGCAAAAATCACCAAAGCCCTTAAAGATATGGGCGCTTTGATAGATAAGAGCAACGCCGCACCCGCTACCACAAAAAAAAACGATGAAGACAAGCCGGTAGCTAGCAGTAGCCCAGCCGCTGCTGAGCCGCAAGCCCCGAAGACTGATTTTACTAAACAGAAAAATCAAGATGTGGCAAGCGAAGCCAAAAAGCTATTTGACGCAGGTAAGCTCGACGATGCAAAGGCTAGATACGAGTATCTTTTGGGTAAAGACCATAAACCTGCGATGGCGAATTTCTATCTCGGCGAGATAGCGTATCAGCAAAAAGCTTACAACAACGCTATAAAATACTACCAGCAAAGTATCCAACTCTACGACAAGGCCGAGTATACACCAAAGCTTCTTTATCACACTGCTATTAGCTTTGATAAGATAAAAGACACGGCAAGTGCGAATAAATTTTACAAAGCACTAAAACTAGGCTATCCGGACAGCAAAGAAGCCAAAGCCGCACCTACTCGAAACTAAAACATTCTTTAATAAATTTAACGATATAATCACGTTATTTTCATAAATAGGAGAGGAACGTGAAAGAACAAGTTATAGCTATGTTTTATGAGCTAAAAGACGCAAAAACGGGCGAAATTTTAGAGTCCAATATGCAGGTTGGGCAAGAAATTTCCTTTTTAACAGGTCGCGGACATATCATCGAGAAGCTAGAAGAAGAAGTTACTAAACTAGAAAAGGGCGAAACAAAGGTTATCGTTATCCCGGCTGCACAGGCTTGCGGAGAGTACGACTCTAGTGCCGTTCAGATGCTGCCTAAAGAGCAATTTGCAGGTATCGAGCTAAAAGAGGGTATGGAGCTTTTTGGTCAAGGCGAGCACGGAGAGAGCGTACGCGTGATAGTAAAATCTATCGGCGATGACGATGTGACGGTTGATTTTAACCACCCTTATGCAGGCAAAGATTTGGAGTTTAAGGTTCAAATTTTCGACAAACGCGATGCTACAGAGGACGAGATAGCTACCGGCATGGTAGGCGGCGCACATACATGCGGTTGCGGCGGACACGACCACGACCATCACCACGGCGAAGGCGGTTGCTGCGGAGGCCACGGTCATCACGATCACAAAGAGGGTGGTTGCTGCGGCGGACACGGTCATCATCACGATGACGGCGGATGCGGTTGCCACTAAGAGTACCTAGATGAGAGCGGCGTTTATATTTCCGGGGCAAGGCTCGCAAAGCATCGGCATGGGTAAGGAAATTTACAAAAATTTTCGCCCGGCCGCCGAGCTTTTGCAAAATGCAAGCGATAGCCTAAAAATCGACTTTTCAAATCTACTTTTCAACGAAAATGACCTTATAAACAGGAGCGAATTTACTCAGCCCGTCATCGTTTTAAATTCGCTTATGTGCTATCTTGCTTTAAAACAAAGCGTAAATTTAGAGCCTAGCTTCGCGCTTGGCCACTCTTTGGGCGAGTTTAGCGCGCTTGCGGTTAGCGGTGCGTTTAATTTTATTTATGCTCTTAGGATCGTAAATTTGCGCGGTAAATTTATGCAAGAGGACTGTGCTGGCAAAGACGTGACGATGAGCGTTATTTTGGGGCTTAGCGACGAGACCGTAGAGCAAATTTGCAAAAACGCGCAAGCGGACGGCCATCAAATTTACGCCGCGAACTACAACTGCGATGGTCAGATAGTGATCGCGGGGCTAAAAGGCGACATCGCCAAATTTGAGTCTGTGTTTAAGGAAGCGGGCGCTAAGCGCGTACTGCCTTTAAATATGTCCGTCATCAGCCACTGCCCGCTTTTGAAAAATGCCAGCGAGAAACTAACAACACAGCTAGAGCCGGCATTAGCCGCTAAATTTGCCCCAGTCGTTTCAAACGCGTCGGCGAAAGCTTACGGCACGAAAGATGAAGCGCTAAATTTGCTAAAAGCTCAGCTCGTTAGCCCCGTTTTATACAAGCAAAGCATCAAAAGCATCGAAAACGAGGTTGATATTTTTGTGGAGTTTGGCGGTAGCGTACTAAAAGGCATCAACAAAAAAATCACCGAAAAGCCGACCTTCAGCGTCACCGATCTTAGTAGCCTTGAAGAGCTTTTAAAGGAGCTTAAATGATAGCGATCTTAGGCGCGATGCGCGAGGAGGTGGCTCCTCTACTCGAGCGCATCAAGGACTATAAAGAGGTTAAGTACGCAAATAACGTATTTTACATCGCAAATTTCGGCGGCAAGGAGCTAGTGATCGCATACTCGAAAATCGGCAAGGTAAACGCCGCCCTAACCGCAAGCGTGATGATAGAGAAATTTGGCGCTCGAAGGCTACTTTTTACCGGCGTCGCAGGCGCGTTAAATCCAAATTTGAAAATCGGCGATATGCTTTACGCGACTAGCCTCGTGCAGCACGACCTCGATATCACGGTGTTTGGGCACCCTTACGGCTACGTGCCCGAGACCAGTATCTTTATCAAAAGCGACGACGCTCTAAACGCGCTAGCCTCTAGCGTAGCGGCCGAAAAAGACATCAAGCTAAAAGGCGGCATCATAGCTACGGGCGATCAGTTTATCTGTGACAATGCTAAAAAAGAGTGGCTAAAAGCGACCTTCAAGGCCGATGCGACCGAAATGGAGGGCGCTAGTGTGGCGCTAGTTTGCGAGAGTCTAGGCGTGCCGTTTTTCGTGCTTCGCGCGATCAGTGACGAGGCGGGCGGTAGTGCGGAGTTTGACTACGATAAATTTTTACAAGACTCGGCAAACGTCAGCGCGCAGTTTATGCTCGCGATGATCGAGCGGCTATGATAGAGCTTAGCAAGCGGCTACTGCGCCAGGTCGGGCAGACTAACGCCAGATACCGCATGGTGCGCGGCGGGGATAAAATTTTGCTCGGTCTTAGCGGCGGCAAGGACAGCCTCGCGCTCGCGCATGTGCTAAAACACATGCAAAACGTCACGCCAGAAAAATTTGAGTTTAAGGCCGTGACGCTAAGCTACGGCATGGGCGAGGACTATGCCTATCTCACGCGCCACTGCGCCGAGCACGGCATCGAGCACGACGTGATCGACAGCTCGATCTTTGAGATATCAAAGGACAAGATCCGCAAAAACTCCAGCTTTTGCAGTTTTTTCTCGCGTATGAGGCGCGGCTATCTCTATACCTACGCGCTTGAGCACGGCTTTAACAAGCTCGCCATCGCCCACCACCTCGACGACGCGGTAGAGAGTTTTTTTATGAATTTTACTTATAACGGCGCGCTGCGAACGCTTGCTCCAAAATACGTCGCGGCAAACGGTATCGAGGTTATCAGGCCGTTTATATTTGTGCGTGAGCGGCAGCTGCGTGAAAATGCCGTGCGAAACGGGCTTGCGGTTATCGGCGACGAGGCGTGTCCGGCGATGCGATTTGATATCAAGATGCCTCACGCTAGAGCCGAAACTAAGGAGCTTTTGGCAAATTTGGAAAAGCAAAATCCAAAGCTTTTCGTCTCGCTAAAAGCTGCTTTTGAAAATATCCACAGTGATACGTTTTTCGCCGCTGGGGTGCAAAATTTGACCGACGAGGAGTGAGAACTCGTCAAATTTAGCTTAAATTTGACTGCTCTTTCGGTCAAATTTGACTTTTGCCGGTCGGAGCAAATTTGTCCGACGCCCTTCACTGCGCTATATAGCGATCTATCATCGTCGCTCTGCGGCATTTTTGCCCCTTCGTTTTTGTATTAGTTTATTAGATATTAATTTTTCTTTGTTTTGACTACTTATATTGGCGTCGATATAGATTACCTTTGCGGGGTTGTTTTTGTGTGCGCGCAAAAACCGCAATACATTCTCTCGCCTTTCTTCTTCATTTGCCCATTTTACAAAAGATTCGGTGTCTTTAAACGTAGAATTTTCATCTGAACAATATTGCTTATAGTAGTCTATCTCTTTGTCAAATTCTTCTATCTTTTTCGCGTCTATCGGCTTTGGTTTGTATTGTAAAAGACCGTCTTCATACAGTAGCGAATAAGGAGCATATTTGTATTTATCATACTTTTTCTTTATCTTTTCTTCGGCCTCTTCGTCTCTGCCTTGATTCATTTTATAGATGTATTTTTCTTTGTCTTCAACTGCCCACTTGTGTCTTATATAGCATTTTTTATACGCCTCTTTCAACTCCTCGCTGGTAGGTTGCCCCGAAACGTTGTTGTCTAGTAGTAAATTTAGCATAGGTTCGTAGTTTGGCATTATGCTCAGCCTACCAAAGCAGTCAAATTCCTCGTTTCTTTGGGCTTTAAATGTACACTCAGGTTTATATCCCAACTCAAAAAACATTTTTGAAATTTCTAGTAGATTATTAGCTATGACGTATGCGAAGGGATCTGATGCGCCCTTTGAGTCCGTATCGGGGAAATCAAAATTTATATGTATATCGTCTTTATCTATTACGATACTATCTATAAAATCTAATCTAAATATAATTGTATCCTTCCCGCTTCCTCAAGCCTTACTCCGCTATCAAGCAGTAGTTTAGCGGTCTTTGTAGAGTTGTTTTCTATGGCGTAGGCCAGGGGTGAGAGTTTGTAGTTATCTTTTGCGTGAGCGTTTGCGCCCATATCTATAAGTCTTTTTGACGTGGTTTCGTCGCCATAAAAGCTAGCGTACATCAGGGGCGTCGTGTCTGCCTTCATCTTTACGTCGGTGCTAAGTCCGTTTCTTGTCATAAAATTTAAAATCTTATCCGTATCTTTTAGCCTCAGCAAATTTCTTAAAGCGTTAAGAGTGACGTTGTTTTCCTCGTATTCGTCTATATCCCAGTATCTAAAAGCAAAGTCGTCTATCTCCTCTTGCGTTACGTATTTGGCTAGCTCGGAGTTTGGGTCTATCTTGGTGTCCGGCGTGACGGTAAAATGCGTAGGGCGAGATAGCTTTTCGTAAATAAAATTTACGAAAACGACGAGGAAAAGAGCGGCAAAGCCGAGTGCGAATCTTTTCAAATTTATCCCTTAAGTCAAATTTGCAAAATCTTAGCCAAAACCAGGTAAAGAGGCGGTAAATTTGACGGAAAATTTGGATATCGGGAGCAGGGCACGGCGAGATCCGTCCGCATAAAATTTGAACGGGTTAAATTTGAAAGCAAACTCTGGCGAGTAAAATTTGAAACTGTAAATTTGATCAAAGCCCCTGAAGCAAAATAGAGTAGAGCGCGTCTATCTCGTCATCGTCAAGTAGCAACGTAGAGCGCTCGCTAAAGAGCTTTTTTATCTTTTCTACCTTAAAGCCCTTTTGCGCGGCGCAGTACTCGTGAGCGGGCAGGAAGCTCCTGGCTATCGCAACGCTATCATCTACGGGCTCGTCGCAGATAAAGCAAAAAAGCTCGTCGTGCAGCCTGCCCTCGGCCTCTAAAATGCGCACGTAGCTCTCGATGAGTAGGCGTTTGGGAGCGCCTCTGTCAAAGCGCGAGGCGCAAAGCTCGAGCTCGCGAAAATACACCTCGTCTATCTGCTCGACGTCTCGCAGGTGCGCGTAGAGTAGGCGCATAAACTGCTGCCATACGAGTAGCCGCTCGCGCGAGAGTAGCCAGCGGTAGCCTAGGTGCATGACGCTGCGCAGGTGCGGGAGGAAGTTTTCGCCGCCTTCGAGCTCGAAGTCGATCTTGTAGCCTTGCAGGACGTTTGAGTGGCGCGCGCCGTAGAAGCGGTAGGATTTGACTAGCAGCGAGGGCGTGAGGATGTAGACGAGCAGGTCCTCGTCGCGCACTTTTTGCGTGTGCAGGATGTAGCCTTGCATGGTTAGAAAAAGGCTTGGATTTTTTGGCGCAGGATGTCTGGCTCGGCGATATGGTTTATCTCGTCGCGAAAGGCGCTTGCGCCGTCTATGCCCTTGGAGTAGCGGTGTAGGTGCTTGCGAAAAATCGCCGCTCCGTGCTCGCCGTAGTGCTCGATCATCGCGTCAAAATGCGCCAAGATGATCGCTTTTTTCGTCGCCGCGTCGATACTCTCACCCGTTTTGATCTCGTGGAAAACCCACGGCTTGCCGATGCAGGCGCGTCCTATCATGAGCGCGTCGGCATTGGTCAAATTTAACGCGTCGGCCGCATTTTCTGGCGAGATGTCGCCGTTTGCGATGACGGGGATAGTTACGGCCTCTTTAGCTCGGCCGATCGCGGCGTAATCTACCGCGGCCGTGTAGCCGCCAGCTCTCGTGCGTCCGTGAAATGCGATGTAGTCCGCTCCGGCGTCTTGTGCAGCAAGGGCTAAAATTTCGGGTATTTTTTCATCAAAGCCCAGGCGTAGTTTGACGCTGGTCATTTGCTTATTTGAGGTTTTTTTGATGGTTTCTACGATACGTTTTAGATTTGAGATATCTTTTAGCAGAGCAGAGCCCGCAGACTGTTTGATGACCTTTGGCACGGGGCAACCGCAGTTTAGATCGATGCCGTCGATGCCCTCGATACCGTTTAAAATCTCCACCGCCTTTTTGACGATGTCCGCGTCGCTGCCCGCGATCTGCACGATATAGGGCGTTTCAAGCGGCGATTTTTTGAGCATCTCAAGAGTTTTGCTACCCTCGTAAACTAGGGCGTTTGCGCTTATCATCTCGCTTACGGTCACGTCGCAGCCAAACTGCTTGACCACGCTTCTAAGCGGCAGATCCGAAAAGCCCGCGAGCGGAGCTAGAAAAAGCGGCTTTTTTGAAAAATCTATCAACAATGGGCGTGCTTGAAAAATAGATCGGTCGGGACGTTTTTGCCGTTTTGTCTGAGGTAGAGCAGGGTGCGGAAATTTTGATATTCGCCGGCTTCAAGGCCTGCTAAAACCTCCTGCGCGCGCTCTAGCATCTCAAACTCAAATAGCAGATAAACGTAAGCTTCCTGTGCCTCTTGGCGTTCGTTTTTAAGGCGCTCGAATATGCCGATAACGGCGTCCGGAGCGATTTTACTTTTTAGCGTCGCGGCGCTGATACCAAAGCTATCTTTTGAAATTTTATCCGAATTTAACAGCTCCAAAATCTCGTCGTTGCTCAAATTTATCTCGTCTTTGGCAAAACGGGCGATAAGGGTCATGATCTCTTTTTCGTCCAAATCTGGAGCAAATTTTCTGATATCGGCGAGCGAGCCTAAATTTATTAGCTTTTTCCTTGCTTCGCGGACTATTTCGCCCTGATCGCCCATAGGTTTTTTAAGCGTTTCTAGATAGTATCCGTCCAAATTTGCTATTTTGTTTAGCTCGTTTTTGATAAAGAGCGGATTGTCTTTAGGTAGCTTAAATTTCTTTAGGTCGGCGACTTCGCCGTTTTTGACCGTGCGCACCGTGTCTAGGGCGTTTTGTAGCTCCTCGCCCTCGATATTTGCGTCTTTGTATCTATCCCACGGCGAGAGGACTCTGGCTATCTGGGACGGGATTTTATAAAAGTTCGTTTTAAAGTCTTTGTTCGTATCAAGGCCTAGCAAAATTTCCTTACCGAGATCTCTATAGAATTTCTCATCATGCGAAATTTTGCGTTTAAAGGCGTAAAATTTAAATCCGTGATAGGCCATGTGAAGCACACAAAATAGCGTCAAAATCGCAGGCGGCAGTATCATCCAGACGGCGACGGGTAAATTTAACGCATACTCGACGTCGCTACCGAAAATGGCAAATTTAAGATGAAGCTCGTAAGAGCCGTCGTTAAAAAGATAAACGATCGCGCCGACTACGACCAGGTAAAGCACGGCGTAGACTATAAAACGTTTGATTTGCATGGCGTACCCCTATTTTGCGGTTTTTTCCACTATCTCACGGCAGGTGATGCAGTATTTTGCGTGCGGTTTGACGCGCAGACGCGCCAGGCCGATATCTTCCTCGCACATCTCGCAGATGCCGTAGGTTTTGTCGGCGATCTTTCGCAGCGAGACGTCGATCTCGGCTAGTTCTTGTCTTTGTTGGGCGCTGATTGATTGCTCGATGAGCTGATCGGCGTTTACGGAGGCGATATCAAACTCGTCGCTGACGCCGCTTTGGCGTAGTCCTGCCATCTCGTTTGACGAGTCTAAAATATTTTTAGTTATCTGTGCTTTTCGCTCCAGTAAAAGTGCCTTAAACTGCTCCAGGTCGCTTTTGCGCATTTTTTTCCTTTATTTGTGATATGGGTGGTTCGCGTTTATGCAAAGAGCTCTGAAAATCTGCTCGTGAAGCATAAGTTTGGCGATCTTGTGTGCCATCGTCATGCGGCTGAGGCTAACGACGACGTCGGTTTTTTGTTTAAAATTTTGGCTCAGCCCGTAAGCTCCGCCGATAAAAAATGAAATTTGAGCCTTGTCCGAGATGAGTTTAGCAAACTCCTCGCTGTTAAATTCGCGGCCCGCTTCGTCAAGTGCCACGCAAAAGCCGTTTAAATTTGGCTCATAAACCTCGTCGTAGGCTTTTAGCGCCTCTTCTCGCCCCTTGCTTTGGGCTTTTGCGATCTTGTCGTTAAATATAACGACGTCTGAAATTTTGGCGAATTTCGACGACATCTTCGCGTACTCTTTGATCTCATTTTCAAAATTTTCACGTTTTGACTTTTGGATGCAAAACACGGAAATTTCCAAATTTATTCCTCGTCGTCCAAATTTTGAGCGCTAGGCTGCTTGGCGGCGTAGGCCGGGTTGTTTGAGAGCAGCCTTATCATATCGCTTAAAAACTGCTTATGCTCTTTGCGCTCGACTATGGCGTCAATCAGACCGTGCTCTAGCAAAAACTCCGATCTTTGAAAGCCCTCAGGCAGATCGGCTCCGATGGTTTGCTTGATAACGCGCTGTCCGGCAAAGCCGATGAGAGCGCCCGGCTCTGCGATGATGACGTCGCCCAGCCACGCAAAAGACGCGCTCACGCCGCCCATCGTAGGATCGGTTAGGACTGAGATATACGGCACTTTTGCCTCGTCAAGTAGCTTTAGCGCGGCGGAAGTTTTTGACATCTGCATCAGCGAAAACGTACTCTCCTGCATCCTCGCTCCGCCCGAAGCCGAAATGATGATGAGAGGCTGCTTTTTATCGAGCGATCTTTTTACGGCGCGCACTATCTTTTCGCCCTCGACCGAGCCTAAAGACCCGCCCATAAAGCTAAAATCAAAAACCGCCAGCTGCACGCTCATACCGTCGATCTTGGCTTCGCCGCAGATCACGGCCGAGCTTCTGCCTGTTTTTTCCTCGTTTTCGCTTATGCGTTTTTTGTAGGATTTTTTATCGACGAATTTGATCGGATCGACGGGCTTTAGCTTGGTATCAAGCTCGACGAAACTACCCTCGTCGCAGATCATCGCTATCCTCTTGTCGGCGGCTAATCTCATGTGAAAACCGCACTTTGGACAGACGTTGAAATTTGCCTCGACCTCTTTGTAATACATCAGCGAGTGACAGCTGTCGCATTTGACCCAGTGCGCCGGAGCCTCGCTAGGAGCGGATTGTTGCTTTCTTGTTTTGGAAAAAATATCTAAAAAGCTCATGATTCCTACTTTTTAAAAAATTTAGGGATTATAGCCAAAGTTAGCTTATGTTTTGCTAGACGGTTATTAAATTTACGCCGCGCGCTCTTGAGAATGGGCGGCTAGAATCGCGTAAATTTGCACTGTCATTTTTATGTTTTCCGTGGAAATTTTAAATTTATACGGAGTTGGTTTTAAAATTTGAAGGGTTAAATTTAAGAGATTTGACTGCGGTGTGTTTTAACTTTGCGATATAAATTTAAAGAGCTCAAATTTGTAAAATTTAACCTAAAATTTGACGGGATATTAGTTTAAATTCGAGCCTTTAAATTTGCGGCTTACCACTCGATATAGGTTTTTGCCTTTTTTATATTCGCGATTTTTATCTTTAAAATTTGACCATCGCTTTCAAGCGAGATTTCATCGCCATCGGCGGATATGATTTTGCCTTTTAGCTTTTTATTTTCGCCGTTTACTTCGGCCGAGATTTTGGCTAGTTCTCCGACGCTTGAGATAAAATGGCTCGGTTTTTCCAGCTTTCGCTCAAGTCCGGGCGAGCTAACCTCTAGCACGTAGTCTCCGCTAAGCGGCGGCTCGACGTCAAATATCGGCGAGAGTAGGCGCGAAACCTTTTCGCAGTCGTCCAAATTTACGCCGCCGGGCTTTGCGATGTAGATCCTATAGATCGCTCTGCCGTTTTCGTTTGCGACCTCGACGTCGTAGAGCTGCACGCCGCACTGCGAGATCAGATTTTCAAGATTTTGCATTTTTATTTAGATCCTCTGAAATTTTTTCAAACAAATCATCCATATGATTTTGGTACTCGAGCCTATCGTCAAATTTAAAGTGAAAATTCGGCGCTCTATACCAGCCTTCGGCCGCCATGCAGTGATTTTGCAGGTG
The DNA here is from genome assembly GCA_963528245.1 of uncultured Campylobacter sp. Classification (GTDB taxonomy): domain Bacteria; phylum Campylobacterota; class Campylobacteria; order Campylobacterales; family Campylobacteraceae; genus Campylobacter_A. Next base: position 27,004 of record CAURWB010000005.1, on the reverse strand, counting down.
CTTTGATACGCGCTTTAGGCGGTCTAGTATATAGGCCTGCTCGCGCTCGTCAAACATCATTTTATCAAGGTATACGAACGCGTCGTATCTGCCCTTTTTGCACTCGACATCCGTTACGCAAAGTCCGCGTAAAAGCTCGTCCTCAAGCGTAGATAGAGCTTCTGGCAGTAGCTCTTTTAACACGCTTTGCGTGCGCAGGCGTTTTATCTCCGAGGGGTTCATAGGCTAGCTTGCTCCTCTACTTCTTTAAAGCTCTCGATGTAGTCGCCCTCTCTGATGTCGTTGTAGCCGTCGATGCCCACGCCGCACTCAAAGCCGCGAGCAACCTCTCTCACGTCGTCTTTGAAGCGTTTTAGCGAGCTCACCGTACCCTCGTGTACGACTACGCCGTTTCTGATTAGGCGGATTTTTGCGCCGCGGTTTATCGTGCCCTCGGTCACCATGCAGCCTGCGATCGCGCCTACCTTAGGGACGTTGATGACTTGGCGTACTTGTGCTTGGCCGAGCTGCTCCTCGTGGATGACAGGCGACATTAGACCGCTTAGGATCGCCTTGACGTCGTCGATCAGGTTATAGATGACGTTATAGGTTTTGATTTCGACGCCGCTTTCTTTGGCTTTTTCTTTCACTTCACCCGTCGGTCTTATATTAAAGCCTAAAATCACGGAGTTTTCGCTCGCTCTGGCTAACTCCACGTCGCTTTGAGTAATGCCGCCCACGCCCGAGTGGATGATATTTACTTTTATCTCGTCGTTGCGAAGTTTTTCTAGGCTTGCCTTGATGGCTTCTAGCGAGCCGCCCACGTCGGCTTTTACGATGACAGGGAGCGATTTTAGCTCGCCCTCGGCGATCTTCTCGCTAAGCTCTTCTAGGCTTACTTTCGTCGTTTTACTGAGCTCTTTTTGGCGTAGGTATTCGGCCTTTTTCTGTGCGTATTCACGAGCCTCTTTGTCGGTTTTGACGCTTATTAGCGTTTCACCGGCTTCAGGAATTTCGCTAAGGCCCATTATCACGCCGCATTCGCCAGGTTTTATCTCTTTTAAAATTTTACCTTGATCGTCGGTTATCGTTCTTATCTTGCCGTATGCGATGCCTGCGACCACGATATCGCCGACTCTTAGAGTACCGTTTTCAACGATAACCGTAGCTACCGGACCGCGGCCTTTTTGCTGAGAGCTTTCTATTATAGCGGCTTTTGCGTTTGCTTTCGCATTTGCTTTTAGTTCTAAAATTTCAGCTTGCAAGAGTACGATCTCAAGCAGATCGTCTATACCCATACCCGTTTTTGCGGAGATCGGTACGAACTCGTAAGTGCCGCCCCAGTCGGTAGATAGGATATCTAGCTCGGCTAGCTCGCTTTTTACTTTGTCGGGGTTTGCAGCCTCTTTATCCATCTTGTTTATCGCGATGATGATCGGTACGCCGGCGGCTTTTGCGTGGCTCACAGCCTCTTTGGTCTGCGGTTTTACGCCGTCGTCGGCTGCGACCACGATGATAACGATATCGGTGATCTTGGCTCCTCTAGCGCGCATAGCTGTGAAAGCCTCGTGGCCCGGAGTATCGATAAAGGTAATATTTTTGCCGTTTTTATTTACCATGTAGGCGCCCACGTGCTGCGTGATGCCGCCTGCTTCGCCAGCTGCCACGCGCGAGCTTCTGATGTAGTCTAGTAGCGATGTTTTACCGTGATCGACGTGACCCATGATGGTTATAACAGGAGCTCGGACGGTCAAATTTGTATCGTGTAGTTGCTCCTCTTCTTCGTCGTAGGCTTTAACGTAGTCAAATGCTTCTTGCGTATCGACGATATTTACCTCGATACCGAATTCATCGGCTAAAATTTCTATCGCATCCTCGTCTAGGAAGTCGTTTTTGGTCGTCATCATACCCAGCATAAAGAGCTTGCCGATGACTTCGCTAGGCTGCTTGTTTATCTTATCAGCAAATTCGTATAGGCGGATCTCTTTTGGTATCTCGACGTAGGTTACTGCTTCGCCGTTATGGTCGGCGCGCTGCGATTTTTTATGTTTTTTGCGAGGCCTGCGCGCAGTGCCTTGCTCGAGAAACGAACTTACCGAGTTATTTAGTACCGGCTTGTAGCCCGTATTTGTTGGTTGTTTTGTTTTTTGTGGCTCCGGAGTTTGAGTTCGCACTGAAAAATCAGGCAATATAACCACGTCCTCATCGTCTATCACGATATCGGCCATGTCGCGGTCGCCGAGCAGATCCATCTTTGTAGCGCCGTCTTTTTTAGTTGCGATGACCGGTTTTTTCTCTTTTTTCTTTTTGCGCTCTATCTTTTCGTCGCTAAATTTAAACATACTTTCCAAATTTAGCGCCGGCGCAGACTCTTTTCTCTCGCTTGCTCTAGGCGCTGGTTGCTCGTCTTTTTTCTTTTTTACGATAACTAGGCCACGTCTTTTTTGTAGGCTAACGTCGGCCAGGCTTTCTTTTGGCTGAACTGGCTCGGCGGCAGACTGGGCCTTTGGTTCCTCTTTTGGCGCTACTTGCGTTTTTGGCTCCGATGCTTTTTCTGCCGGTTTTTGAGTGACTGTTTTTTGTTCTTTTTCGGATTTTTCATCTTTTTTTGTTTCTACTTTTTCTTTCGGCAAAGGCTTTTCTTCTTTTGCGGCGCTTGGTTTTTTGGCCTCTTTAGGTTTGCTTTCTTTTTCCTCTTTGCCCTCTTTGGCTTCCGCTTTTTTTACGGTCGGTTTTTTCTTTTCGGGTTTTTGCTTGAGAGCTTCGGGGATCTCGCCGGTTTGGATGTAGGTGTATAGCGCCGCCGCTTCTTCAGGACTAACGCCGCTTGAGTGCGTTTTGACCTTTAGCCCAAGCTCAATAGCCTTTTCTAAAACCTCTTTGCTATTGTAGCCGAGCTCATTTGCTATCTCTGAAATTCGAACAGTCCCCATTTAAGAGTATCTCCTTTAAATTTTGCCCGTTTTGTAGCGTCGCGATAAAGCTGCCTGCGACTCTTCCGAGCGATTTTCTTAAAATTTTCTCGTCTTTTTTTAGACATTCTTCGCAAAGATAAAAGCTGCGTCCGTTTCCGTTTCCGAAAAATAGCGAAGAATTTATCAGTCTGTATCTACGCAAAATTTGCTGTTCAAAGCGCTTTTTGCAGACCACACACGTCCTGATAGGGATAAATTTTTGAGCCATTATTATAACTTCTTTTAGCTTTTTTTTAGCTTTGTAGGATTTTTATCCCGTCGTTGTCGAAATTAAAAATTTCAACTCGAAAGCTCTTAAATTTATCTTGCAGTTTTTGTTTTAAATTTGCCGCATCGTCCGCGTAAACTATATTTAAAAAGCTAGATCCGCTGCCAGAAAGCGTACTCAAAAGAGCGCCGTTTTCGTAGGCCATCTTGCGCACTTCAAAGAGCTCGGGCAGGTTTTGCATGCGGATTTGTTCGTGCATTACGTCTTTTGCCGCCGTTCTTAAAAGTTCGTAATTTTCGCTAAAAAAGCAAGCCGTGAGAAATGCGGCGTGAGAGAGGTTGCTAACGCACTCGCTCATCGTGAAATTTTTAGGTAGCTTGGCACGAGATTCGTTCGTGCTCATAGGCTTATCGGGGATCACGACGACGGCTTTTATATCGGTGCTTAAAGGTTTTTTTAGAGATTTTACTTTGCCGTTTTCAACGACCGAGCTCACAAAACCGCCAAGCGTAGCCGGAGCGATGTTGTCGGGGTGGTTTTCGTAAACTAGCGCCTGGTTTAAAATCGCGCTTTTATCAGCCTTAAATCCCGCTGCCGCGTAAGCTGCTGTAATGGCTGAAGTGATAACCGCAGAGGAGCTACCAAGGCCGCGAGAAAACGGGATCTGGTTGGTAAAAATCATACGAAAAGTATCTTTTTTGCCGGTTAGCTTAATGTAAATTTCATTGAAAATAGATAAAAATATGTTGTTTTTTTTAAGAAGCGCGTTATCTTTGCCTTCGCCCAAAATGCTCACTGAGGCGAAATTTGCCCTCGTTATCTCGACTGTGTTGTGTAGCTCTAAGGCAAGTCCTAGGGCGTCAAAACCCGGACCGATATTTGCGCTCGTGGCGGGAACTAAAATTTGCAAGAAATCTCCTAAACGGCTTGAATAACGTAATTTGGTAGGGTATCTAAATTTAGATTTAAAACGGCTAAATTTTGCGGCAAGCCAAATTCGCCAGCTTGCGCTTTTTGTAGCTTGACGCCATCGGGCGTATCTACGAAGCTTAAGTTTTTATTTGCCCGTATCGGTGCGCCGCCGTTTAGCTCAAAGCCGCTAACTGCGTAAAATTCGCACTCTTTTACGATGCTAATCGTCTTTAAAACGACGTAGGCGACTTTTACGCCCATAAAGCTTCCCGGGCCGTTTGCGTAGATGATTTTTTGTAGGTTAAATTTACCGCCATTTAAGATCTCGTCCATTATTTTTATGAGAGAGACGTCGGATTTTTCTTCGCTAGAAATTTGCTCTACAAACTCGCCGTTTTCGTCATAAATACCGACGATTAGCGGCGAGCTAAGAGCAATAACTAAAATTTGGATATTTTTTATGCAAATACCTTTTGGTACTCGCGCGCGAAATCGCCTTTTAGCGTGACGATTTCGTAGTTTTTATCGTCGCTTAGGATGGCTAGCGTTAGCTCGTGGTTTAGCTCGTGGCTGCCCGCAAAGCTCGTATAATCAGCCATCAATGGCGCACCCATCAGGCTTAGATCGCCGATCGCGTCTAAAATTTTATGGCGAACGAATTCGTTTTCAAAGCGCAGGCCTTCAGGATTTAAAATTTTATTATCGTCGATAACTACGGCGTTATCTAGGCTACCGCCGAGGGCTAAATTTTGCGCCCTTAACATCTGCACGTCTTTTAAAAATCCAAACGTCCTAGCGCGCGCGATCTCCTCGATGTATGCCTGTTTGCTAAACTCGAACACATAATTTTGCTCGCCGATTATCGGGTGGGCAAATTTGATAGTAAAGTCGAATTTCGGGTTATTCGACGGCGTTACTCTGGCGAATTTTCCGTTTTTGTTTACTTCTACCGGGCGCTTGATTACGATTACTTTTTTATCTGCTTCTAGCTCAGCCGTGCCCGCTTCATCCAGCATCATGCAGTAGCTTATCGCCGAGCCGTCCATGACTGGAACTTCGTTGGCGTCCAGGACGATACGGACGTTGTCGATGCCGTAGCCGTTTATCGCGCTAAGGAGGTGCTCGATCGTCGAGATGTAGCCCTCTTTGCCGCCGATTACGGTAGCCATTTGGGTGTTTATCACGTTTTTTGGCTCTGCCTTAAAGCTCACTCCGAGGTCTTTTCTGTAAAATATTATTCCCGAATTTGCCCCGAGCGGCTCAAGCGTGATTTTTATCGGTTCGCCCTTGTGAAGCCCGATACCTACGCCTTCTACGGCTGATTTTATAGTTGTTTGTTTCAAAATTTCGCCCTTATTTTTCTTATTCTTGCCATTATACAACAAATTTACAACAAAATGGCAAATTTATTCGACCATTTTTTTAGCCGCGTTCAAAACTCCGGTTACGTTATCCTTCATCCAGCCGTTATCCATCCACTCCTCCGGACGCACTTCTATGCCTTGAACTAGCATGCCAAAGTGCAAGTGATCACCCATCGCTAGACCCGTAACGCCCGTGTTTGCGATGACGTCGCCCGCCTTGACCGAGTCGCCTGCTTTGACGTTTAGCGAACTGCAGTGTCCATAGAGCGAAAATAGCCCGAATCCGTGATTTATCAGGATGTTGCGCCCATAGATGCCGTTATCCGCGGCAAATTCGACCGTGCCGTCGTTGTTAGCGACGATGTCGGCTTTTTGCGTCGAGGCTAGGTCGATGCCCATGTGCCAGCTTTCGCTGATGTCTTTATCCTCAAATGTATAATATCTGTGGTCGCCAAAGCTCGCTACCGCTTTGCCGTTTTTTAGCGGGTAAAATTTATTTACGCTAAAGTTTTCCGCCGCGTCTATTTCGACTTTTGCGGCGATTTGCGAGATTATTTTCTCATTTGCCTCGCGGAGATTTTCATTTACGAATTTCATCTTTTCCAGATTGCTCATAGCGTCGTAGTTTTTAGCGTATTGCTGCGCTAGTTCCGGGATTTTTTCGTTTAAAAATCTACTCTGACCGTCTAGTTTTATCTTTGAGGTGCGGTATTTTTTGTCTTGGTAGAAAAATCTTATCTTGCTTTTGGTTATATTCCCCGCCGCATCAAGCGCTACGACGTCGGCGCTAAACGAGCCTTGCTGTGCCGGCCAGGCGACTAAAGAAGCGTAGTAGCCCTCTTTTACAAATTTGCTCGGGATAAATTTTTTGCCATAGTTCGTCTCGATATAGACCTCTTTTAGCATCTCGTCAGTCGCCTTAAATATGACCGTCGCGCTACCGCCTTTTGTGATGGCGTATGAGTGGTTTAGGATGTTTACGTCGGGTTTTTTGTTGTCGACGGTGATTTTGACCTCTTTTTTTTGCGTGTTGCCGAGGAAAAATCCCCACTTGCTAGTATCAGTGGCTTCGATTACGATGTTATAGATATCTTTTTGCGCGCCAAATCCCGTTTTAGGAAAGGTCAAATTTAAATCGACGATTTCAGACGGAGCTTCAAATTTTTGAGTTAGCAAATTTACGCTGCCTTTTTCGTCTATAAGCGAAATTTTAACCGATTTCACGCCGCCTTCGTCGGTTATTTTGATCGGCAGAGGCGAGGTTAGATTCCAGTAAATTTGATCTGAGATGGCTATACTTGGTGCTTCGCGTTCAAACATTTTTGATGTAAATAAAAAAGCTATCGCCGCAACTAAAAGCAAAATAATAACGCCGAAAAATATCAAATTTGGATTGCCGCGTCTTCTCATAAAAGTCTCCTAAATCTTAAAGAGACCGATTTTACTAAAAAGCGATAAATTTAAGGTAAATTTGCCCCCGAATTTATAAAATTTCGCGTATTTTTCTAGCTTCGCCCATCCATTCTCGCAGCTCGTCCCACTTCTCGTTTTTGATTAAATTTTCGCATTCGTCAAGTTCTTTTTTGAAAAGGTCTATCGAATTTATCAAATTTTGCTTATTTTGTTTAAAGATATCAGTCCACATCACTGGCGAGCTTTTGGCGATCCTGATCATGCCGTTAAATCCCGTGCCGCTTAGCGCGATGATATTTTTTTTGTTTTCCTTTTTTAGTACGCTGCTAGCTAGCGAAAAGCTGATGGCGTGGGGCAGGTGAGAGATGACGCTGGCGTGATGATCGTGCTCTGCCGCGCTCATAAAAATGATCTTCATGCCTAGGTGCGAAAATAGCTCGACCGAGCGCTTGACGTGCATCTCGCCGCTTTCTTTAAAGTCACAAATGGCTACGACGGCGTCTTTAAAAAGTCCGGAAAATGCGGCGGTAGGGCCGGAGTACTCGGTGCCGGCCATCGGGTGAGCTGGGATGAAATTTTGCCTGATGCTCTCAGGCACCGCTTCGATTATTTTTTGCTTGGTGCTACCAAGATCGACGATAGTTGTGTTTTCGCCGATACCTTCAAATTCTTTAACGATTTTGATGATGCCTTCGACGGGGATGGCTAGAAATATCATATCGCACTTTTTCTTCATCTGCTCAAGAGTTAAAATTTCATGCACGAGACCAAGCTTGATTGCCTGCTCTTCGTGCTCTTTGTTTAGATCCATGCCGCTAACGCAGCTGATTAATTTCTCGTTTTTTAGGCTAAGGCCTAGCGAGCCGCCGATGAGTCCTAGGCCTACGATACCGATTTTCATAAATTCGCCTTTTAAATTTATATTGTTTAAAAATAAAATGTGCTATTATACAGCCTTATCATCACTTTTAGGTTAAATAAATGAAAAAAAGCGTTTTTCTACTACTTCTGGGTGCTGTTTTGGCAAATGCCCAGCAGATAACTTCCATAAATTTTAAAGGTCTTGTGCATCTGTCTCCAGAAACTGCAAAGGAGATAATGGGGCTAAAAGTCGGCGACGATCTAAGCGGCGATAGTACGGATAGAGCGATCGCAAAGCTGTTTAGGCAGGGCTATTTCGACGATATATACATCGAAAACAATGGCGGCGACGTGACCGTAACGGTAAAAGAAAAGCCTAGTATCGCTCGTATCGACATCAAAGGCGTAGTGACTAACGATAAAACCGCCATCGACGGACTAATCAACATCAAACAAGGCAATATGTACGACGAGCTAGCCATCGAGCGCGCGAAAGAGCGCATCAGGCAGTACTACGAGTCAAAAGGCTATTTCGACACGGTCATAGACGTAACCAAAGAGCCGGTGGCAGGCAATGAAAGCAGTCTTTTTGTCACGATGAACATAAACCGCGGCGAAAATATCATAATAGAAAACGTAAATTTAGTCGGCGCGAAGCTTTTTGATTATGATGACGTAGAGCCTGTGGTAGCGAACAAAGAGCGCGAATTTATGGGCTGGATGTGGGGCAGAAACGACGGCAAGGTTAAGCTTTTTGAGCTACCAAACGATCCTGCGAGAATCCAAGATAAATACTACCAAAAAGGCTACCTAGACGCGACGGTTTCAAACCCGTATCTAAACGCCTACATGGATAACTACACGGCAGATCTCACCTACTACGTGACCGAGGGCGAGCAGTATAGGGTTTCTAGCGTAGATATCGAGGCGCCTGAGTTTTTGGAGCTTGATAAAGAGAAAATTTTAAAAGACTTTAGGCTGGAAAGCGGCGACGTGATGAACTCCGCTCGCCTAAGACAAGACATGAAAAAGCTCGACGATATGGTAGCGGATAAGGGCTACGCGTTTGTAAGGATAAATCCAAAAACCGAGAAAAACGTCGAGGACAAGACTGTTAGTATCGTCTACGAGGTTGTGCCTGACGAAAAAGTATATATAAGAAACGTTCAAATTTCAGGTAACGACAGAACCGTAGATAGGGTCGTTAGGCGCGAACTATATCTTACGGAGGGAAATTTATACAGTAGAACAGACCTGCAAGACAGCAAGGACGCTCTAAGGCGAACGAGTTATTTTGACGAGGTTGAGATCGAGGAGCAGCGCGTCGGAGCAAACCAAGTTGACTTACTCGTAAAAGTAAAAGAGGCCTCCACGGGCTCGATCAGCGGCGGTATCGGCTACGGTAGCTCGGACGGTTTGCTACTTAACGCGAGCGTGTCTGATACGAACGTATTTGGTAGCGGCTTGAAAGGCGTCATAAGCGTAGATAGGAGCGATAACGAGCTTTCCGGACAGATAGGTCTAACCAACCCGCGCCTTTTTGATAGCGAATATAGCCTTGGCGGCACTCTTTATGCTAACGACTATAGCTGGAATAACTACGATGAGAAATCATACGGTCTAAACGTCGTCGTAGGCAGAAAACTAACTAGAAATCTAAGCGCGTCTCTGGGTTACATCATAGAGCAAAGCCGTATCAGCGGGCTTAGCGACGTGCTAAAAACCGTCGGGTACAAAGACGGCAAGAGCCTAAAAAGCTCGCTCATACCGTCTATAACGTATAATAGCACGGATGACTACTACCTACCTCGCACCGGTATCATCGCAAGCACCAGCCTAGAGTTCGCGGGCGTGGGCGGCGACGAGAAATTTTTAAAGAGCAGAACGAATTTTAACTGGTATCAAGGTATCAGAGAGTGGGTGGACTACGACCTTATTTTTAGATTCAAATCAAGCTTTGGCAAAATTTGGGATCGCGGCTGGGTGCCTATCAACGAGAGACTATATCTAGGCGGCATCAGAAATCTACGCGGATTTGAGAGTAGAACCGTCTCGCCTAAAGTCAAAGTCGCCAGCGGTAGCTGGTACGAGACGGGTGGCGATACGTCGTTTAACAGCTCGGCAGAACTTAGCTTCCCGCTAATAGAACGCGTAAAGATGCGCGGATTGCTGTTTGTTGACTATGGCGTCATTCGCGGCAGGATCGCAAACGTAACGGCACCGGGCATCGTGGATTATATCGACGGACGCATCAGTAGATATAGCGCGGGCGCAGGTATCGAGTGGGTAACGCCTATGGGGCCGCTACAGCTAATCTTTGCCAAACCGCTCAAAAAGCAAGACGGCGACGATACGAGTACGTTTGAATTTACTATCGGACAACGTTTCTAATATTACAATAAAACGGCGTTTTGTGTGGCAAGACGCCGTTTTTAACTTTCTATCCCATAAATACTGCTTTTATCTCGATACAAATTTGCACTAAATTTTGCCTTATTTACGTTGCGATTTAATTTTATCTACAAAATCCCTAATCATCTAAACCGCCAAATTTGCCTCTTGCTTAAAAATATTAAGGCTAAAATTTAACTCGTCTATGATAGATAAAAGCTCTGAAATTTCCTTTTTTATCTGCTTTACGTCATAAAGGCTAGGCGGTAGCGAAAAGAGCGTCGTCTCAAATTTATTTTCCGCTCCGTTTAAAAATAGATAAAATTTATCGTCCACAAACGCCGCGCTCACGCCCATATCTCCTGCAAATTTTTCCTTTAGCTCGTACAAACGTCTCATAAACGCAGGAGTCAAAAGATACCTCGCCTCGACCTTGTCGTCCGTAAAAACCCTAAATTCATCGTTAAAAAGAGTATCGTCCATCTGCTCTTTTTCGCCTAAAAATTTGGTATTTAACGTACGGCTCGCCACTATCGTTTGACCGCTAAAATTCTTGTAAAACTCGCAGACCAAGACAGAGCCGCTAAAGGCCTGCATATCCTTCATCGTCTCTCAAGCAAAAATTATCACTCGGAAACTAAAAGCTTCTCATGGTTTATGCTACACATGACTTCGTGAGATTAATTTGATATTGTTTGGAGCGAAATTTACGCCGTAAGGGTGCGGGTTTGGCGGGCAAGCCAGTAAAATATGGGCGTCAAATTTAAAAATTAGCCGCGCAAATTTTAGTATAATACCCCAAAATTTAACTAGGCGGAAGCGATGATAAACGACGAATTTTATATGTCTCTAGCCATAAAAAAGGCTTGGGAGTTTCAAATTTTAACCTACCCAAATCCAGCCGTCGGTTGCGCGGTTTTAGACGCCGGCGGCAGGCTTCTCTCGGTCGCCGCGCATAAAAAGGCGGGCTTTCTACACGCCGAGCCAAGCGCGATTTTATTGGCGCTCTGCGAAAAAAGCGAGGCATTTTTGAGCGATTTTTTACGCGATTATCATGCGGCTTCGGGCGTCAAATTTGAAAGCGCCGCAGAGCTTGAAAATGCGGACTTGGAGCCAAATTTCACGTATGAATACATCCTGCAAAATCACGGCGATCTGCTAAAGGGAGCCAAGGCCTACGTGACGCTCGAGCCCTGCGCCCACCGCGGCAAAACTCCGCCTTGCGCCGAGCTTTTGAGTCGGCTAAAATTTGCCGAAGTCGTCATCGCTAGAGGCGACGAAAATGCCGTAGCAAGCGGCGGCGCGCATATCCTGAAAAGCGGCGGCGTAGCGGTCAAATTTGACGTGCTAAGGCGCGAGGCGGATGAGCTAGTGGAGCCGTTTTTGGCGTGGCAGAGGGGGAATTTTAGCTTTTTTAAGCTCGCTCTTAGCGCAAACGGCGTCGCAGTCGGCACCGCGCAGAGCAAGATTATCTCAAATTTAGCCAGCCGCACGCACTCTCACCGCCTGCGTAGCGCGGCCGAGCTGCTAGTTATCGGCGGCGCCACCGTCCGCGCCGACCGCCCGAGGCTAGACACCAGGCTGATAGAGCGCGGCAAAAATCCAAACGTGATGATCTACTCGCGCGAGCAGGAGTTTGACGCGTCTATACCGCTGTTTGGCGTGGAGGGCAGGAGCGTGCGCGTAGCGAGCGATGTAGACGAAGCCTTTGCGCCGCATTTAACGATGTTTGAGGGTGGCGAAAATGCGCTAAAAACCCTAGACGAGCGCGTAAAATGGCTACTGCTCTACCGCTCGAGCGAGTTTTTGGACGCGCCCGCGGTGAGGCTAAATTTAAAACTCAAACCGCTATTTCACGGCGAGATTGAGGGCGATGTTTACGGGTGGTATAAATTTGAGCGGGATTTGGGCTAGAGCGCGTCAAATTTGCGCTATGATTTTGTAAATTTAAGGAGAAAAATGAAAGAGATAACGCTAAACGGAGCGAAATTTCAGGTCGCGGCAAACACGATGGAGGAGCTAAAAAACGAGGCTTTGGGTGATAAAAACGGCGAGATGTATAAATTTCTAGCTAAATTTAACGCGAGCGAGCCTGATATCTTTATCCTCGACGGCTTTGCGACGAAGGAAAATTTAGAGCTAAAAGATGGCTCAAACGTCGTATTTATCAGGCGCGGCGTGATGCCTGGACGCGAAGTGCTAAAAGCTATGATCGCCTCCAGAAACAGCCCCGAGCTAAACGCGGCGCTAGCTAGCGGCTGCGTGGGCGTGGCCGGGCTGGGCGGGCTTGGCTCAAATATCGCTCTAAGCCTAGCCCGCACGGGAGTCGCCAAGCTCGTGCTGGCCGACTTTGACGTCGTGGAGCCTAGCAACCTAAACCGCCAGCAGTACTTCGTCCGCCACATCGGCATGAAAAAAACCGATGCGCTAAAAGAGCTCATCGCTGAGGTAAATCCCTTCGTCGAGGTTGAGACGCACGACATTACGCTAGATGCGGTCAACGTCGCCGAGATTTTCGCGCCGTGCGACGTTATCTGCGAGGCGTTTGATAACGTCGCGGGCAAAGCGATGATGGTAAATGAGGCGGGCGCGAGCCTGCGGGACAAAAAGATCGTCGGCGCGTCGGGCATGGCGGGGCACTTTAGCTCAAATCTCATAAAAACGGTCAAATTTGCGCGAAACGTCTATCTGTGCGGCGACCTGCAAAACGCCGCTGGCGTAGGGCAGGGGCTCATGGCCGCGCGCGTGGCGATCTGCGCAAATCATCAGGCAAACCTCGCCATCAGGCTTTTGATGGGACTTGAGGAGGTTTAAATTTGACGGCGACGACGCGTGGTGCGAGGTTTGATGTTTTAGCTTGCGCTCAAATTTAGCTTTAGCGAGTTTTTGATTGCGTTAAATTTGAGTAAATTCCGTTGCGATAAAGTTAATGGCTTGCGTTTTGCCACTCTCAAATTTAGCTCGCAAATCGGTTATTTATCGTATGAAATTTTGTAAATTTGCGTCTAGTTTATATAAAATTTGACAAAATTTACTAGTCTGACTTTTTGGCCAGTCGTTTGCGTTTGGCGGACTTTACGGAAGTTTGTTTTAAATTTTATCGTTAGGATTTTATCCAAAATGGGCGTCTGCCTAACAAGAAGTCAAATTTTACCTACGTTACTTCATTTTTGGACGAAACGAGCGTTTTACGCCAAAGCCCTTGCCAGCGATTTTTATATCGTTTGGGATTGCGCCTACTGGGGCGGAGGCGTCCTTTTTGGCGGATAAAAACTCCACTAAGCTTTGCCAGAGGAAATCAGCGTCCAGATAAAGCTCTATTGTGTTAAGTTGCGGATTTATCGGTACAAAGTCGGTAGTTTGCGTCTTTTTAAAAGCACGATCGGTGCATTTAAAATCTCGTCTGCGCTTATTGCTTTACCGTCGCGAACGATGTTTTTTAACGATTTTTCGCAGGTGGCGTCTAGTGGGTATTTTATGTCGAGTAAAATATCCTTTCTCGTGGCGCGATCGCCGATCTGCCAAAACTTAGAAACTGGATATGCGCGAAAATCGTCATTAAACGTCAAGATCCCAGTTTTGTTATCGGTTTCTTTTAGATCGATGCTGGTATAGATCTTGCCGTTAGCGGCGAAAATATGGACCAGATTTTGGCCGATAAAGATAATGGAGTGCAGCAGGCGCGGAACTTAATTGATGTCGGTTTTGTTTAAATTTATAAATTTACCGTCAGTAAATCGGTAGCCGCCCAGTTTTCGCTCAAAATCTATTTGATCTATTTGGTTTAGTTTCCATAGCTCATCGGCGGCGACGAGAGTCGAGTTTCTACGGTCGTAGACCAACGTCTCATCAAGGCCGTATTTTGAGACCATAAAGTCGTAGTTGTCTTTAAATTTCGAGATTATTTTCACGGCGCGCCTTTAAATTTACCTCGCCTTAGTTTCAAAAAACGCCGAGATTAGCGAGTTTGCGCCCTGATTTATAAATTTTTGCATCGCTTTTTCGTAGACGGACGGCTTTGCCCAGACGGGCTCGGCCACGCCGCTTAGCTTTTCTAGCTCGGCGCGCGCAGAATAATAATCGCTCACCTCGTCGATGAGCCCGAGTTTTGCGGCGTCGCGGGCCAGAAATACCCGCGCGTTGGCCCACTCTTTGCTTTTGTTTGCGTCTAGATTTCTATCGGCCGCCACGTCGCTTACGAACATCTCGTAGCTGGCGTTTACGAGCTCTTGTAGCTGCTCGCGCTCGATTTTGCTCCACGGGCGCAGAAATGTCCCCGCCTCTTTATACTCGCCCGCTTTTACGACTTGCTGCGAGACGCCGATTTTGGCTGCTAGCTCGCTAGCATCGGCGCCTTGCATTATCACGCCGATCGATCCGATAAATGCGCCCGGATTTGCCAAAATCCTGTCCGCGCCCGCGCCCGCGTAGTAGCTGCCGCTAGTCATCGACCCGCCCGCATATGCGACTACAGGCTTTGCGGCGCGTAGATTTTTGACAGCGAGGTGCAGCTCGACGCTAGGCGCCAGCGCGCCGCCCGGGCTATCGATGTAGAGCAGGACGCCCTTGATGTTACCGTCCTTGCGCGCGGCTTCGATCTTTTCTAGCGCCTCGTTTGCGTCCATGATCGCGCCTGAGAGGTTGATCTGGGTTAGGTTGGGCGGATTTACGCTCTCGCCTTTGCCGCTAAAAAATATCAAAAATACGATGAGTAAAAAGAGTATCGCCTTAAAATAGGTGTTTATGAACCTAAAAATCGCCGCGATCGGCGCAAAAATAAATCTCAAAAATCCCATTTTTTTCCTTTAAATTTATCATTTTCATGAAATTCGGGCGCATTTTACCATTTAAATTTATAAATTTAGCTAGAGGGCCGGATTTGAGAAAACGGCCTCAAATTTGAGCTTAAATTTAGAATTTGCCGCTCTAAAGTCTAAACCGCAAATTCGGCTCAATCGTTTAAATTTACCTCTGCGCCGCCTACAAATAGCCGCTCGCAGCCCTTGGCGTGCAAGATGAGCATGAGCGGCAGTTGCGCTGCGTCCGCCTGCGCAAAATCGCTGTATAGCGCAAGGTCGGCTAGCCTGCCCGTTTTTATCTCGCCGGAGTCTAAACTTAGCGCCTTTGCCGCGTTTTTTGTCGATGCTAGAAGTAAAATTTTAGCCAGCTCCAGCGGATCAAAATCGGCGTGAATGAGTAAATTCGCCCGTAGCTCGTCAAGGAAATTTAGGCTTATATTTGAGCTAAGCCCGTCCGTGCCGATGTTTATGTTTGCTCCCACGTCCAGCGCGGCGCGTAAATTTAGCGTGCGTTTGCTAAGCAGCCTGTTCGAGACCGCGCAGTGCGTGAGGCTGTGAAGCTCGCGGTCAAAGCCCGAAAAATCATCCATCCAAACGCAGTGCGTAAAGAGCGTGCGAATGCCTGCAAACATCGCTACAAACGAGCTTGGCGTATAAAGCGGGCGCGCGGCGGGGTTAAATTTGCCCAGCCACTCTTTAAAGCCGCCCGTGCCGCCCTCTAGCCAGTTTTTTTCATGCTCGCTCTCCATAAAATGCGTTGAGACGACCAGGCCACGCTCGCGGGCTAAATTTAGTGCCGCAGCGGCTAAATCAGGGTGCGTGGAGTAGGGCGAATGCACCGAAACCGCGGGCGTAAAAAGCGGGCTTTTGCGCTTTTGCGACTCTTCAAAGCGGGCGGTGAAATTTGCCAAATTTTGCTCGAGCGCGGCTTCGTTTGTGCCTAAAATTTCGTTAAAAAACACGACCCTGCCGCCGCAGTTCGCGCACGCGTCCAAATCTCCGCCGAAGCTCGACACCGCTCCGAAGCTCGCCACGCCGCTACGCTGCATGGTTTTTATCGCAGAGGCGATGACGGCGTCGTTTGCCGCCTGCGAGAGCGCGCCGCGAGAGGCGATAACGGAGCTAAGCCACTCTAAAAAATCGCCGTAAACAAGGCTGGTTTTGTTCGCGCTAAACTCCAGATGTACGTGCGGGTTGATAAAAGCAGGCGCCAAAACGGCATCCGGATACTCGAAAAACCGCGCATTAGGGTATCTTTTGCGCAGCTGCTCAGCCTCGCCAACGGCCTGGATACGCTCATCAAAGGCAACCGCCGCGTCCTCTAAAACGGTAAAATTTTCGTCGCACGGCATTGTAAATTTTGGTTTAACGATGATCATTTTTAAGCTCCTATTTTTCGTGATTGTAGCGAAAATTTAGCTTAAAAAATGTATAATCAAGGCTAAATTTAAATCTTTTAAAAGGCTAAAAATGGAAACAAAATCTAAACTAATGGTCATCCAAGGCCCGAATATCAACATGCTAGGCACGCGCGAGACCGATGTCTACGGCTCGATGAAGATGGATGATATTCACGGGCAGATGAAGCTTTTTGCCGAGCAAAACGATATAGAGATCGAGTTTTTTCAGAGCAATTTCGAAGGCGAGCTGGTGGATAAGATCCAAGAGTGCTTCGGCGAATTCGACGGCATCATCATAAACCCAGCCGCCTACACGCACACATCTATCGCGATCCGCGACGCTATCGCAGCCGTCGGACTTCCGGTCATCGAGGTGCATATCAGCAATATCCACCGCCGCGAAGAATTCCGCCAAAAAAGCCTCATAGCGCCCGTAACTGCGGGACAGATAGTGGGCTTTGGGCCTGTGGGCTACCACCTGGCCATGATCGCGATGCTGCAAATTTTCGAGCAGATAAAAGCCATGAAAGCCGCAAGAGCGGGCGAAAAAGCGGAGTAAAACGAGGCAAAATTTGAAAAATTTTATCCTAAAGGACGAAAACGCCGTATTTTACGAGTGCGGATACAGCTGCGACAACGCGATATTTTTGAGCCTCTTGGGGCGCAAATTTTTCCTCACCGATGCGCGTTATAGCATCGAGGCGCGCGAGCTTTGCAAAGATACCGAAGTGATCGAGGTCGAGCGAAATTTGATAAAAGACGCGCGACTGTTTTTGCGAAAAATGGGCGTAAAGGAGCTTGTTTATAACCCGTACGATTTTAGCGCGGGCGAGTGGGGGGCGCTTAGCAAAGGGCTTGGGGTAAGATTTAAGGCGCGGGCGAATTTTTCGCAAATTTCGCGCATAGTAAAAACCGAAGACGAGATAAAAATTTTAAAGCAAGCGGCACAGCTGGGTGCGGAAAGATTTGACGAATTTGCCGCGTTCGTGCGCGCTAGCGGCGAAGGGATGAGCGAAGAGGAGTTATTTTTTAACGCCGAGCTCATCTTTAAGAAAAAGGGCGATCTCGCGCTTAGCTTTTCGCCTATCGTCGCGATCAACGAAAACGCCGCAAAAGCGCACGCTCTGCCTAGTAAAAAGCGGCTACGGCAGGGCGATTTGCTCCTGCTGGACGCGGGGGTTAAATTTAACCGCTACTGCTCGGATAGGACGCGCACGGCGTGCTTTGACGAAAATTTTAACTTCGGCAAGGAGCAAAATTTTAAAAACGCCAAACGCCAAGAAATTTACGAGATCGTAAAAGAGGCGCAAGCTCTGGCGATCGCGGCGGTTATGCCCGGCAAAAAGGCGCGCGAGATCGACGCGGCGGCTAGGGATTTTATCGCGAGACAGGGCCTTGGCGAAGCGTTTTTTCACAGCACCGGACACGGTGTGGGAGTCGATATCCACGAGCTTCCGTTCATCTCAAAGCGCGGAGAGGCCGTGCTAAAAGAGAGGATGGTCTTTAGCGTGGAGCCTGGGATCTATCTGCCCGGCGAATTTGGCGTGCGCATCGAGGACGTCGTGGTCGTACGCGAAAACGGGGCTGAAATTTTATGAGAGTAGCGGGGGCGAGGCGGTTTAGCAAATGCCTCTTTTTCCCGAAGGTTTTTGATTTTAAACCGGGCTTTAAAAATAGCGTTATTTTGGGGCTCGGCGGTAATATCGGCGACGTGAAAAAGCGCTTTTGTCGGCTGCATTTTAAGCTCAGCCGAGACAGCAGGTTTCACGTCGTCGAAAACTCGGCCCTCCTCATCAACGAGGCGTTTGGGTTTAAGGAGCAGGCTGATTTCACAAACGCCGTAACGCTCCTGCAAACGAGCCTTGCCGCGAGGCAAATTTTAAAAATAACGGCAAATTTGGAGAGGCGTTTGGGGCGCGTGCGAAGCTTTAAAAACGCGCCTAGAACGCTTGATATAGATATTTTGTATTTTAGCGGAAGAAGCAGAAACGACGTGCGGCTAACATTGCCCCATCCTGGCGCGCAAAGCAGGGCTAGCGTGATTTTGCCGCTTGGGACGATGAAGCGCGTTAGCAAAAGCGGAGTGAGATTTTAAAATTTAGCGGCCGCAAAGCCTAAATTTGAAGCGGGAACGAAAAATGCATAGCCTTTGCCGCGACGATTTGGGCTAAAGGCAGCTAAATTTAGCGAGAAACGAAGGAGAAGATTTGGCGACGAAGTTTTATACGTTTACCGGCGAGAGCAGTATGGAAGCGCTAAAAAAGGCGCAGGCTCAGTGCGGTGAGAGGGCGATCTTGGTAACGACGAAGCAAATTCAGCCAAAGACGATAAACAAAAAGCCGCTTTATGAAATTTTAGTTAGCGTCGAAGAGGACGCGAGCGAGCAGAAAAAAAACCAGCCTCAAAAGCAAAATTTAAAAGGCTATGAGGAGTTTTTGCGCGCTCAGGCAGCAAAAGAGGAAAGACCGCAAAAGATCATTTTAGACGAGCGCGAGCTTTTTGAAGTCGAAGCTCAAAGCGCTTTAGCTGCGGCAAATTTTAGCCAAAACTCCACGAGCTCAGTCTCGCAAAATCAAAACTACAAAACAGCCCAAAATAGCGGCGAGGACATACTTCTAAACATCTCAAAAGCCGCAAAGGAGATAAGCCAAATAGCAAATATAGAAACTATGCCTAGCCGCCAAGATCAAAACTACGATAAAAAGATAGACGACGTCGCAAGGCAAGTAAGTATGCTAAGTGAAAAAGTAAATATGATAGCCGATATGTTCTGGGAGGAGAGAGCGGGCGCCAGAAACAACCTAAGTATCCCGCCCGAGTTTGCCGGTATCTACAAAGACGCCAAAAATAGCGGCATGAAAGAGGAACACCTAGAGCAGATAATGAAAATAACCGTGGAAAATATGTCGCCTCAGATGAAGGCTAATCCGACCGCGGTTAGGAGATATTTTAGCTCGCTACTTAGAAAGATGCTACCGTGCAGGAGCGAAGAGGACGATAGAAAACAAAAGATAATGATGCTAGTAGGGCCTACGGGAGTTGGTAAAACTACGACTCTAGCTAAACTTGCTGCAAGATTTGCATATGGAGACGGTAAGCGCGTGAAAACGGGCATCATCACGCTTGATACCTACCGTATCGGGGCGGTCGAGCAGCTGTTTCAATACGCCAAGATGATGAAGCTTCCGATCCTTGACGTTATCGAAGTTGATGATTTTAAAAACGCTCTAAAGCAGCTAAATCACTGTGAGGTTATCCTCATAGACACCACGGGTAGCTCGCAGTACGATAAAGAAAAGCTATCAAGGCTAGAAAAATTTTTAAAAAGCTCGGATACGCATATAGACGTGCATTTGGTGCTCTCGGCAGGAGCAAAGATCGAAGATATGCTTGAAATTTACAACGGATTTAGCTTTCTTGACATCGACACCCTGATCATTACCAAATTTGACGAAACCAAAATTTTCGGTAACGTATTTTCTCTTGTTTACGAGACGAATAAGCCTGTTAGTTTTTTCTCCGTCGGCCAGGAGGTGCCGGACGATATCTTGGTGGCAAAGAGCGAATTTTTAGTAAGCTGCGTATTAGAGGGATTTAGCAAGGAACATAATGAGTAATCAGGCCGAGAAACTAAAAGGCATAGTGGCTGCCCAAGCCAAAGCAAAAACTACGTATTTTATCGCTGTAACTAGCGGCAAGGGCGGAGTAGGCAAAAGCACCATAAGCGCAAATTTGGCTAACGTCTTGGCCAAAAGCGGGTATAGAGTCGCACTTTTTGACGCGGACATAGGGCTAGCGAATTTAGACGTCATCTTAAACGTGCGCGTTAATAAAAATTTGCTTCACGTGCTAAAAGGCGAATGTTCCTTAAAAGATATTTTGATCGAGATAAAGCCGAATTTGACGCTGATTCCCGGTGAAAGCGGCGAGGAGATATTAAAATTTAACAACCAATTTTTGTGCGAGCAGTTTTTTGCCGAGTCGGCGAATCTTGACGGGCTTGATTTTATCATCATCGACACGGGCGCGGGTATAGGCGGAAACACGCGGCTATTTTTAGAGGCTGCAGACGAGGTCGTAGTGGTTACTATGCCCGATCCCGCAGCGATAACGGACGCCTATGCCGTTATAAAAATTACTTCAAAAGACAAAGACAATCTTTTGATGGTTTTTAATATGGTAAAAAACGAAAAAGAGGCGATGAGGATATTTGAGCATATTCAAAAAGTGGCCAAGGCAAATATAGAAAATCCGCTAAATTTGGAGTTTTTAGGCGCTATTAGCGAGGATAAAAGCGTCTCAAAGAGCATAAAACAGCGTACGCTTTTTACCGACGATAGCGAATTTTGTCTGCCGAGCTTGGAGTTAAATCAGATAGCTCAAAGACTTATTTCGAGATTGGAACAAAAAGTGCTTAAAGATGGTCAAGTCAATAGCTTTAGCGCCTTTTTTAGGCGCATGATTGAGCAATTTTAAATTTAGGATTTAGTTTTGAAAGCGGAAAATTTTATAGCATTTTTTACTGTTTGTGGATTTTTTACGGGAGTCGTTTTTTCGGCGTTAAAGTTAAGCGACCCGATACAGATGTTGCTTTATACTTTCGTGATTACGTTTTTCTTTTATCTCGTGATTCACGTTATCATAATGAACTATATCGACGTAAGATTATCTCTTAAAAAGAGATTTGATAAAGAGCAATACGAGCAAACGGCTGATTATCTTATCGGCGAACTAGCTCTTAGAGAAAAGCGTATAGATAATATATTAAGTAAGCTAGCTAGCGAAAATATCCTAATAAAACAAGCGCTAGGCAAAAATGGCGAAAGAAATGCAAAAGCCGCATAATCCTTATGCCTCAAATTTAAAAAAAGAACAAGACGAGGTTGTGCTAGCCTACACGCCCGCTCTTCGCGCGATGGCTTTTAGGCTAAAGGAGCGTTTGCCCGCTCATATCGACGTTAGCGACCTGATCGGCGCCGGGCTGGAGGAGATGGTAAAGCTCTCTAGAAAATACGACAAAGAGCAAAACGACTCGTTTTGGGGCTACGCGCAAAAGCGAGTTTACGGCGCGATGCTTGATTTTTTGCGCGGGCTTGACGTGGTTAGCCGCTCGGACCGTACTTTGGTAAAGTCTATCGAGGCTTTAGTAAATGAGTATTTTAATAAATTCGAGTGCGAACCCGACGATGCGTATATCGCAGACAAGCTTGGTATCGAAGTAGAAAAAGTAAGCGAAGCAAGGAATGTTAGTGCGGTCGTCGCCGTCCTAAACATCGACGATCAAATGGAGCTAATGAGCGAGGAGAATACGCTAGAACGGGTCGAAAAAGAGGATTTGATAGAAAAGATAACTCAAATTTTAAACGAATTTGAGGAGCGCGATCAGCTCATCGTACAGCTTTATTATTACGAAGAGCTGAGCTTAAAGGAGATCAGCGAAATTTTGCAGATTACCGAGAGCAGAATCTCGCAGATACATAAGCGCTTGATGGAAAAAATAAGAAAAAAGCTTGAGGGTAAATAATGGCGGACATTCTAAGTCAAGAAGAGATAGACGCGCTACTGGAAGTCGTAGATGACGACGATGCTAGCGAATCTATCGGCGAAAAATCAAAAAAAGAAGAACAACAGCAAGTAATAATTTACGATTTTAAACGCCCAAACCGCGTCAGCAAGGAACAACTGCGCGCGATAAAGGGCATACACGACAAGCTTGCGAGAAATTTGGCTTCTCAAATTTCAAGCGTTATGAGAAGTATCGTGGAGATCCGCCTGCATAGCGTCGATCAGATGACGTACGGCGAGTTTTTGATGAGCTTGCCGAGTCCCACTAGCTTTAACGTCTTTTCGATCAAGCCGCTTGACGGTAACTGCGTTTTGGAGATAAACCCGAGTATCGCGTTTCCGATGATAGATCGCTTGCTAGGCGGTAACGGCGAGGGCTTTGAGACTAGCAGGGAGCTAACCGATATCGAGGTAAATTTGCTCGATGCGATCCTAAGGATGATGATGCAGCGCCTAAAAGAGAGCTGGTCGATGATCACCGATATGTACCCGAACGTCGAGGCTAAAGAAAGCAGTCCAAACGTCGTGCAAATCGTAAGCCAAAACGAGATCGTTATAATGGTCGTCATGGAGATCATCGTAGGCAACTCAAGCGGCATGATAAATATCTGCTATCCGGTCATATACCTCGAGCCGATCTTAAGCCGTCTAGCCAACCGCGACATAATGCTTGGCGAAACGAGCGCGAAAAAGAGCCGAAACAAAGAGCTAAAAACGCTGATCGGGCGCGCCGAGGTGCTGTATGAGGCGATACTGGGTAAAAGTATCGTTAGCGTCAATGAGTTTTTAAATTTAAAAGAGGGCGACATACTGCGCCTTGACCGCTCGGCAAACGACAAGGCTATCGTAACGATCGATAAAAAAGAGGTATTTTTGGCTGAGGTCGGACTACATAGATTTAGAAAATCTATCCGCATAGAAGAGCTAATCAGAAGCGATAAAGACGAGATCAAAAATATCCTCGAGCAGTATGAAGAAGAGCGCAGAGCAAAACTCATGAGCACAGAGCACGAGGATGAGTACGAAGACGACGATATATTAGGCGAGGATGAAAACAATGAATGATTTTTTTAAAATTTTCGTAAACGAGGTAAAGGCTACGGTCGAAGGGCTAACGGGTAGGACGCCTGAAATAGGCGAGAGAAACGAATACGACGCTCCTAAGCAAGAAGGCATAAAGCCGCCTCTAGCCGTTGCAAACATAGCCGTTAGCGGCGATACGACGGCAAAGATGATACTAGTAGCCACGCCGGTACTAATGAGCGCGATCGGCGAATGGATGCTTGGAGAAGAAGAGATCTCGCGCAACGAAAATCTAAGCGAGGACGAGCTAGATGCCGCTAAAGAGGTGTTTTCAAATATCATGGGCGCATTTTCTACGAGCCTTGGCGCGCAAAAGGGCATGCCGAAGCTAAATTTCGAGGTCGCGAAAGTAAATTTCCTCGACGAGAGCGCAAATTTTGATTTGAACGCGTTTGAAAAAATATACGTCTATTCCATTAAAATCGGAGACGTCAGCGAACAAATCGCCGTAGTGCTTGACTTTGCATTGGTGAAATTTTTAAATAAAGATCACAAAGAACCAGCCCAGCAAGCAACCCTCGCAAAAGGCGATCTAAGCATCGAGGAAATGCGAAATATCGGGCTCATAATGGATGTGCGTCTGCCGCTTCACGTGCGTATCGGCTCAAAAAGAATGCTGCTAAAAGACGTGCTCACGATGGACATAGGCTCGGTCATCGAGCTAAATCAGCTCGCAAACGACCCGCTTGAGATTTTGATCAGCGACAAGGTCGTAGCCCTAGGCGAGGTCGTCATCGTGGACGGCAACTTCGGCATCCAGATCACTCAGATCGGTACGAAAAAAGAGCGCCTCGAACAGCTGCGTTAAGGGTTAAAATCGGACGAATTCCGCCTTGGGGCGCTTTTTAAAACCAAGTCGTATTCAGCCAAATTTAGCACGAAATCGTGAGCAAATTTAGAGGCCTAAATTTGCAAACCGCCATATTTTTAGAAACCGCTGCATAAATTTGCGTTAAAGGCTAAGGTGGCGGTTTTGTGATTTTAAAATGGGTTTGCTTTGCGAGTTTGCGCCGTTTAGCGCTAAAATTGCCAGCAAATTTGAGCAAAATTAAACCGCTTTGATAGCTTTGCAAATTTGAAATCTACCTAAAATTAATCTCAAATTTAATCATGCGTCATTTGTTTTTAAATCCGTTTTGGCTATCATTGCTTTTAAATTCGCGTGGTAAATTTAGCCGCTATCTGCAGCTCTAGCACGTAAATTTAAACTAAGAAAAAGAGAAAATAATGGATGAAATTCTAAACGATCTGGCCAAATTTAGGGATTTTGCAACTTATAAAAATCCTAGCGTTACGTTTTTTGGCTCGGCCAGGTTTGACGAAAATAGCAAATACTGTAAAATGGCTTTTAGCCTCGCAAAGCAGCTTGCAGAAGGCGGTTTTGCCGTCGTTAGCGGCGGCGGGCCAGGTGTGATGGAGGCGGCGAACAAAGGAGCGTACGAGAGCGGCAAAAGTCCGTCGATAGGCCTAAATATCGTGCTTCCGTTTGAGCAAGTGACAAACAGATACGCCACTAGCAGCTTTGTCTTTTCAAATTTATCCGCTCGCAAATTTGCCCTCATCGAGCGCTCGAGCGCGTTTTTGGTGTTTCCGGGCGGCTTTGGGACGCTTGATGAGCTGTTTGAGATCCTAGTGCTCGCGCAAATCGGCGCCAAAAAAGCTAAAATTTTTCTCATCGGTAGAGAGTTTTGGAGTAAGCTCGACGATTTTATCAAAACCACGCTCATACGCGAAAAAGCCGTCAGCAAGGAGGATTTGTCGCTTTATACGATCAGCGACGATCTTGATGCCGTAAGGGATGAAATTTTGGGGATATTAAACTAAATTAGCGTGCTAAAATTTTACTAATTTTAAGGATTTGGCGATGCTTGACGGGATGCGAGATAGGATTGCTTTTGTGCTGATTTGCCTCGTTTTTATCGCTATTTTCGGCTGTGTCGCCCTCAAATTTGACGCTGCTCGCGTCCACTGCTGAATTTTAACTGCCGCTACGATGGCGCATACGGTGCGCAAAAATTTAAAGCTCTAAAATACCGCAAGGCTTGAGGGTTAGTTAAATTCGGTCGGTAAATTTGCTGGTTGCATTTATCTAGCGCACGGCGTTAAATTTTGATTTTTGTAAATTTGTTCGCGCGGTTTGGTTTGTGTTTTTAAGCGGATTTGCCGATATGCTTGCCTTTTGCGTCAAATTCGGTAAATTTAACCGCGTCATCGCCGTTTGCAAATCCTGCATTGCCGTCTCGGCGCGTAAAATCTAGAGCTGGCAAGGCGCGAAAGCTAAATGCCACGCCACCCTTGGCTCGCAAATTTATAGCGTATTAAGCTATTTTTTATATAATCGCGTCAAATTTATATGAAATTGTCTTATTGTGGGGCTAAGGCGAGATTTGTAAATTTGAAAATATTTTTACAAAAAACGCAAGCGATGAATCGCGAGATGAATTTAAGCGTTGCGCGGAAATTTTTGCGTCAAGGCTAGGCATGTAGCCTGCCGCAGATCAAAAATTTCAAGCTCGTTTAAAGGCGCTCGCGAGGCGCGCTTGCCCCACAAAGGAAAGAAAAATGAAAATTTTAATGGCCATGAGCGGCGGCGTCGACTCCACCATGAGCGCCAAAATGCTGCTAGAAGCGGGTCACGAGGTCGTGGGCTGCTATATGAAACTACACAAAAAGCCTGGATATCATGAAAAAAATATCGATAAAGTCGCCCGCGCGTGCGGGTATCTGGGCATCCCCTATCACGTGCTTGATTTACAAGAGCAGTTTGACAGATACGTCTATACGCCGTTTGTTAGCTCCTATAAAGAGGGTAAGACGCCAAATCCCTGCGCGCTTTGCAACCACTTTATAAAATTTGGCGAGCTGCTAAAATTTGCCAAAAGTATCGGCTGTGAAAAGCTCGCCACCGGCCACTACATCCGCGTTCAAGATGGCATGATCAGGGTTGCCGCCGATCCTAGCAAAGACCAGAGCTACTTCGTCGCGCAGGTGCCAAAAGAGATCATTGCCGATATGCTTTTCCCGCTCGGGGATAAATTTAAAAAAGACATAAAAGAGCTGGCAAAATCTCTGCCGAGCTTTCGCGAATACGGCGAGCAGGCCGAGAGCAGCGAGATTTGCTTCGTCGAGGATACCTATATCGAGGTGCTAAACAAGCACTACGAGACCGACCTGCCAGGCGACGTGGTCGATAGCGCGGGCAAGGTGATCGGGCGGCACAACGGCTACATGCACTACACGATCGGCAAGAGGCGCGGATTTGAGGTATTTGGGGCGCACGAGCCGCATTTCGTGCTCTCTATCGACGCTCAAAATAACCGCATCGTCGTGGGCCCAAAAGAGGAACTTGAGCGCGGCAAGATCGCAGTAAATAGCCTAAATTTATTCGTGGACGAGAGCGAGTTTGACTGCGACGTCAAGGTTCGCTACCGCAGTATCGGGCTAAACGCGCACGTAAAGGTGCTAGAGGGCGGCACCGCCAAGGTCGAGCTAAAACAGAGCGCATTTGGCGTGGCTAGCGGGCAGCTGGCGGTATTTTACAGAGGCGAGCTAGTTATCGGCAGCGGATTTATACTGTAAATTTTATCTTAAATTTGATCGCTTCGGGCGGTCAAATTTGACTCTCTTGCCGAGGCGTTTGCGGTAGCGGCGTTTCGGTGAAATCTACAAATTTAACTTCAAATTTTACTGTTTGGCGACCTTTTTTTATGCGCTTAAATTTATAAATAATCGAGTTTTAGGAGTCCGGTACTCACGATCTAAATTTGCCTTTTTAAAAATCGGCAATCGCTTTGTATATGGTTTGGTTTGTAGGAAAAGTGCCCTTATGGCCTCGTAGAGTAAAAATTAGTTTTACTGATTTGCACGCTCGTTAGGATGCTAACTGCTAAAGATTATTGCTCGGTTAGTAGGTAGGCTTAAATTTGCCAAAAAGAGTTACATTTAGATATGTTTGCGTAAATTTGGCTATAGAGTTGATAGTCGTTAGTCGTATAGCGTAGGGAGCGGAAAAACTCCGCTCCATTTAAGATTACGCGTTAGTTATCTGGATATA